>NZ_AJLG01000041.1 GCF_000258495.1 Pedobacter agri PB92
ACGTACACACTGCCTTTTTAGTGGCTTCTTTTACTTCCTCTTGTTTAACAGGAAGCTCTAAAGCTTTTGCCAAAATGTAAGCTTGCTGGTTTGCATGTTGTTTTGCAAAACCGGTTGCCGTACTGCTGCTTTCTTTTCTTGAGATTACATCAATACCTTTAAGTTCGGTTTTGTAAAGTCGGCGGAATAAATAAGGCCATGCGCCCATGTTTTCTGGTTCTTCCTGTACCCAGAAGATTTCGTCGGCATTTTTATATTTCTTCTTTATTGCCTCCATCTGATCAACTGGTGTTGGATAAAGTTGTTCCACACGAACCAATGCTACATGCTTAACTTTATCTGCTTGTTGTTTCTCCAGCAATTCATAGTAAATTTTACCACTACAGAAAACGATACGGGTAATATCAGCAGGTTTTGCGTTTGTATCATCAATTACCTCTTTAAAACCACCTTCTGTAAATTCATCTAGTTTAGAAACACAGGCCGGGTGACGTAATAAACTTTTTGGAGAAAATACTACTAATGGTTTACGGAAATCGCGTTTAAACTGACGGCGTAAAACATGGAAGAAGTTTGCAGGTGTAGTACAGTTTACAACTTGCATGTTATAATCTGCACAAAGCTCCATAAAACGTTCGATACGTGCCGATGAGTGCTCTGGTCCCTGACCTTCGTAACCGTGAGGCAATAACATGACCAAACCGTTTTCACGTTGCCATTTGGTTTCAGCACTTGCAATATATTGATCGACAACAATTTGTGCTCCATTGAAGAAATCACCAAATTGTGCTTCCCAGATGGTTAAAGCGTTTGGATTAGCCATCGCATAACCGTATTCAAAACCTAGGACACCATATTCTGATAAATGTGAATTGTAAATATCGAACTGTGCCTGTTGATCGGAAATATTAGCTAATGGTACATATTCTTCTTCACTATCTTCTAAAGTTAATACCGCATGGCGATGTGAAAAAGTACCACGTTCAACATCCTGACCACTTAAACGAACACGTTTGCCTTCTGATAACAAAGTACCATAAGCCAATTGCTCACCCATTGCCCAATCGAAAACATTGGTTTCGTTAACCATTTTAGTACGTTCAGCAAATAATTTTTCAATTTTTTTGAAGAACTTTTTATTTGACGGTAACGTGGTAATGCGTTTACCAATTTCCAATAATGTAGCTTTTTTAACTGCCGTAACCGGAGATTTTTCGAAATCTTTCGGAGTAGCCATACGTAAATCTGCCCAGGCACCACCAAATTTAATTTCAGCATTACCTGCAACAAATTCTTTAGCTTCATTTAAACGTTCTTGCAAAATGCCACGGAAATCTTTTTCCATCTCTTTCGCCAAGCCCGCTTCCAATTTACCTTCTTTGGTTAATTGATCGATATAAATTTCCCTTGGATTAGGGTGTTTTTCAATAGTTTTATACAATAAAGGCTGCGTGAATTTAGGTTCATCAGACTCATTGTGCCCGAAACGGCGGTAACATAAAATATCGATGAAAACATCGTTTTTATATTTCTGGCGATATTCCATTGCCAAATTGATGGCGTAAACCAAGGCCTCAGGATCATCTCCATTTACGTGGAAAACCGGTGATAAGGTTACTTTTGCGATATCTGTACAGTAAGTACTGGTCCGGGCATCTTTGTAATTAGTAGTAAAGCCAATTTGGTTATTAATCACCAGGTGAATCGTTCCACCGGTTTTATAACCTTCCAAACCTGCCATTTGAATCACTTCGTAAACAATACCTTGTCCAGCAACCGAAGCATCACCGTGAATTAGGATCGGAGCTAAACGGCTATTGTCGCCGCCGTATTTGAAATCGATTTTTGAACGGCTCATACCTTCCACCACCCCATCAACTGTTTCCAGGTGTGACGGATTAGGACAAAGGCTTAAGTGAACACTTTTACCAGCAACTGTAGTTACATCAGTTGAATACCCTAAGTGATATTTTACGTCGCCACCAAATGGAGTATCTGGGTTATAGCTTTTGCCTTCGAATTCAGCAAAAATATCCTTATAAGTTTTCTGCATGATATTTGCCAACACGTTCAAACGACCGCGGTGTGCCATACCAATTACAAATTCTTCAATTCCTAAATCTGCACCTTTTTCAATTACCGAGTCTAACGCAGGAATTAAGGCTTCCGCTCCCTCTAAAGAGAAACGTTTTTGGCCTAAAAATTTCGTCCCTAAGAAATTTTCGAAACTTACTGCTTCATTTAGTTTTCTTAAAATGCGTTTCTTTTCGTCGATAGAGAAGTTGGGCGTATTACGTGCACTTTCCATTTTTTGTTGAATCCAGTTCAACACTTCAGGCGTACGTAAAAATTTATATTCTGCTCCGATAGAGCTGGTGTAAGTTTGTTTTAAAAACGCAACGATATCTTTCAATTTTGCTGCGCCAATTCCGATTTCAACGCCAGAATTGAAAACTGTTTCTAAATCTGCATCAGACAAACCGAAATTAGATAGCTCTAAACTTGGTTGATGTTTACGTCTTTCACGAACAGGATTGGTATGTGTAAATAAATGACCGCGACTTCTGTAACCGTCGATCAAATTTAAAACACTAACCTCTTTTAAAAATTGTTCCGGAGTTTCAGCCGTTACTGCCGGTGCTTCTGCACTTCTTCCGAAATCGAAACCCTCAAAAAACTTCTGCCAACCAAACTCAACTGATTCAGGATCTTGCTGATACGACTGATATAAAGAATCTATATATTCGGCGTTTTCGCCACTAAGATAAGATAAACTACCCATTATTAACTGTTTACTATAAGCGTTACAAAATTAGAATTTTACCTTATATAAATGGTAAAAAACTGGATTAATTGCACAAAAAAATATATTTAGAAACATTCTGACTTTCAGTAGAAATAATTCATCTGACAGAAGAGAAAGATTTATCGAAAGCTAGAGCAAAACACAAGCCAGTATTAACGGAATGACTCAATTTAATTATGGTCAAATGATTTAAGATCGCCTATCCTCAGAAATAATTTGCAAATTCAATCGGATATTCTTTTTTTAAGAAGCCCAGGTGAGTGCGTAATTTCCTTTGGGATCTAAATTTTTGATGTTTTTATCCAAATCAAAAACACTTTTAGATTTTTGATCGTTTCCGACGCCAGCAACATTTGCCCAGTTGCCCCAATTGCTTGCAGGATTATAGTCGATTAATTTTTCTTCAAAATACGCAGCTCCCAAAACCCAGCTCACTTCGAGGTTATTAATTAAATAAAGCGCTGCCGTTTGACGGGCAATGTTTGAAATAAAACCGGTTTGGTTCAATTCAGTCATCACGGCATCAACCACTGCAAAACCCGTTTGCCCGGTTTTCCATTTACTGAAATTCTCCTGCTCATTCTCGGCATCAACCAAACCCTGGCTTCCGAAACCATTAGGACTGAAGAAGGTATTGCCATATTTTTTAAACATGAAACGAAAATAGTCTCTCCACAATAAGCCTAGTAATATGTGATTAAACATGGCTTTTGTATTTGGAACACCTTCCATTTTTTTAATTTCCCAGTAAACTTTTCTCGGCGAAAGACTACCCATGGCAAGCCAGGCCGAAAGTTTAGATACAAGAATTAAATTTTTAGCAGTGGCGGCCTGTTGCATCGCTACAATCACTTTCTGAAGATGTACCAAACCTTCCGCTTCGCCGCCGGTAAATTCAAAATCAGCACGCTGATCTTTCTGTTGCGGCGAAAGATGCAACTCTTCTAAGGAGGAAAGTGTTCCCCAATCAATTACTTCGGCAACGTTGATGCGATCGGGAGCTAAAAAGCAGGGTTTGATAATAGAATCTCGCTCAATCTTTTTCTTAAACTGGTTAAATGCATCAGGAATATCTTTTATTGGAAAAGGTAAATCTTCTTTATTGTATAAGGTATGGCCAATGAAATGTTTTAAGTTAACACGGAGTTTCCATAAAGCATTTTCTACAAGTGTTGAAACATGCGTTTCTTCTCTTGCAACTTCCCGGTGGTGATAAACTTCGGTAATTTCGTATTCCTGAACTAAACTGGGGATAATGTCTTCAGGATTTCCTTCTGCAATAAGTAAGTTTCCTCCGATTTGCTTCAATGATGCCCGAAGCCCTAAAACGCTTTCCAGAATAAACTGCGCCCTGATATTGCCTGTTTTAAGTGTTCCATATTTTGTTTCGCCAAATGATCGGGGATCTAAAATATAAACCGGCAAAATTGAATCAGATTTGGAAATAGCCTCCACTAGCATTTCATTATCATGCAGACGAAGATCATTTCTAAACCAGACTAAAATTTTTTTGGACATCTTTATTTTCGAAAAGGGTATGAAGAACGCAATTACAAATTTATCTTATTTTTTCTCCGCATCAAAAAGCTGGTTATTTCTTTACATCTATACAACAAAAAATATTCTGTTATGGAATATGAAACGGTTGTACATCCTTTATTCAAATTTATTTCAACACATCATAAAAATAAATAAATGAAAAAAGGATTTCTAATTTTGCTATTCCCACTAAGTGTATTTGCACAACAAATAAAAACCAAGGCCGTGCTGGCGGGCGTAACCGTTTACAATAATGGGGCTCAACTCAACCATGTCCGCAAAGTAAATCTTCCTTCCGGAACTTCAGAAATTGTGATCAATAACATTTCCGGACGGGTAAATGAAAATTCAATTCAAGTTGGTGTAAGTAGCGGCGTCACGATCTTATCAGTTCAATTTAATAAAGATTTTCTAAATACTGATGATGCAAACCCAGAGATTAAAAAACTTAACGACAGCGTAAAACGTGTATCTACTGAATTGACGAAGACCAAAAATGCCAAAATTATTGAAGAACAAACGTTGGTACTATTGGATGAAAATCGAAAATCTGGAGGAACCAATAATGGTACCAATGTAGCAGAACTGATAAAGCTCGCAGAATACTATCGTAACAAAAGCGCCGAAGTACGAACTGCAATTTCAGTTTTGGCATTAAGTGAAGAAAAACAAAACCAACGACTAAGCGCCTTGCAACAACAAATTGCTGAATTAAGAAACAATCCTAACCAACAATTGGGGCAACTGGTGCTTCAGTTGATGACAAAAGAAGGTACTGAAGCCGCTTACAATGTCTCTTATGTTACGCCCGCTGCTAATTGGTTAGCCAGCTATGACATTAAGGCTGAAAGCACTGCAAAACCATTAGATATTATTTATAAAGCTGCAATAACGCAGAGCACTGGTTTAGACTGGAAAAAAGTTAAGCTTTCCTTATCAACCGGAAACCCGAATTACAATATTACTGCGCCAAATTTAAACCCATGGTTTGTATCAACTTATCAACAACAAATAAGAATTAGAGGTATTGCATTGTCAACAGTTAAAGAAGAGAAAAGCCTAGATGAGGTGATGATGGTTGGTTATGGTAAAGCAAAGCAACAAAACTTAACCGCATCAGCTTCAACAATAAATAATTACACTTCGGTTAATGAAAGTCAGTTAGGCGTTACTTTTAATATTGATATCCCTTACGATATTAATAGTGACAATAAACCGCATACAGTTTCTTTTAAAGAATATGCGGTGCCCGCAAAATATAAATATTATGCAGCTCCAAAATTAAGTAGCGATGCCTATTTATTAGCTGATGTTACCAATTGGGAAAAACTAAATCTTCAAGCCGGGAATGCGAACATTGTATTCGAGGGCACATATACGGGAAAATCTTACATCAATCCGGCCAACATGCTCGACACCTTAAGTTTAAGCATGGGCAGAGATAAAAAAATCATCATCACCAAAGAGAAACAGGAAGATTTTAGTAGCACAAAGTTTATAGGTGCCAACAAAAAGCAACTTTATACCTATCTGATTAAAGTTAGAAATACCAAAAAAGAGCCAATTGATTTATCACTAAAAGACCAATATCCTTTGTCAACAGAAAGCGACATCGAAATTGAATTACTGGAAAGCAGTGGCGCTGAAGTGAACAAAGAAACCGGAATGCTTTCGTGGCAGTTGAAGATTGCGCCAAATGAAACAAAAACCATTAAATTAAGTTATGCCGTTAAGGCGCCAAAGAACAAAATTATTGCAGGGCTTTAAATACATTGTTGGTCTTAACACTTAGCTAAGGCCAACTTACTTCCTACCCTCTCTTTCTACTTTCTACTTCTACTTTCTACTTTCTACTTTCTACTTTCTACTTTCTAAAAAACCCTTTCGTATCTTTCGTGTTTTAAAAATATGGCGAAAAAGATTCTGATTACGGGCGCAACTGGATTAGTGGGCAGTGAACTTAAAAAGCGTTTGCTAAGCGACGGATATAATGTAAATACGCTCTCGAGAAAGAAAACTAATGATCCAAATAATTTCGTATGGGACGTTTACAAGGGTACAATTGACTTAGCATGTATCGATGGAGTGGATGCCATTATCCATTTAGCTGGCGAGCCTGTTGCCGAAAAAAAGTGGACGGATGAACGCAAAAAACAGATTATCGACAGTAGGGTAAAATCAACACAATTACTTTTCGAAACCATCCGATCGAAACCAGATCATCAAATTAAATCATTTATTTCTGCTTCTGCAGTAGGCTTTTATGGAGACTGCGGAGATGAAATCTTAATTGAAGAAAGTCCAAATGGCTACGGCTTTTTAGCCGAATGTTGTAAGCTTTGGGAGCAAGCGGTAGACCAGGGTAAAAAGTTAAGCTTGCGAATTGTTAAACTTAGAACAGGTATTGTTTTCAGTAATGATGGAGGCGCACTGCCACAACTCGATAAATCAGTCCGGTTATTTGCTGGCGCTGCTTTAGCTTCCGGAAAACAATGGACACCCTGGCTTCACATTGATGATATGGTTGGTATGTACATCCACGCCCTGGAAAATTTAAAGATGGAAAGCTGTTACAATGCCTGTGCGCCCTTTCCCGTTACTAACGAGGGGCTAACCAGATCTATCGCCAAACATTTGCATCGTCCGTTCTGGCCATTTAAAGTTCCCAAAAAGGCAATAGAATTGCTTATGGGTGAACGAGCAGAGGCAGTTTTAATGAGCAATAATACATCAGCACAAAAGATTTTAGACGCGGGATTTAAATTCAGATTTACCGATTTAGATGATGCTTTGGCTGATCTTTATAAAAAGTAAGAGAAATATTTATTATCAAGTATCACAATTTTAATGAAGAAACCCATTAACATTTTTTGGTTCCGTCGCGATTTACGTTTAGAAGATAACGCCGGATTGTATCATGCTTTAAAAAGCGACAATCCTGTAATCCCGCTTTTTATTTTCGACAAAAATATATTAGACAAGCTACCAAAAAATGATGCCCGTGTAACTTTTATCTACCAAACTATTAAGGATATAAAAGAAACATTGCAAAAGAAAGGTTCAGATTTGCTGGTAAAATATGGGAAGCCTGAGAAGATATGGCCGGAAATTTTGAAAGAGTATGAAGTGAAGGAGGTTTTTACTAATCATGACTATGAACCGTATGCTCGGGAACGTGATGATAATATGGCTGAGTTTTTAACAAGTGAAAAAATTGCCTTCCACACATTAAAGACCAGGTTATTTTTGTAAAAAGATGAAATCCTGAAGGCTGATAAAACCCCTTATACAGTTTTTACTCCTTACTATAAACAGTGGCACGCCAAGTTGAATGATTTTTACCTCAAACCGTACCCGACTAAAAAATACTTTAAAAACTTTTTTAATACCAGGCATTTAAAGCTTCCAACACTCAAAGAAATGAGATTTGAAAGAAGCAATATTGAGTTCCCGAAAATCAGCTACAAAGATAAACTTGATGATTATGCGAAGGAGCGTGACTTTCCGGCATTGGAAAGTACGACTCGGATTGGCTTACATTTAAGATTTGGAACATTAAGTATACGTAAAGCAGCTGCAGATGCTATCGAAGCAAAGTCAAATGTTTGGCTATCAGAGCTGGCCTGGAGAGAATTTTACATGATGATTCTTTGGCATTTTCCTTATGCTGCCTTTGATTCATTTAAGAAGCAGTATGATAAAATCAAATGGAGAAATAACGAGCAAGAGTTTAAAGCCTGGTGCGAGGGAAACACGGGTTATCCGCTTGTTGATGCAGGTATGCGTCAGCTAAATGAAATTGGTTGGATGCACAATCGCGTACGTATGGTTACAGCCAGCTTTTTATCAAAACACCTGCTCATTGACTGGAGATGGGGAGAAGCCTATTTTGCAGAAAAACTACTGGATTATGAGATGGCCAGCAACGTTGGTGGATGGCAATGGGCTGCCGGATCTGGTAATGATGCCGCACCTTATTTTAGGGTATTCAACCCTGAGCTTCAAACCAAAAGATTCGATGCTAAGTTTGAATATATTAAGAAATGGGTACCAGAGTATGGCACAAAAAAATATGCCCAACCAATAGTTGAGCATACATTTGCACGAGAAAGGGTGCTAAAAGTTTTTAAAGAAGCGTTATCTTAATTGGTAACGCTTACTATTTCCACATCGAAATCTAATACCGAGTTCGGAGGGACAACATAGTATGAACCTGTATCATCCAAACGCCCAGCTTGTCCATAGGCTAAATCTGAAGGAATAAATAACCTCACTTTAGTACCTACCTTAAAATTCTGAAGAACTAACCATCCTTTAATTGCACTAGCTAATTCTATTGAAGTGGGTTCGCTTGATGCCTGAAATATAGTTCCAGTTAAAAGCCTACCCGTATAATTCACAGATAATGTACTTGTGGCAAATATAGGGGCCCCTGTTCCCTGCTGCGTTACAATATAACGCACTCTTGAAAGATCTTTAACTGCAGTTAGTGAATTGGCCGACAGGAAGTTATCCATTTGCAATTCATCAATTTGATGTATTTTTGATTGAGAATAAACACCCAATTCCACTAAGATATTTTCATTAGGACCCACGCCAACAGATTCCAAGCCATTACGACCGAAAGCCATGTTGGAAGGTAAAATTAATCTGGCAGTTCCCCCTCTTTTTAGCATTGTTAATACTTCCCTGATTGGTGTAAAAACATATGAACTTCCACCAATAGTAAAACGATCGGTATATCCTAAAAATGTGCTAGGAATCACCACTGTTGATGACTTGGTAAGTTGAGTGCCGTTTAGTAATTTAAAAGTATAAGAGTAAAAAACCGAATCAGGATTTTTAATCTCAGCGCCACTGCCGGGAGTAATGATATTGTAATAATAGCCAGTAGAAGCCTTTGTCATATTCAGATTGTTGGCCTTAATATATGACTGAATAGCATTCTCATCAATCGACTGTATCGTTTCGTACTCTTTTTTGCAGGCAGAAAAAAGAACGGTAGCCAATAAGATGGTTAAAAGGCTAAGTTTGGTAAATTTGTTCATTTAGTTTGTAACGTCTGTAAGTGTAATGTTGAAATCAAGGATGGAATTTGCAGGCACTGATGACGAGGGAGACCTTGTTCCGTACGCGTAATATGATGGGATAATCAATCTGATTTTACCACCCTTTTGTATTTTTTGAATCCCAATTTGCCAACCTGGTATAACGCCTCCTAATGTAAAGGAGACTGGAGTACCTTTTGAGCTGTCGAAAACGGTTCCATTTAATAATTTCCCTTCATACTCAGCGGTAATTTTTGTGGCAGTTGTGTAGGTTACGCTACCGGTTCCTGGCTCTAATATCTGATAAAAAATACCGTAAGAATCTTTCAGGGCTGGAATATTGTTTGTTTTAATAAACGCTCTTATCGCTGTAGTGTCTGCCCTGAATTGTGGTTCAGGATCATAAGTTTCTACAACCTCATCTTTTTTACAGGCGGCAAAGAAACTTACAATGCACACCAAAAATAATATATGTCTGTATTTTAGCATCATCCGCAAAAATAAGCTTTTAATACGGATGCTACAATTTTTAACCAATTTTAACAAAAAGCTAAAAGTTTTATTGTGTATTCGAAAGTTGAATGGTAAAATCTAAAACGGAATTTCCAGGAATAGAACCTGCAGCACTACTGCCATATCCAAGACTTGGAGGAATAATTAGTCGGATTTCTCCTCCTTTTTGAATCTTCGGAATACCAATTTGCCAGCCTTCAATTAATTGCGATAGAATAAAGGTTTGTTCTGTTCCACCACCGTTATCAAATACCTCCCCACTTAACAACCTGCCTTCATATTTAATTGTAATTCTGGTATTACCCGGATAAGTAAAATTCCCTGATCCTGGCTTTATAATTTGATAATAAAGCCCTGACGGATCTTTAACAGCATTGATTTTATTTTGAGCGATAAACTCGGTGATCTGTTTCTCCGAATCTTCATCTTTTTTGCATGATGATAGTACAGATACAAATAATAGGGCAAAAGCCAGCAGTTTCAATTTTAACATTATCAAAAGTAAAACATTAACTCCAAACGAGAGGAAATTAATCAATAACCTTTTACTTTAAAACAAAAAAGGTTTAAAATTTGAGTTCAACACCCAAACCTTAAACCTTTAAACCCTAAACTTTTTAACTTTTAAAAGATGTATTTATTTGCTTCAATTAATTGCTGGGCAACTCTTTGACGGGCATCTTTTACATTAAAAGGCTCTACTTTGGTAAAACGACGCAAGCCAACTAACATCATGCGTTGTTCATCACCTTCAGCAAATGCCCAAAGTGCTTCTTTACCAGCTTTAGCGATGCCATCAACTGCCTCAACTATATAAATTCTTAATAAATCTAATTGTCCGGCTGATGCTTCTTCTCCACGTAGTGAAACCAATTTTTCAGTTCTCAACAAAGCTGATTCCAATACATAAACATAACCGGCCATGTCGGCAATGTTCATCAGAATTTCCTGTTCTTTGCTTAAAGTCATCATCAACTTTTGAACCGCAGCACCTGCAACCATCAAAGTTGCTTTTTTAAGGTTTGCCAACACCTTTTTCTCGGCAGCAAATAGCGTAGTATCTTCTTCACCGAAATCAGGAATGCTCATTAATTCAGCAGCAACGGCAGTGGCAGGCGTCATTAAATCCAATTCGCCTTTCATGGCACGTTTAAGCATCATGTCTACCGTAAGCAAACGGTTAATTTCATTTGTACCCTCAAAAATCCTGTTGATACGGGCATCGCGATAAGCTCTATCCATCGGTGCATCTGCACTAAAGCCCATTCCGCCATAAATTTGAACGCCTTCATCAACGGTGTAATCCAATGCTTCAGAACCCCAAACTTTTAAAATAGCACACTCTACTGCAAACTGCTCAACAGACTTTAATCTTGCTTTGCCAGATTCCATCCCACCTGCAACCAATTGGTCGTATGTATCATCAATATTTTGTCCTGCTCTGTAATTTGCCGCATCAACAGCATAAAGCTTCGACGCCATTTCGGCAATTTTAAAACGAATGGCACCGTATTTAGAAATTGGGCGACCAAACTGGCTTCGCTCGTTGGAGTAATTAATTGCAGTGCTCAATGTTGCTTTCGAAGCACCAATTGCGGCAGCAGATAATTTTATACGGCCAATATTTAAAATGTTAACCGCGATTTTGAAACCATTTTCTCTATCGCTCAACATATTCTCAACCGGAACCTCACAATCGTTAAAGAAAACTTGACGGGTTGACGAACCTTTAATACCCATTTTATGCTCTTCAGGATTCATGGTAATCCCACCAAAATCTTTTTCAACAATAAAAGCTGTTAGGTTTTTATCATCATCAATTTTGGCAAAAACGATAAAAATATCTGCGAAACCACCATTGGTAATCCACATTTTTTGACCATTGATGATGTATTTTTTGCCATCAGCACTTAAAACGGCTTTGGTTTTTCCTGAATTTGCATCTGAACCAGAATTTGGTTCAGTTAAGCAATAAGCTGCTTTCCACTCTCCCGAACCTAACTTTGGAATATACTTCGCCTTTTGCTCTTCATTACCATAATATAGAATTGGTAAGGTTCCGATTCCGGTATGTGCCGAAAGTGCCACCGCAAAAGAGTGACCAGCGCCCACTACGTCGGCAACCAACATCGACGTATTGAAGTTTTTACCAAAACCGCCGTATTCTTCTGGAACAGAAACTCCTAGAATACCTAATTCGCCGGCTTTGGTTAAAAGCGTTGGCATCAATTCAGGGTCCTCCTGTTTATCAATTTTATCTAAGTTTGGATAAACCTCAGCCTCCAAAAAATCGCGACAAGTTTGCGCAATCATTTGTTGCTCTTCATCAAATTCTTCAGGGATAAACACATCCTGATAAGCAGTTTCTTTAATTAAGAATTCGCCGCCTTTAATTGTCTTTTTTTCAGTTGTTTCCATTTTAATAGTATCTAGTAGCGAGTATTAAGTAATCGCTTAATTTTATTTTTTGGCCATTTCATTTGCCTACTACGGTCGTCATTGCGAGGCACGAAGCAATCCTATTCCTATCGCTATTACCAGACCAAAGCATTAAGATTGCTTCGTACCTCGCAATGACGATATGCCTAAAACATCTCAAAAATCCCTGCTGCACCTTGACCTGTACCTACACACATGGTAACCATGCCATATTTTTTGTTTTGTCTTTTCAGTTCATTTAGCATTTGTACGGATAACTTAGCACCTGTACAACCTAGCGGATGGCCTAATGCAATCGCTCCGCCATTAACATTGATGATGTCAGGGTTTAAATCCAACGTTCTGATAATTGCTAAAGATTGTGATGCAAAAGCTTCATTCAATTCAATTAAATCGATATCATCTTGTTTTAAACCCGCTTGTTTCAATGCTTTCGGGATGGCCTCAATCGGGCCAATACCCATAATTCTCGGTGGAACACCTGCCACACCGTAACTCACTAATCTGGCGATGGGTTCAACATTGAGCTCTTTCATTTTCTTTTCAGAAACCACCAAAACAAACGCTGCACCATCAGATGTTTGCGATGAATTTCCAGCAGTCACGCTTCCAACCGCATCAAAAACGGGTTTCAATTTTGCCAATTTCTCTAAAGTGGTATCCGCTCGCGGACCTTCGTCTGTATCTACCACATAAGAACGTGTTTTCTTTTTCAGGTTTTCATCCAGATAATTTTCATTTACTGTAATGGGTAAAATCCCGTCTTTTAAGTGACCATTTTTAATCGCATGAATCGCTTTCTCATGAGATTTTAAAGAAAATGCATCCTGGTCTTCACGACTTACGTTATATTCTTTTGCCACAGCTTCCGCCGTTAAACCCATGCCCCAATACCAATCCGGATTGTTTTTGGCAACCTCTGCGTTCGGCACCAATTTCCAACCTCCAAAAGGCATTCCACTCATCACTTCCACACCGCCCGCAATAATGCAATCGGCCATTCCGGCTTTAATTTTCGCAACCGCAGTTGCAATGGTATCTAAGCCCGATGCACAGTAACGGTTCACCGTAACACCCGGAACTTTATCGGTATCCAGGCCCATCAGCGAAATCATCCGGGCAATATTTAAACCCTGTTCCGCCTCTGGCGTCGCATTACCCACAATTACATCGTCAATTTGTTCTTTATCTAAATTCGGAACCGAGGCCACTAAGGCCCTAATCACTTCTGCAGCTAAATCATCAGCTCTTGTAAAACGGAACACGCCACGGGGCGCCTTGCCCACTGCTGTACGATATCCGGCTATAATGTATGCTTCCATTTTATTTAGTATTTCTTATGGCGCTAGCCAATATTATCTTTTTATTATACGCATTTTCCTGACTCTTGCCGTCATTGCGAGGCACGAAGCAATCTTAATGCAATAGAAAAACTCTTAGTTCTAAGATTGCTTCGTGCCTCGCAATGACGAGGTGGTTAGACAAACTCTTATAAACTCTACCATTATTCGTTTCAATCTTGATACTCAGATTAATTCCTCAACGGTTTTCCTTTGGTTATAATTGATTGAATCCGTTCGAGTGATTTTCTTTCTCCTGCAAGCGATAAAAATGCTTCCCTTTCTAAATCCAACAAATATTGTTCGCTTACTTCTGTTGGAGCAGATAAATCGCCGCCGCACATAACATAGCCCAATTTTTCAGAGATTTTCTTATCATGTTCGGAAATGAAGTGGCCTGCGTACATGCTGTTAGCACCTGCATAAACAATTCCCAAACCTTGTTTCCCCAACACTTTAATATCAGTACGCTGCACTGGTTTAGTATAACCGGCCTCAGCCAATTCTATCGCTTTAGCTTTTGCATCAGCCAATAAACGATTACGGTTCATTGAAATAGAGAATTTATCTTTTTGAAGATATCCCAGTTCGAAAGCCTCGTAACCAGAAGTAGAAACTTTCGCCATGCCAATCGTTAAAAAACGTTCTTTCAACGCATTCTGAACAATCTGGTCATCTTTGTATTCATCAGAAGCACGTAAAGCAAACTCTTTTGTTCCGCCGCCGCCTGGAATAACACCTACGCCAAATTCAACTAAACCCATGTAAGTTTCAGCAGAAAGCTGTACATGGTCGGCGTGTAAACTAAATTCACAACCGCCACCTAAAGTTAAATTGTGCGGTGCCACTACAACCGGAATTGAAGAATAACGGATACGCATTGAAGTATTCTGGAACATTCTGATAGCCATATTCAATTCATCCCATTCCTGCTCTACCGCCATCATAAAAATCATCCCCACATTGGCACCAGCAGAAAAGTTTGCACCGTCGTTACCAATAACCAAACCACGATAATCTTTCTCGGCCATATCAATGGCTTTATTAATTCCAGAAATGACATCACCACCAATGGTATTCATTTTGGTATGGAATTCTACATTCAGAATGCCATCACCTAAATCGATAATCGAAACACCAGAATTTTTCCAAAGGGTTTTATTCTCACGGATGTTATCTAAAATAATAAACTCATCCGTTCCAGGTAAAGCTTTATAAGATTTAGATGGAATATCATAATATTTTTTAACGCCGCCTTCCACTTTGTAAAATGAAGTATTTCCGGCGTCAAGCATTTCATGCACCCAAGCCGCAGCTTTGTTACCATATTGCTCCATTCCCTCAATCGCCTCTTTCACCCCAACGGCGTCCCAAAGCTCAAAAGGGCCAAGTTCCCAGCCGAAGCCTGCCCGCATCGCATCATCAATGCGATACAATTCATCAGAAATTTCCGGAATCCTGTCTGAAACATATTCAAACAACCCAAAGGAAGAATGACGGAATAGTTCGCCTGCCTTATCTTTTCCTTTGGCAAAAATCTTCATGCGTTCACGGAGATTTTCGACTGGTTTAGTCATTTCTAGCGTAGCCGATTTTACCTTTTGCTGAGGTTTATATTCAAGTGTTTTTAAATCTAAGGCTAGAATTTCTGTTTTGCCGTCAGCAGTTTTAGTCTTTTTATAGAAACCCTGTTTCGTTTTGTCGCCCAGCCATTTATTCTCCTCCATTTTTTGCACATACTCAGGAAGTTTGAATAACTCGTGTGCTTTATCATCAGGACAATTATCGTAGAGTCCTTTGGCCACTTTAATCATGGTATCTAAACCGACCACATCAGAAGTACGGAAAGTAGCCGATTTTGGTCTGCCTAAAGCAGGACCTGTAAATTTATCTACTTCTTCTACCGTTAAATCCAGTTTCTCTACCAAGTGAAGCAGCGCCATAATGGAATAAACGCCAACCCGATTGGCAATAAATGCAGGCGTATCTTTACATAAAACGGTGGTTTTACCTAAAAATTTATCACCATAATGCATCAGAAAATCTACAATTTCCGGCTTGGTGTGCGGCGTTGGAATAACCTCCAACAGCTTTAAATAACGTGGCGGATTAAAAAAGTGAGTACCACAGAAATGCGCTTTAAAATCTTCACTTCTGCCTTCTGCCATTAAATGAATTGGAATACCAGAAGTGTTTGAGGTAATTAATGTACCTGGTTTGCGAAACTGTTCTACCTGCTCAAAAACTTTTTTCTTAATATCAAGATTTTCAACAACTACTTCAATCACCCAATCAAAGCCGGCAATTTTCGACATATCGTCGTCGAAGTTTCCGGTTTTAATTTTATTCAATACTTTTTTTGAATAAACTGGTGAGGGATTTGTTTTTACAGCCGTTTGCAAAGCCGTATTTACAATCCGGTTCTTTACCGCTGGGTTGTCTAAAGTCAATCCTTTTGCTTGTTCCTCTGGCGTCAGCTCTTTGGGTGCGATATCCAAAAGCAAAACCTCTACACCAATATTGGCGAAATGGCATGCTATACGCGAACCCATAATCCCCGAACCTAGAACAGCAACTTTATTTATGCTTCTTTTCATGTTAATCAACAGTATATGCTACAGTTATATCATTAAGTTTTATCAATAAATTAATGAATGTTTCTTTCTCTTTTTTCGAGAAATGCTCGTCGAGATATTCATTAAATTTTCGAACAACACCTTTAGCCAATTGTTTCTTTTCTTTGCCAAAATCTGTAAGAAAAACTTTTACCGAACGCTTGTCTCCAGCTGAAGTTTCACGGTAAATAAGATTCGCATCTTCCATATTATTTAGCATGCGTGAAAGGCTTGTGGCCTTTACACCAAGCAAACCGGCTAAATTCGAAACAGCAGTTCCTTCTTCATCATTAATGTTAATCAACATATAACCAATAGCCTGAGTAATCCCAAAACTTGATGCCATTTGGTTATACTTGTTAAACATGTTTTGCCATGCAAACTTAACATGGTAATCAATGGTTTGCTGTTGTTTCATTATGTAATTTATTATGCTTGCATAACAAAGCTAATGAATGTATTTTGTTATTGCAATACCAAACGGATATTTTTTGCAATAAAAAAAAGCCCCCGATTTTCATCGGAGGCTTTCGGTATATTTAATTTAATATCTAGTATAAAGTAAACTCTACACGGCGGTTTTGCTGACGACCAGCTGCAGTTTTATTTGTTGCAATTGGCTGACCCATTCCGTAACCTGTAGCTTCAATACGAGATGCATTAGCACCTTGAGAAACTAAGTAAGCTTTTACAGATTCAGCTCTTTCTTTAGATAAACGTAAGTTTAATTCTTTAGAACCTGTGTTATCAGTATGACCAGCTAATTTTAAGCTGAAATTTTTCTGTACCAATAAACCAGCAACTCTGTTTAATGAAGCATAAGATTTAGAGCGGATTGTTGCTTTACCTAAGTCGAACTCCAAGTTTTTGATAGCTTCGCTAACAACTTTACGGTCTTCTTCAGTAATAACTGTTACCTGAGGTTTTGGAGCTACTAACGGGCAACCAGAACCATCAACTACAGTACCTGCTGGCGTACCTGGACATTTATCCAATTTATCAGCTACACCATCACCATCTGTATCTTTTAATAGATCAGCCATTTCTGAACGCAATTTAGCATTCTCAGCTTTTTGAGCATCAAGATCAGATTTTAAAGCATTAGCTGTGTTTTTTGCGGCTAAAGCCTCATCATAAGTTGCGGCAACAGGATTGTGGAAAGCCAATTGTTTTCCTTTACCTAATGCAAATTCTAAACCAGCGTAAGCATAGTTGTATTTATCATTGTTTCCATTTTTATACAATCCATCAAGGTTATCACCATCAACAAAGTTGATTGTCCAGCCTAAATCGATATTTATACCGTCAGAAACTTTGAATTTTGCACCAACACCTACAGGGATAATTAGTTCGCTAATGGTTTTACCTCCAGCGTAAGCTGATGTTCCGGCAGCAGTTGTAATTGTTGGTTTGTAACCGGCTAAACCAGCACCTACCGAAGTATATAATTGTAATGCATCCTCTTTTCTAAACATATCGATGTTAAACATGTTTACAACTGCGTTTAAACTAGCAGCATAGTTTAGTTTAGTATCAAATGCAGAAACAGTACTTGTATTTACCACTCCACTTTCAAAAGGCTCAGAATTATCACCTTTTAATTTACCCATTGTTCCATCTAAACGTAATGAAAAATAGTTTGTGAATTGTTTTTTCACGTATAAACCATATCCAAAACTAGTTTTGTTGTTACTAAAGTCGTTTCTTCCACCAAGCGGAGAAAGAGGCGTTAAAGCACCTGCATTAACACCAATTGACCAAGTTCTAAATGTAGAAGTTGGAGTAGCTGGCTCTTGAGCCATTGCAGCAGTACCGGCAAACAGCCCGGCTAAAGCTAGCGGTAGGGACTTAAATAAATTTGATTTCATATTCTTTTGAATTAACGTTTGATAAGCGTTGTTGACCACCCTATGCAATTGCTATACCAAAAAAGTCGAAATTATAAATTATTTATCCACGTTAACATTTAATACCCAATTGCTAAATCATCTCCCCTAGGGTCGGCTCCACCCTGATAACTTCCCCATTTAGTTTTTATAATGGCATCAACCCTCCCAATTGGACCACGGTAAAGAAGATTATATCCTTTTGCCTTTAATTTTTCTGCAGCTAAGCTATCAATAGCATCCTTTTCTACATAAACTTCATCTGGTAACCATTGATGATGAAATTTCTTTGCAGCCACAGCAGACTGAATATCCATGTTGAAATCTATCACGTTAATGATGGTCTGAAAAACGGACGTAATAATTGTTGAGCCTCCTGGAGTTCCCACAACCATAAATAATTGTCCATCTTTTTCAACAATACTTGGGGTCATTGAGCTTAGCATTCTTTTATTTGGGGCAATGGCATTGGCTTCGCCACCCACCAAACCGTACATATTCGGCGCACCTGGTTTCACAGAAAAATCATCCATTTCATTATTAAGCAGAAATCCAGCACCTTTAACCGCCACTAACGACCCGTAAGAACCATTAAGCGTTGTGGTGATTGAAACTGCATTACCATCATGATCTACAATGGAAAAATGTGTAGTTTCTTCACTTTCTTTTCCTTTGATGACACCTGCTAAAACTTTATCACTAGGCGTAGCGGCTGACCAATTAAAATCAGCCATTCGTTTTTTATTATAATCCAGATTTAAAAGCTGTTTTTGCGGAACATTATAAAAATCCGGATCGCCTAAATGGGTTGCCCGATCAGCATATACTCTTCTCTCAGCCTCTACAATAACCTGTACCGTAGAATCGGAATTGTGCCCCCACCTATTTAATGGATAAGGTTCAACAGATTGAAGCAACTGAATTAACGCAATACCGCCGCTGGAAGTTGGCGGCATGGTAATTACTTTATAACCACGATAATTTCCGGTTATTGGTTTGCGCCACACGGCCCGATAATTTTTTAAATCCTCTTTGGTCATCAAACCTTTTCCACGCTGCATTTCGGCAACGATAGCATCAGCAACAGCGCCTTCGTAAAAACCGGCTCTACCTTTTTGCTGAATAAGTTTTAAAGTATTGGCTAATTCTGTTTGTATTAACAGACTACGCTCTTGCCACGTACTCTCAAGGTTAACCAAAGCGGTTCCATTCACATTGATATCCATCAATTTGCGATGTAAACCATTTAGCTCGCTTGCCTGGCGTTTTGTAATTTCAAAACCTTTTTCTGCTAAATCAATAGCAGGCTGAACAACCTCTTTCCATGAGAGTTTGCCATATTTTTTATGCGCTTCAACCATACCTGCTACCGAACCAGGAACGCCTGCAGCTAAATGTCCATATAGGCTTTTTTCTACAATTGGATTTCCAGCGGCATCTAAATACATGTCTCTACTCGCTGCTGCTGAAGCTTTTTCGCGAAAATCTAGTGCATTAACTTCCCCTTTTGCCGAGCGGTATACCATGAAGCCACCACCACCAATATTCCCGGCATTTGGATAAACCACTGCTAAAGCAAACTGAACCGCTACCGCCGCATCAACTGCATTGCCTCCTTTTTTCAGGATTTCAATGCCAACTTTTGATGCCTCCGGATGTGCCGACACCACCATTCCGTTTTTAAAGTCTTCATTATTACGCTTACCAAGCTGGCCGGTTACGCAACTGGTAAAAACAACAAATGAAAAAACTAAAATTGAAGTGATTTTAAATTTAATTAGAGGCTTTATAATTTTCTGCATCCTTATAGATTTTTTCAATGATATCTTGATTCTTTTCGGTGATTATTTTTCTTTTCAAACTCAATTTCGGTGTAAGTTCACCACCGTTAATACTCCATTCTTTAGGCAACAATGCGAACCTTTTTACTTGCTCCCATTTACCGAAATCGATGCTAGCAGCTTCGATAATTTCATTAAATTTGGCTAAAACCTGCTCGTTTTTAATAATTTCTTCATTTGTTGTAAAGTTGATTCCTTTTTTAGCCGCCCAGGTTTTAAGCGTTTCAAAATTAGGAACAATCAAGGCCGATGGAAATTTCCTGTTTTCTCCTAAAACCATTATTTGTTCAATGAATATCGACTCTTTATATTTATTCTCCAAAATTTGAGGTGCAACATATTTGCCGCCAGCCGTTTTAAACATTTCCTTTTTACGATCTGTAATTTTGAGAAATCTTCCATCTATCAACTCACCAATGTCGCCGGTGTGAAACCAACCCTCTGCATCAATAGCTTCTTTTGTTAAATCGGGGCGGTTATAATAGCCTTTCATTACCTGGTGACCTCGGGTCAATACTTCACCATCTTGCGCAATTTTTACTTCCACACCTTTAATCACTTCACCAACTGTACCAAACATGGTTCCACCAAAATGATTCACTGTAATTACCGGCGAAGTTTCTGTTAAGCCATAGCCTTCAAAAACAGGCATCCCGGCGGCCCAAAAAATTCTGGCCAACCGCGGATTCAATGCAGCACCTCCAGATACAATCACCACAATTTCTCCGCCTAAGGCCTCCTGCCATTTTTTAAAAACGAGTTTTCGGGCAATACCCAATTTAAAGTTATACCACGCACCGGCATCAGTTGTATATTTTTCTGCCAAAGCCACCGACCAAAAGAAAATCCCTCTTTTAATACCGGTAAGCGACTTACCTTTTTCCATGATCTTATCATAAACTTTTTCGAGGAGACGAGGCACAGTTGAGAATGCATTTGGTTTTACGTGTTGAATATCCGCAACGATGGTATCCATGCTTTCTGCATAATAAATACTCGTTTTGTTAAACAAATAAAGATAAATGATCATGCGTTCAAAAATGTGCGAAAGCGGCAAAAAGCTCAAGCTTTTATTCACCCCATCAGGCATCACAACAGATGAGTTTACGAAATTCGCAACCAGATTATCATGTGTTAACATAACACCTTTTGGTGTACCAGTTGTGCCTGATGTATAAATGAGGGTTAAAATGTCTTCAGGCTCAACTTTAGATCGATAATCATCCAGGTTAATATCCTGACTGTTTTTACCATCTTCAATAAGCGTTTCCCAACAGGTTACTCCTTCAATATCGCTAAAACTGAAAATTTTTATAGCCGGATTAATGGTATCAACACAAGGCTTTATTTTTTTATATAAATCCAGATCAGAAACAAAAATGATTGAAATTTCAGCATCCTTTAAAATAAACTGAATATCATGCTCAGCTAAAGTAGGATACAAGGGAATTTGGTAGGCACCGATTTGATTGGCTGCAAAATCAGCAATATTCCATTCGGGCCGGTTGTGCGACATTACCGCTACACGACCACCTTTTTGTATACCATGTTTAATTAATCCTCGGCTTAAATGATCTACAGTTGCGCAAAATTGTTCCGTACTATAATTAACCCATTTGCCATTAATTTTACCATTGATAAACTCTTGCTTTGGATTCTGCTGATTATGTCTTAATAGATCAAAGACTCTCGTGATTTCTGCAGCCATATCTAATATATTATTTGGTTAAGTTAAAAAATCAAACATAAAGATGTGCGATGCTTTACGTTTTTTGTTCGAAAAATTTTGCTCTTTTCCAAAATACCAAAATCTATTCGGGATAAAATATTTGGAATAAACTTAAGAAATCCAATATTACTATGCAAGCATTGTTTTTTATAAAAATAAGATTTTGACTGTAAAAACATAAACGGCACCATAGTTGTTAAGCTGTTTAAATAATTAAAAAACATTATTTATTTAAAAATCTATTATGAAAAAGTTATTTACAATTTTAGGATGCATTGCGTTATTTGCACTGACAACAACAAGCGTTAAAGCGCAGAATTACAAAACAGGCTTAGGTTTAGGTATTGATTTTGGCGACGGTGCTACTTTAGTTGGACCTTCAGTTAGACATCACTTTAGCAGAAGTGCGGCATTACAAGGCGAAGTTTTGTTTGGTGGTAATTCAACTACTTTACAGGCATTTTTGCAATACAATGCTTCAATTCCAGGTGCTAAAGGTTTAGATTGGTATTTAGGTGGTGGACCATCAGTACAACTTTATGATGGCGGATCTAACTTCTATTTAGTACCAATGGTTGGTTTAGATTATAAAATTTCTGGTGCACCATTAGCGATTGCTTTAGACTGGAGACCAAGACTTTATCTAGGAGATGGTGATAGTGATTTTAACGCAGGAAGATTTGGCTTAGGCTTCAGATATACTTTTTAAGCAACAGCTTAAAAGCAAAAATCCCGCTGGAAAATTTCCAGCGGGATTTTTTATTGACTATTAACTTAGGACTAATGACTCAAAACTGCTGAGTTTATTTACCTGTCCACTTTTTGAACACCGCTTTTTGTGCTGGTGTTGCATTTGCATTAATCGTAGCTTTTAATCGCACACTTGGATTTTCTTTTAAGGTTAAAGAAATCTCTTTCTCTATTCCATCGCGTTTAATTTTAAATTTCAAAACATCGCCAATACTTTTCTTTGACACCACTGGCAAAGTTTCTAGCGATAACATCGGGCTTCTTAACCTAATGTTTGCCAATGCATCACTCACCGTTACATCATCTAAAGAAATAATCTCGTCATTAACGTTTAGACCAGCAATCCATGCAGCAGAATTTCTGGTGATGGAAGATACCGAAATGGTTCCGTTGTTAGTCAGCTGTCCGCTTGCACCGCTTACCGGTTTGCCAGGTGTTGCATTTTCAGTAGCTACATCGATACCAGCATAACCAAAATATTTCACGTATTCTGCATCATCTACTCCATTTACATACTTCGCCCAGAAGTTAGTGAAGCTGATTCCGGATATTTTTTCAACCATTGCCTTAAACTCTGCATCGGTATAACCGCGTTTCAATGTTTTGCACTGCAGGTACATGGCTTTCATTACATCATCTAAACTTTTCGCACCCTTTGTGGCATTAATAATTTCCAAATCCATCAAAATACCAATAACCTCGCCTTTGCTATAGTAAGAAATGGAATTATTTTTAGAATTTTCATTTGGGCGATAACCAATAATCCAGGCATCATAGCTGGATGACGCCGCCGACTGGTATTTAGCGCCAGGTGTGTTGGTAACTGTACCAATTGCACCGGCAAGATCATTTATAAATGTGGCATCATCGTTAAATCCAGCCCTGTGCATATACTTGTTTTCGTAGTACGAGGTGAATCCTTCTGCCACCCAAAGGTTGGTGGTATAGTTTTCGTTATCGTAATCAAACGGACCTAAAGCTACCGGACGTAAACGTTTCACATTCCATAGGTGATGGTATTCATGAGCTACCAAAGCTAAAAATCCTTTGTAACCTGTTTCGGTATTGTAAGCATTTCTGGTTGCACCTAATGTAGTAGAGTTTAAATGCTCTAAGCCACCGCCACCACGTAAAAAATTATGAACGATAAAAGTGTAATGCTTATTAGGATTTTCGCCATAAACTGCAGTAATTTCCTCTACAATTTTAGCCATATCTACTTTTAACTTTTCTTTATCGTAATTACCCCCGCCGAACATGGCCACTTCATGGCGAACACCAGCAGCCATAAATTCGAAAACATCCTGGTTTCCAACCTCAATAGGGCTATCATATAAGATGTCGAAATCAGTTGCCTTATAGGTAAACTGCTCTCCTGCAACCGGTTCCAAACCAGTTGAAACTTTGCTCCAGGTATTGAACGGAATAATTTTAACCGTACTTGGCGATTTAATCATTCCATCAGGATGCATAAAAATTCCGGTTGGTGATAAGAACGCATGAGAATCATCAATAAAAGGCGTACGCACTGAAATTTCAAAAGCGTAAACGCGATAGTTAATTTTAATATTAGCTGCTTTTGCCGAAAATATTCTCCAGGTATTTTTTCTAACTTTTTCTACTTTAACCTGTTTGCCGCCTGCTGTAGCTTTAAATTCTTCTACACTTTTTTCAAATTCCCGGATCAGATAAGATCCCGGGGTCCACACTGGCATTTTAACGTCAACATAATCTTTTGCCAAACCAGAAATATTCATCTGAACTTCAGCATAATGTGCCTGCGGCTCTTTAAAAGAAACCTCAAAAGCAATTTTTACCTGCGCCTCTGCTGCCATAATACTCGTTAGTAATAAAACTAAACTTAAAATTGATTTTTTAATAAACATGTTAAGGGTGTTTTGCCTACAAAATTATATTTATTGACGGTGTTTTTGAATTAATTGGAAAAATTAGTCGAGAGTTAGAAGAACAAAAGTCCGAAGTCGGCCATCCGCGGCGGAAGATAGAGTTCATTTATACAAACTGTACTCGTACGCTTTTACCCAAAAAGTAGGGTAACTTATTCAAAAAAGCGTTTTAATAAATTACATGGCTTGCCGCGAACTCCAAACCACTAACTTCAGACTTACAAAGTAACATCCTTAATACAACAAATTTAGGACTAAACTAATTGAATATTTTTACACTCTAATATCGGCGTTAATTTTAACGTTCAGATAAGCACGACACAAATATAAACATGAAGAAAAGGTATATCATCTATGCTGTTTTGGCTATTGGCTTGGCCTATTTAGTATATTACAGGATCAACGCAAACAAAAAACTGGAAGGTAAAGGTGGAGCAGGCGGTGCTCAAACAAAAGGAGGTGGTGCTAAAGGCGGCGGTGCAGGGGCGCCAATGGTTGTAGAGGGCATTGTGGTTAAGCCAACCTCTTTCGATACAGACCTGGAAGTGACCGGAGCGATAGACGCCAATGAATCTGTGGTGTTAAAAAGTGAGGTTTCGGGTTTGGTAACAGGAATTTATTTCACCGAAGGAACAAACGTAAGCAAAGGCGCTGTGTTGGTAAAAGTAAATGACAGAGATATACAGGCACAGTTACAAGAAGCTTTGACTAAACAAAAATTATCCGGCACTACCGAAAACAGATCAAAACAACTTTTAGAAAAAGGTGCCATTAGCCAGGAAGAGTATGATATTTCACTTGCTGATTTAACTTCCCTTAAAGCACAAACGCAATTGATCAGGGCGCAACTGGCAAAGACAACCATTCGGGCACCATTTTCAGGGCGGGTTGGTTTGCGTAGCATTTCTGCAGGCACATATTTAACACCAGCAACAGTAATTGCGAATTTGGTGAGTACGAACCCTGTAAAGGTAACTTTTTCAGTCCCTGAGAAATACGCAGGGCAGATTAAAATGGGTTCATCTATCACATTTACTACTGATGGTTCTTCAAAACAAAATACCGGAAAGGTTTACGCCATTGAACCTGGAATTAATGCTGCTACCAGGACACTGCAAATTAGGGCTTTGGCACCAAATGCCGACAATGCGCTACTACCTGGATCGTTTGCCAAAATAAAACTTGCGCTAAATACTTTAGAAAATGCCATTCTTATTCCTAATCAGGCTATTATTCCGGTGTTAAAGGGAAAAATAGTGTATGTTCAGAAAAACGGAAAAGCACAGGAAGTTAAGGTGGAAGCCGGAACGCGAACAGACGAAAATATTGTAATTACCTCAGGCTTGAAAGCAGGCGACACGGTTTTGACTACAGGCTCAATGGCGTTGAAAAAAGATGCCCCGGTAAAAGTTAACCTGGTTAAAGAATAATTATGAGCATCTCCACCACGAGTATAAAGAGACCCGTTCTTGCCATTGTAATGAACCTACTGATTGTTCTTTTCGGAATAATTGGTTACACATTTCTTGGTGTTCGCGAATATCCATCTATCGATCCAACAGTAGTTTCGGTGAGAACATCTTATCCTGGGGCAAACTCTGATATTATCGAATCGCAGATTACTGAACCGCTGGAAAAATCAATAAACTCCATCGACGGTATCCGGAATATTTCATCTTCCAGTAATCAAGGAACAAGCAACATTACAGTTGAGTTTAACCTCGATAAAAATATTGAAGAAGCAACCAATGATGTTCGTGATAAGGTTTCGCAGGCAGCAAGAAATTTACCAAGAGATATAGATGGTTTACCAACGGTAAGTAAGGCTGATGCCAACTCCGATCCTATCCTTTCAATGACCATTCAAAGTGATAAGCGGAATACGTTGCAATTGAGCGATTTTGCCGAAAACGTAATTGCCGATCGGATTCAAACGATACCTGGTGTAAGTAGCGTCCAAATTCAGGGCCAACGGAAATATTCCATGCGGATCTGGATGGACCCGAATAAGCTGAGTGCCTATGGATTGACCTCGCAGGATATTGTGACTGCTCTGGATAATGAAAACGTAGAATTGCCATCAGGGAAAATCACTGGGGAAACCACAGAGCTAACGGTAAAAACTTTAGGAAAGCTGGTTAATGAAGATCAATTCAATAATCTGATTCTAAAATCAGACAGCAACCAGGTGGTGAAACTGAAGGATGTTGGTTATGCTACCCTGGGTTCAGAAAATGAAGAAACGGTTTTAAGGGAATCAGGTAAACCCATGGTTGCTGTTGCCATTATTCCTCAGCCCGGTGCAAATTACCTGGATATTAGTAAAGAGTTTTACAATCGCTTTGATAAGCTGAAGGCAGATATGCCAAACGACATTAAGTTGAAGGTGGCTTTGGATAATACCTTGTTTATTAAACGATCGGTTACGGAAGTTGCCGAAACAATCGGGTTATCACTGGTATTGGTTATTTTAATCATCTACCTTTTCTTTAGGGATTGGGCAATTGCTTTCAGACCGTTAATTGATATCCCGGTATCGTTGGTATTTACATTTTTTGTAATGTATGCCTTTGGTTTCTCCATCAACGTACTAAGCTTACTGGCCATTGTATTGGCTACTGGTTTGGTAGTTGATGATGGTATTGTAGTTACTGAAAATATTTTCAAAAAGGTTGAAGAAGGCATGTCGCCATTTGAGGCCGCTATAAAGGGTTCTAACGAAATCTTTTTCGCCGTAATTTCCATTTCGATTACACTTGCTGCCGTATTTCTACCCGTTATTTTCCTTCAAGGCTTTGTGGGCCGATTATTCAGGGAGTTTGGCGTTGTAATCGGAGCAGCCGTTTTAATTTCTGCCTTTGTTTCGTTGACGTTAACGCCAATGTTAAACGCATACCTTATGAAAAAGGGCGGACATAAACCTTCGCGGTTTTACAACTGGACAGAACCCTACTTCATTAAGCTGAATGATGCTTACGCAGCTAACCTGAACAAATTTTTAGATAGGCGTTGGCTTTCGATTCCTATTATCGTGGTTTGTATGGGATTGATATTTCTCTTTTGGAAACTTTTACCAAAGGAAACAGCCCCTTATGATGATCGAAATGCGATCAACATGACCGCAACCTTGCCTGAAGGTGCATCATTTACTTCAACGGATAAATTCATCATGAAGTTGAATCAGATGGTAATTGATTCCGTTCCGGAGAAAAATGTGAATATTACCATTACTTCTCCAGGATTTGGAGGTGCAGGTTCTACCAACTCAGGCTTTGTACGTATGGGCCTGATTGATGCCGGAGACCGTGAGCGTTCGCAAAAAGAAATTGCAGATATGCTGACTAAAATCACCAAAAAATATACGGAGGGAAAAGTAATCGTAAATCAGCAGCCAACCATTTCCGTTGGCCGTAGAGGAGGTTTGCCCATCAGTTATATTATCCAGGCGCAAAATTTTGAAAAACTGAGAGAGAAAGTGCCTTTGTTTATGGATGCGGTTTCAAAAGATCCAACTTTTACCGTTTCTGATGTTAACTTAAAATTCAACAAACCAGAAATTAATTTAACTATCGATCGTGATAAGGCTAAGAACCTCGGTGTTTCGATATCCGCGATAGCGCAAACTTTAAATTTAGGTTTAAGCGGGCAACGTTTTTCTTACTTCTTTATGAATGGAAAACAATACCAGGTAATTGGCCAGTTTGATCGTGTCGACCGTAAAGATCCGCTTGATTTAAGTTCAGTTTATGTGCGTAGCGATAAAGGAGAACTGATTCAGTTGGATAATTTAGTTACTGCAAAAGAAGAAAGCAGTCCGCCACAATTATACCGAAACAACCGTTTTATTTCAGCAACAGTTTCTGCTGGTTTATCGCCGGGTAAAAGTATTGGCGATGGTATCGATGCGATGGATAAAATCGCTGATAAAGTACTGGACGAAACCTTTTCTACTGATTTAAGTGGAGAATCACGGGATTTTAAGGAAAGTTCATCAAATACCTTCTTTGCTTTTGGTTTAGCTTTACTATTGGTTTATCTGATTTTATCAGCACAATTTGAAAGTTTCAAAGATCCGATTATTATCATTTTAACGGTACCAATGGCCGTTGCAGGGGCATTTTTATCACTTTGGTTATGTGGACAAAGCTGGAACATCTTTAGCCAGATTGGTACCATTATGTTAATTGGTTTGGTAACTAAAAATGGTATTTTAATAGTAGAATTTGCCAATCAGTTGAAAGAAAAAGGCGTGGCTATCCCCGAGGCCATTCGCGAAGCATCGGTTTCACGTTTACGCCCCATTCTGATGACGAGTTTAGCCATCGCTATTGGTGCTTTGCCTATTGCTATGGCGTTAGGTGCCGCGGCAAAAAGCAGAATGAGTATGGGAACTGTAATTGTGGGTGGAACAATGTTTTCATTGGTGTTAACCCTTTTTGTAATTCCGGCAATTTACTCCTACTGGGCCAAACCTTATAAACCAAATAAAGAACTAAAAAATGCCGATCGTTTTGAACATGAAGCAACACACATAGCAGAATAAGATGAGTAAGAAATTTAAAATAGCTATATTCCTATTCAGCTTATCCATTTCAGGGTTTGCACAGGAAAAACTCAGCTTAAGGGAAGCAATTTCCATCGCATTGCAGAATAACTACGATATTAAAATTAGTAAAAACGAAATTGACATCGCAAAAAATAATGCCAATATCGGAAATGCAGGCATGTTGCCAACAATTGATGGTACTTATACCAATGGTGGAAGTATTCAAAATACCAGGCAAACGCCGGTTACCGGTGAAGATCGCGTGATCAGGGGAGCCAGAAGTACAAATAATAGTTACGGTGCTGATTTGAACTGGACTATTTTTGACGGCTTCACCATGTTTGCAAATTACGATCGGTTAAAAGAATTGCAAAAACAAGGTGAAGTAAATGCCAGGTTAACCATTTTAACTACTGTTTCGGATGTGATTGCAGCATATTATGATGTGGTAAGACAGCAGCAACTACTGATAGCTGCAGATAGTGCCATTGATGTTTCTGTTTGGCGCACTAATATTGCAAAAACTAAATTAGAACTGGGCCGCGGCTCGAAGCTCGATGTTTTGACCGCTCAGGTAGATTATAATACCGACACCTCAAACTTTATTCAGGTTAAAAACTTCTTACAGATTGCAAAGGTGCGCTTAAACCAATTAATGGTTAGAGATATTGGCACAGGCTTTACCGTTGCAGATAGCATTGATGTAGATAGAGGAATATTATTTAGCAAACAGGCAGAAATTGCTGAACAGCAAAACCCGAATGTTCAAAATGCATTTATCAATCAAAAAATAGCAGCTTTAAATCTGAAATCTATTAAGGGCGCCAGATATCCGGCAATTATTTTAAACTCTGGTTACAGTAGAGCCAAAAGCACAAGTCCGACAGGCTTTAACCAGCGCTTTGCCGCCAATGGATTTACTTATGGAGTTACCGCAAGCCTTAATTTATTTAATGGTTTTTTGCAGCGGCAGCAGGAACGGAATGCTAAAATTGATATCGAAAACTCTACGTTAAACTTGAGCAAAACCAAACTGGATGTAAATTCACAGCTTTTAACCGCTTACCAGAATTATGCAACATACCTGGATTTAATTAAGCTCGAACAACGTAACGTAGATATTGCGAAAGAAAATCTCGACATTACCATGGCCAAATATCGCCTGGGTAGTATTGCTCCTTTAGAGCTTAGGGAGGCTCAGCGTAATGCTATTGATGCACAGAATCGATTTATTGAGATGCAGTTCCAGGCTAAAATTGCTGAAACCACACTCAAAGAAATCAGCGGAAATATAGATTTATCCAATTAATTTTTATATTTATTCCATGATACTTGTTGCAGACAGTGGCTCATCAAAAACAGATTGGATGGGTTATCTTAATGGCGAAACCCTTAAATTTAATACGCCTGGAATCAATCCTTATTTTTTAAGTGAAGAAGATATTAGCAAATTGATCGCTAAAAACGAAACGATGATGCTATATGCCGATCAGGTAAAAGAAATTTACTTTTTTGGTGCGGGTTGCTCCTCTCCTGATAAGCATGAAGTGGTTTCAAACGGATTATCTGCGGTTTTTACAAACGCTTTTATTTCGGTTGACCATGATCTTTTAGGATCTGTTTACGCTACATGTGGCAATGCGGAAGGTTTAAATTGTATTTTAGGTACAGGGTCCAACATTTGCTATTTTGACGGTAAAAAAATTCACGACGGTCATCATGGATTAGGTTATGTTTTGGGCGACGAAGGTTCTGGCACTTTTTTCGGAAAAAAGGTTCTTTTGGCGTATCTATACAACAAAATGCCGGCTGCGCTGGCTGCTGAGTTTAAAAAAACTTTTCCCGCAGAAAAAGAGCAGATTATCACCAATGTATATCAAAAGCCTTTCCCTAACATATATTTAGCTGGTTTTAGCCGTTTCATGGCCGATCACAAGGACCACCCCTTTATTCAGAATATTTTAAAAACCGGATTTCAGGAATTTGTAGATACAAACGTAAAAGATTATCCAAAACATAAGAATGTACCTTGCCATTTTGTAGGTTCAATTGCTTACTATTATCAGGAGGCTTTAGTTGAAGTTTTACAGGCAAATGGAATTGAGCCAGGCAAAATCCTGCAGAAACCAATTGATGATTTATTTAACTTCATCCTTCAAAAAGAAGGAATTGTAAGGCAGGCGATTTAATTTTGGCAATTATCGCCTTATAAACTTATTGTTAAAATATTTTTAAGATTGTAAACATAACCACATACATTTTGTTATAATTTTGGAGGCACATACATTGCGCAATAGAATATGAAGAGAATATTAGTAGTAGACGACGACATTGAGGTTTTAGAAACCATACAATTAATACTCGAAATTGGCGGTTTCAAGGTTTCGGCACTGAACGATGGCGAAGAGGTTTTTAACAGAATTGAAACATTCAATCCTGATTTGATTTTACTTGATATTTCTTTAGGCCATATTGATGGTAGGGTTTTGTGCGAACAACTGAAATCGATAGAAAGTACTTCGAAAATTCCTATTTTATTGATTTCCGGATTGTACGATGCGAAAGACTTTACTACTCTAAATTATGGCCAGGATGATTTCCTATCCAAACCTTTCCAGATGGATGTATTGCTGAAAAAAATTACCAAAATTCTTAATCTGGAAGAAAGCGAACCAAGCTTCCTCTTAAATTAATAAAACACATATAATATTTCAAGCCAAAAAACTTAATTGTTTTTTGGCTTTTTTTTATTCCTCAAAACTTTGTGTGTTATTGATTCACCATGCTGGCTGGTAAGAATGCAAGCTGCTATAACTAGTAATTTTTTGATCTTTGAAACACCAACCTAAACTGCTATAAGCCCCATTTCTATCCTCTTGTCATTTCAAGTCCGAATTTTCATCGGATTTATTAATCTCATAGAGTAACCAGCTGTACAATTAAGATTACATTTCAGCTATTGAGAGTATCAACTGATAAGTGAACCCAGCATTATAACTGCTCCCATCTGTCATTTTGGCAAATAAAATCGTTTGGAACAAGCATTGATGTGCAAGAGTTAAATTAAACAATTTATTTACATATGAGCATACAGGAAAAAGGAAATATCTCCATACACACCGAGAATATTTTCCCGATAATTAAGAAGTTTTTATACTCAGATAACGAGATTTTTCTTCGTGAGTTGGTTTCTAACGCGGTAGATGCGGTTCAGAAAATCAAAAGACTAGGTTCATTAGGTCAGTTTAATGGCGAAGTGGGTCAGCCTTTAGTGCAGGTTGCGGTTGATAAAGAAGCAAAAACCATAACCATTAGCGATAATGGTTTGGGTATGACTGCCGAAGAGATTAAAAAATACATCAACCAGGTTGCATTTTCTGGCGCAAGTGAGTTTGTAGAAAAATTTAAAGATGCGAAAGATGC
>NZ_AJLG01000042.1 GCF_000258495.1 Pedobacter agri PB92
CCAAATCATTAAGATTTATTTCTTCTATTTTTCCATTTGCGATTGGCGATATCGTTTATGCCTTTATAATTGGTTTTGTACTTTACAGAATCATCAGGTTTATTAAAAGAAGAAAAAGCTTAAAGAGCGCACACAGAATTATTGTTCCTCTGCAATTCTTAAACTTTTGTTTAGTTCTCTACATCATTTTCAAAATGGTTTGGGGCCTAAATTACAGTCGCCCGAGCATAAGTGACGCATTAGGTATCGGAAACGAAAAATATAGTGTAAAAGAATTGGTAATACTTGGCAATCACTTTGTTAATAAAACCAACCATTTAAAATTAAGGCAAACCAACATTCCAGCTTACAGTATTAATGATTTAGAAATCAATTCAGCGAAAGCCTATGATTTGATGGAGAAACAAAATTCATTGTTTCGTTATCAAAACCCATGTTTAAAATCAGTTTTAAACTCTTGGATAATAAGCAAAATTGGAATTGAAGGTTATTACGCACCACTAACAGGCGAGGCAAATATGAACATGAATCTGCCTGATTTTGTTAAACCTTACGTTTCCTGCCATGAAATTGCGCATCAGTTAGGAATTGCGTACGAAGATGAAGCCAATCTTTTAGGTTATTTAACGGCAAGCAATAGCCCCGATGTGAATTACCAATACTCTGCCAATTATGAGATGTTAAGGTATATTCTTTTCGAAATCAGAATGAAATCTCCGGATGACTACAAAGTTTTACATGATAAGCTATTGCCAAAGGTTTTGGCCGACTTTAATACTGAAAAAGAGTTTTGGCGCAAATACAATGGCGAAATGTTTGGGTATATGGATGCCGCTTTTGATAGCTTCTTAAAACTCAATAACCAGAAAAAAGGTATTGACAGTTATCAGGATATTGTGATTTGGCTGTGGAATATACATAAAAATGAGTTGAAAGTTAAAAGTTGAAAGTTAAAAGTTTGTATAGAACAAATTAAATTAGGCATACAGACTTACAACCTATAACTTACAACCTTCAACATCTAGCCGTGTATCGCCTCTTTTGTTCCGAAACTCTGGATTAATTCGCCCTCAAACTCCAACCACTCTTTCCAGCGTTTTTCTACATCAACATCAGTGGCATACTTACGGGCAAAATTTAGGAAGGTGGTATAGTGACCAGCCTCAGAAACCATTAACTCATGGTAAAACTTCGCCAGTTCTTCGTCTTTAATATTCAAAGAAAGCACTCGAAAACGTTCGCAGCTTCTGGCCTCAATCATTGCAGCAAACAATAATCTATCAATGAATGCCTGGTTTCTACTGCCGTCTTTTTTGCTAAACTTTACCAGGCGCCCTACATAATCGTCCTTACGTTCGCGGCTCAGCGTATAACCCCGTTGTTTAATAATATCAATCACCATTTGAAAATGCTGCATTTCTTCAATTGCTATAGCCGTTAATTCATCCACTAAATCCTGGTGTTCCGAATTTTGAGTAATTAAGGTAATGGCATTTGATGCTGCTTTTTGTTCGCACCAGGCATGGTCAGATAAAATCTCTTCTAAATTTGATTCCGCAATATTTGCCCAACGTGGGTCTGTCAATAATTTTAATCCTAACATGTGGTATTGTAATTGAGCTGCAAAATTAAGAATATTTAAGATACGTTTAATACTCCCATAGAATTAGCGGATGAGCGAACCTGATTTTTAATCTGCGAAAATCACATTTATCTGCGTGGGACAAAAAAAAAGCGCTTATTTTGTAGAAAATGACTAGAACGGCAAAAAAATTATTGATCATTGGACTGGTTTGGCCCGAGCCTACCTCCTCTGCGGCAGGAACACGGATGATTCAACTGATCAATTTATTTTTGCGCAAGGGTTACCAAATCACTTTTGCATCTGCAGCTTCTAAAAGTGATTTTAGTTATGATTTTTCCGACATCGGCGTTACTGAGCAAGAAATTAAACTGAACGACGAAAGCTTCAACGCATTTTTAAAAACTTTAAATCCATCCATTGTGATGTTCGACCGCTTTATGGTGGAAGAACAATATGGTTGGCGGGTACAGCAGGAATGTCCGGATGCAATTAGAATTTTAGATACCGAAGACTTACATTTTCTGCGAAATGCCCGCCAGCAAAGCGATAAAAAACAAACAGAGATCGATTTGTTTTCTGATACCGCAAAGCGGGAGCTGGCTGCTATTTTGCGTTGCGATCTGTCATTAGTGATTTCAGAAGTAGAAATGAAAATACTTGGGGAAACTTTCAGGATCGATTCTGCTTTGCTTTATTATCTCCCATTTCTGGAAAATGAAATCACTACAAACATAGTTAAAAACTGGATTCCCTACGAAGACCGGGCAGATTTTGTTTTTATTGGTAATTTCCTGCACGAACCGAATTGGAATACTGTTCAGGTTTTAAAGACTAAAATCTGGCCAGCACTCAGGAAAAAACTTCCTGGCGTAAATTTGAATATTTACGGTTCCTATGCTACTCAAAAGGTATTACAGCTAAACAATAAAAACGAAAAGTTTTTTATCCGGGGAAGAGCAGTTAACGCACAACAAACGATAGCACAACATAGAATTCTACTTGCTCCTATCCAGTTTGGCGCTGGCGTTAAAGGTAAATTTATTGATGCCATGCAGGTTGGAACGCCCTCAGTTACTACATCAATTGGCGCCGAGGCCATGAGAAGACCGTTGGATTGGAACGGTTTTATTGAAGATGATTTGGATAATTTTATTGAGAAAGCCGTTTTGCTGTATCAGGATAAAGCTGCATGGTTTTTAGCCCAACAAAATGGTATTGAGATAATCAATGAACGATACTCAGCCTTGAAATTCTCTGATGATTTTATTTCTTTAGTTGAGAAAATAGATTTACCAGCACATCGGCGAAAGAATTTTATTGGCCAAATTTTGAATCATCATACGGCTCAAAGCACAAAATATATGTCGTTATGGATTGAGGAGAAAAACAAGAAATAATTTTGTCTTAGCCAGACAGGATTTTTTCTTTTTCTTGATAAAAAGAAACAAAAATCAAGGCTTGCGAATATTTGTTGCAAATATTCAATAAATTTTTATCCGCAATCCTAAGCCGTGTGAATGATTGTGAGATATTCAAGGTAGTGCTTCACTCGTAGGATTTTCTTACTTCAGTAGAAAAACGAACTGGTGTACTCCAAAATTTATTGATCTTCGCTGCCAAATTTTCTGATGCCGAATGCGTACTTAGGAAAGTTTTGCTGAAAATTTTTGGCAGTATTCCCCTAAATTTATTGATAGCACTGTATCAACTCCCCTCCTTATTTTCAACGAGGGGTTGGGTTTTTTTTTCCTAAAAGCCGCTGTCTTTGTTTATAAACCTGATGGAAAAGGCAGCCCACTCCCGATATTTTCAATCGGGAGCGGCTATAGTGTACAGCAGGGCTACAGCCTCCTAAGAAATACCGAACCAATCATTTCCAACGAAAATTGTTGAGTTATAAGAGGAATTCAGGTTTTTAAGTTATTTTCTTCACATTTTGAACCCCGAACTTTCAGACTTTCTTTACAACATTAAAACATTTCAATCTGAAAACATTGCAACAATCTCCGTAAATTCGCCCCATGGCAAAAATATCAATTAACCTTGCTACAGGTTCGTTTCAAAAGGAAGAAATTATAGTTGGAATAGATTTAGGCACCACAAACAGTTTGGTGGCTTTCATTAATCCCGACAAAAATCCACAAGTAATTAACGATTCTGGCAAGGGAATTTTGGTGCCATCGGTGGTGTATTTCAACAATCAAAATGAAACCGTTGTAGGTAACGAGGCGAAAGAATTTTTAACTACCGACCCATCAAACACCATATTTTCTGTAAAAAGATTATTAGGTCGTTCTTACAAAGATGTAGCAGAACATAAAGATATTTTCTCTTACAAAATTATTGATGATGATTCGGATTCACTGGTAAAAATCCAGGCGGGAAACCGTTTTTATACACCAATCGAGTTATCGGCAGAGATTTTAAAAGAGCTTAAAGCAAGAGCAGAACACGCTTTAAAAACTCCCGTTAACAGGGCGGTGATTACTGTTCCGGCCTATTTTAACGATAGCCAGCGCCAGGCAACACGTGATGCTGGAAAACTTGCAGGTTTAGATGTAATGCGTATTGTAAACGAACCCACGGCTGCAAGTTTAGCTTACGGAATTGGTTTAGACCCATCGCAGCAAAAAACCATTGCCGTTTACGATTTGGGCGGAGGAACTTTTGATGTTTCTATCCTGCAGATTCAAAATGGAATTTTCGAGGTTTTGGCCACAAATGGAAATACTTATCTAGGTGGTGATGATTTCGACAGAGCGATTTTAAATCACTGGATCGAAAAAAACAACTTAGACATTAAGGTATTATCTGAAGATAATATTTTGATGCAAACGCTGCGTTTACAAGCGGAGGCCGCTAAGAAAGCTTTGTCTACCCAAAATTTATACAACGAAAAAGTTGGCGAGATTTGGTGTACTTTAGATAACCAAACTTTCGAACAATTAATTTCTGCGAAAGTTGAAGAAACCATCACGGCCTGTAAAAATGCTTTAAAAGATGCCGATTTAACTGCTTCTGATATTGATGAAGTGATTTTGGTTGGTGGCTCTACCCGTACGCCTTTTGTGAAACAAGCTGTAGAAGATTTCTTCGGCAAAAAACCTCAGGATAATATCAATCCTGATGAAGTTGTCGCATTAGGTGCCGCTATTCAGGCTGATGTTTTGGCTGGAAATCGTTCTGATATTTTGTTGCTTGATGTTACGCCGCTTTCACTTGGTATAGAAACTATGGGTGGTTTAATGGATGTAATTATTGCCCGTAACAGCAAAGTTCCCACCAAAGCCGGACGCCAATACACCACTTCTGTTGATGGACAGGTAAACATGAAAATTTCTGTTTACCAGGGAGAACGTGATTTGGTTAAAGAAAACCGTAAGCTTGCAGAGTTTGATTTAAAAGGAATTCCGGCGATGCCAGCAGGCTTGCCGAAAGTTGATATTAACTTTTTGCTAAACGCAGATGGCATTTTAACCGTTCAGGCGATCGAATTGCGTTCGGGAGTGAAACAGGAAATTGAAATTACGCCGAGCTATGGTTTAAGCGATGATACCGTAGAAAAAATGCTTTTAGATAGTATTGAACATGCTAAAAGTGATGTGGAGCAACGGATGTTAATTGAAGCCCGAAGTGAGGGCGAGCAGTTGCTTTACACTGCCGAACGTTTTATAGAAAAACATGCTGAGCATTTAACCGCTGAGGAAATTGCTAAGACGAAAGTTCATATCGAGGCTTTAAAATCAGCTTTGGCAACCCAAGAAAAAGATACGATTTTGAAAAAGGCAGACGAGCTGAATGAGTTTACCCGCCCGTTTGCAGAACGTGTAATGGATGCAGCGATTTCTACAGCAATGAAAGGCAAGAAGATAGAGTAGAGTTAGAGGTCAGCAGTCTGAAGTCCGATGATGTATCTGCCAACGCATTTTACTGTCATTGACAGGCACGAAGCAATCTTAAAATTAGAAAGTAAAACCTAAGCCTAAATATTGCTTCGTGCCTCGCAATGATGACCGAACAATTGAATTCCTCTGGTTATATTCTTACATGAATCTTAAACTCCTGATATCCTAATTAAAATCCTTTTTCTTACCATACATCAAAAATTATCTTCTCCTATCCTGTTAACTTTGCTTTATAAATTTTAGCAATTATGGAATTAGGTATCGGCATGTTCGGCGATTTGCAAATCAATGCAAAGGGAGAAATTCAACCCGCTCAACAAAGGCTTCAGGAAATTATCGAAGAAATAAAACTGATGGATGAAGTTGGTTTGGATTTCTATGGAATTGGTGAACACCATCGTCCAGATTATGCGGTTTCTAGCCCCGAAATTATCTTAGCCGCCGCAGCGACAGTTACCAAAAACATTAAATTGAGCAGTGCGGTTTCGGTTTTAAGCTCATCAGACCCGGTAAAACTTTATCAAAACTTCGCCACTATTGATTTAATTTCCAATGGTAGAGCAGAGCTTATGGCTGGTCGTGGAAGTTTTATTGAGTCGTTTCCTTTATTCGGTTACAATCTTCAGGATTATGATGAACTTTATGAAGAAAAACTAGAACTGCTTTTAAAAATCAAAGCAGCGCCTAAAATAACCTGGAAAGGTAAGTTCCGTCCTGAGTTAGTGAATCAGGAAGTGTTGCCACGGGCTGTAAATGATAATTTAAAAATATGGGTGGCGGTTGGAGGTACACCAGAATCAGTAGAACGGGCCGGACGATTGGGTTTGCCGGTAATGTTTGCCATCATTGGCGGACAACCCGTACAATTTAAACCGCTTTTCGATTATTATAAAAAAGTGTATCAGGCTTATGGCCATGATATGAATAAATTCGAAGTAGGTGTGCACATGCATTCTTTATTTGGAGAGAATAATCAGGAAATTGCAGATTACTACTACCCACTTTATTCGGCACAAATGAATAGAGTTGGTCGCTCTCGTGGTTGGGCACCCTACCAACGCAATCAATATAACGCAGGTATAGAGAAAGGCGGCGCTCTAATTATTGGGGATGTGAATCAATCTGTTGATAGAATTTTAGCGGTGGAAGAAACCTTTGGCCTAACCCGTTTTTCTGCACACATGGATGTTGGTGGACCATCACACGCAGCCATGATGAAATCTATTGAAATCTTCGGAAACCAGATTGCACCAAAAGTTAGAGAAGCTTTGAAGAAATAATTAAGCTTTATCTTTTTTCAGGATTTGTAAAAAAGTATAAACGTAGCAACCCACACATACAGCAAATACACTTTCTAGCAAAGCAAAAACAGCCATAATCGACGTAAGTATAATTGCAACTGTTGCAAAATTAAATATCAATGTTGCGGTAATCAATAGGCAAAAAATAAAGCCCAAGGTTGCCGCAAATTTTTTAGGGGCTAAATCTGTCATTTTTGGATTCAGATGCATTGCTTTTGAAATTTTAATGGCTGAAAATTTCAACAAACTTAATTTGCCATTGGTAAATGCCCTCATTCCAAAATCGAATGTAAGAAATAATATTGCCCAATAATTTGAAAATGTAATGCAGCAAATTGCAATTATTGCAACCACAAATGCAATAATCCTCACAACATTTTCATTAATTCTTTCCGCAGAAATTGGGCAAGATAATTCCATTGACTCTTAATTTATCGTGAAATTAGAAATCTCAGTCGGTAATTGAAACATTTTAATATTTTTACGTTTGACCAAACAGCTCATTACTTCATTACCAATTCCTATTAACATGCAATATAAAAATGTTCTCGCCATTGCACTCATCATCTCGATTGCTGTGATCTCTTCCTGTCAAAACCGGGAGAAAGAATTCGATCAGGTGATACAGACTAAATTCAACCAGGCAATTATCGACGATTTACCCGCTTATAAGAGATTAAATGATCTTATTGTAGACAATATAGACACGATTGTTAATTTTAGAAAAGCCCAGATTGAACATCCTGAACGAGCTGAAAGATTTGATTTTCTACACGATAACGAAGCAGAAAACAATTTTATTCAAAATGATATCAACTTTAACAATATGCCGGCCTTTATTCTTCCAAAAATGGATAGCGCATTTTCATCCATTAAGAAAGGGAAAATTAGTGGCTTTAGCATTCATGCTAATGGGATGATTGACATGTCAGTAGAACATACCTTTAATGAAAAAACCAATTGCGACACTTATAGCAGTTTGGTTTGGCACATGCCAGAAAACCTACCAATTGATTTAACTGCAAAGGATACGGTGCTCACTAACGAATGCAGATACATTGTTCACGTAATGAAACGAGGAAACCCATAACGATATTTGTTTAAAATAAGAGCCATTTATTTTTAGTCAATAAATTATTTCATTAACCTTGTAAAATTCATTCCTATATTTATTAAATAAGTTACGCACTAAAAATATAGAATGGATAATTCCGAAAGACTGAACCTGCTTCTAGTTAAGCTGGAAAATTTATTACTCAGGCAGCAAGGTTTTGAAGCAGAAATAGAGGCTTTGAAGCAAGAAGTAAAGGCCTTGCAATCGCCGGGCACTAGCTTTACTCCACCTCCGGCACCTATTTCTGAGCCAATTATCGTACCACCTCCAAGAAATACCCCACCGCAGGCTGTAACAACCCAAAATATTTCACAGCCAGTACCAAATCCCTTTCCTCCTGTTCAAAATACACCGCAAGGTAATTTCGCAGATCGGTTTAAACGGGAAAACATGGTCAAATCTGATTTCGAAAAGTTTATCGGCGAGAACCTGATTAGCAAAATTGGTATACTGATTTTAATTTTAGGTGTAGCAATTGGCGCAAAATATGCCATCGACCATGATATGATCAGTCCACTAACACGGATTGTTTTAGGTTATGCGGTTGGCGCAGGGTTAATGGCTTTTGCCATCAAACTAAAAGAAAAATACGAAAATTTTTCGGCAGTTTTAGTGAGTGGAGCCATTGCTATCATGTATTTTATTACTTATGCAGCCTACGATTTTTATTCACTGATTCCACAAGCCCTGGCTTTCGTATTAATGGTTGTGTTCACTTCGTTTACAGTTGTAGCCGCGATAAAATACAATAAACAGATTATTGCACACATCGGTCTGGTTGGCGCCTACGCGGTTCCTTTTTTATTAAGTGATGGATCAGGAAAAGTAGGCGTGTTATTTACCTACATGGCCATCATCAATAGCGGCATCTTAATTTTAAGTTTTAAAAAGTACTGGAAGCCGCTGTTCTATGCCTCCTTTGGTTTAACATGGATGATTTTTTTAGCCTGGAGGCTCGACCTTGGCAACAACAATAATTTCTTCGCCTTATCATTGCTGTTTTCAACCATTTTCTTCATTATATTTTATATTACAAACCTGGCTTATAAAGTAACCAAGAAAGAAATTTTTGGCTTCAGCGATGTGGTGATTATACTTTTAAACTCCTTTGTTTATTACGGAGTTGGTTATCTCATCCTATCGCAAAATAAAAATAGTGTTGAATTATTGGGCTTATTTACATTGGCCAACGCAGTAATTCATTTCATCGTGAGCCTGATTATCTATAAAAAAGAACTTGCTGATAGAAACTTATTCTATTTGATTTTGGCAATGGTGATTACTTTTATCACGATGGCCGTTCCTGTTCAATTAGACGGTGGTTGGGTAACAATTTTCTGGACGATAGAAGCCGCTGTACTGTTCTACGTTGGAAGAGTAAAAGGCATCGCCATTTATGAAAAACTTTCTTTCCCACTAATATTTTTGGCTTTATTAAGCTTACTACAAGATTGGGAAATTTATAACTGGTATTATTATGGAGGAGAGCCGCAGGATATGCCGATTTTGAATGTTGGTTTTCTAACCGCTTCTATTTTTATCATTAGCTTCATCTGGATGTTGAATATTAATAAAGTACAAACAGAAAAGCCAGCTGAATGGCCATGGATGAGGCAAATATTAAATTATGGAATTCCATCAATCCTACTGGCTGTTATCTATTTTACTTTTAGAATTGAAATTTGTAAATACTTCAATTACCTATCACAATCTACCAGAATCGCTCTTCACCAGAGAATCGGAACCGATGATGCGACTTATGAATTCAACTATAATATTGATACACTAAAAACGGCCTGGCTCTATATATACACCCTGTTTTTTGCCGCTGTATTAACTTATCTGAACATTAAAAAATTAAAAAACCAAAATTTGGCAATCGCTAATTTGGTAATCAATTTATTGGCAGTTGTAATTTTTCTTACCCACGGACTTTATACTCTAAGTGAACTTCGCGATCATTACCTATTCCCTGAGAGCAAATATTTTAGCATCAGTTCTTTCAATATCGGAATCAGATACATTTCATTTGCATTTTTTGCACTATTGATTGTTCAATGCTATCAATTACAAAAGTCAGCTTTGTTGAAAAAAGACTTCAAAACCCTGTTCGATTACTTATTGTACATTTCCATTTTGTGGATCATCAGTAGTGAACTTATTAATTTACTGGAGCTTTCACATTCAAATGGCAGTTATAAACTTGGATTGAGTATTCTGTGGGGAATTTATTCGCTGTTTTTAATCAGTATGGGTTTAGCGAAAAACAAAAAACATCTGCGGATTGGAGCGATGGTTTTGTTCGGCATTACATTAATTAAGCTATTCTTTTATGATATATATTCATTAAGTACCATATCTAAAACCATAGTTTTTGTGTCGTTAGGTGTGCTATTACTCATCATCTCTTTCCTTTACAATAAGTACAAACATTTAATTATTGACGATGCTGAAGTTAAAAACTAATATATTTATTTTGCTTTTCGCCTGTTTTGCCACGGCAAATGCACAAACCAACGCCTACAAATTTAAACGAGAAATTACTGGTGTTAATTCTTTATGGCATAGCATGAAGTTGCCAGACGGGCTATACAAAAATGCAAATGCAGGATTTGAAGATTTAAGGATTTTCGGTATAAAAGGCAAAGACACCTTGGAAGTTCCATATTTGCTAAAACAACGAGCTGACCAGATTATTTCTAAAGAAATTGATTTTAAACCGGTAAATGAGAGTGCGAATGCTAATGGCTATTACTATACTTTCGAGTTGAAAAATGTTACGGAAATTAACCAAATAAATCTGGCATTTAAAGAAGCTAATTTCAATTGGGATGTTACGCTTGAGGGGAGCAATAGCAATTCCGAGTGGTTTACCATTTTAAAAGATTATCGCATTTTATCGATTAAAAACAAAGATACTGATTATCAATTTACAAAACTTAGCTTTCCAGATTCAAAGTATCAGTATCTGCGATTGATGATAAAAAGTCCTGTTAAACCTGGTTTATTAGAAGCACTAATTAATAAAACTGATACCGTAAAAGGCACTTATCAGGATGTGAAATACAAGACATTTAAGCTAAAAAACAATACTGTAGATAAAGAGACAGTTATCGATGTCGCACTTGAAAATCCTGTACCACTATCCTATTTGAAATTGAATGCACAAAGCCATTTCGATTTCTTTCGCCCAATAAAGATTGAATATGCAACTGATAGTTTTAAAACAGATAAGGGGATGCAATATAATTATGCACCACTTTTTGAGGGTAACATAAGTTCCTTAGAAAAATCGGAGTTCAACTTCCAAAATACAATTGCATCGAAACTTAAAATCACCATTCAAAACAATGATAACAAACCACTACGTTTAAATGGTTTAGCATTAAAAGGGAATCTTTACGAGATTATCGCTCGTTTCGACAATCCTACGTTAACTTATGCACTATATTATGGAAATGAGAACGTAACGGCACCAAGTTACGAGATTGAGAAATTTGAAAATGAAATCCCTTCTATCTTAACGGCTGTAACCATTGGTAATCAAAAGGAAAACCTTGCGTATTCAATTAAAATAGAAAAACCACTATTCGAAAATAAGACCTGGCTTTGGGCTTTAATGGCGGTAATTATTGCCTTATTAGGATGGTTTTCTTATAAAATGCTGAAGAATTAAAGAATAAGATAATGAAGAATATTTTTCAACCTGAGGTAACTAGTGAGGTTATCAACCGGATTAACAAGCTAACACCAGCTACCAATCAACTTTGGGGTAAGATGAACGTTTCTCAAATGCTTGCGCACTGCAATGTAAATTACGAGATGGTTTATGATAATACTCACCCAAAACCAAAATTTTTTATGAAATTGTTAATGAAAGCATTTATTAAAAACTTAGTAGTTGGTGAGAAACCGTATAAAAAGAATTTACATACCGCCCCCTCTTTTTTAATTGCTGATGAAAGAGAATTTGAAAAAGAAAAAACCCGTTTAATAAATTACCTAAACAAAACGCAACAATTAGGTGAAGTTCATTTTGATGGGAAAGAATCACTTTCGTTCGGAAAACTTAACAAAACGCAATGGAATAATATGTTTTACAAACATTTAGATCATCACTTAAGCCAATTTGGTGTTTAAAATAAGCCAATATAAAACATGAAACGATTAACGATTACTATAGCGTTAATCATCCCTCTCATCATCTGTACCTCCTGGGGTTTCTTTGCGCATCAAAGAATCAACAATTTAGCTGTTTTTACGTTGCCAACCGGTATGATTGGTTTCTACAAAAAGAATATCAAATACATCACAGAACATGCAGTTGATCCTGATAAACGCAGATATGCCGATACTTTAGAAGCTCCAAGGCATTATCTCGATGTAGAGAATTATGAGAAAAGTATTGATAGCATTCCTGAGAAATGGAATGATGCTTTAGCCAAATACGGACAAAAGCATTTAAATGCAAACGGCATTGTTCCCTGGCAAATTCAGCGTACGTACTTTAGCTTAGTTAAGGCATTTACCAACCGCGATTCAATTAAAATTCTAAAGTATTCAGCCGATTTAGGTCACTATATTGGCGATGCACATGTTCCGTTGCATACCACGGCTAACCATAATGGGCAACTTACCAATCAGATTGGCATACATGCTTTCTGGGAAAGCAGACTACCAGAACTTTTCTCTTCCCGTTACAATTTTGTTGTTGGCAAAGCAATTTATATCGAAAATCCACTAAAAGAAGCCTGGAAAATACTAAAGCATACCCACAGTTTGGTTGATACCGTTTTGACTTTAGAAGCTAACCTCGCTGCATCATTCCCAACAGATAAGAAATTCAGCTTTTCGGAAAGAAACAATACTGTGTTAAAACAATATTCTTTAGAATATTCGAAAGTTTACCACGACCAAATGAATCAAATGGTAGAACGGCAAATGCGTTCGGCGATATTGGAGATTGGCTCATTTTGGTATTCTGCCTGGGTTGATGCGGGCCAGCCAGAACTTAAGAACCTAATCAAAGTGGATATAGCAGCCGAAGAAAAAAAGATTCAGGAAGATATAGAGAAGAAGTATAAAAACGGTGTTGTAATCGGGAGAGAACTTTAGCCCATTAGATAAGTCTTTCTAAATTAGCCTACATTAAAAAGCCGCACAATAACAGTAAATTAACTGTATAGTGCGGCGCTTAAAAACTGTTAAACTCTAGTCTTGCTTAATTTCCTCTTCAATAATTTCCTCAACCTTTTTCTTTGAGAAAATGGATTTCAATGCACCGTAAATTACCGGAACAAAGGTACCTACCGCGATAATCAAAACTAATATTTCAAAGTTTTTTTCTACAAAAGGAATTTTACCTAATAAATAACCAGCAAACAACAAACTGCTGATCCAGGCAATACCACCAATGACATTATAGTAGGTAAATTTCCCGAACGACATTCTCGCTGCTCCAGCTACGAAAGGTGCAATGGTTCTGATGATTGGCAAAAAGCGACTGAAAATGATGGCTTTGGCACCATGCTTTTCAAAATATTCGTGTGATTGATGATAGTATTTGAGCTTTAAAATCTTATTATTTTCTTTAAAAACTTTAATTCCAAAATATTTACCTAACTGATAATTCACTGAATTGCCTAAAATAGCTGCAGCAATCAAGATGAACAGCATGAACCAGATATTTAAGCCTGTTCCATCACCTGCTACTAAGGCACCAACAGCAAATAACATTGAATCGCCGGGTAGAAAAGGCGTCACTACAAAACCAGTTTCTGCAAAAATGATAAGAAATAGAATGAGGTATGTCCAGGTTTTATATTCCTGCATAATTACTTCTAACGTTTCTTTTGTATTAGTGAGTAATTGTATAAGTAAGTCGAAAAATTCCAAGGGTAGTTAATTTATATTTTGGACAAAAGTATGAATATCGAAGTGATAAATAAGAAGTGTATGGAAATTTAATTGTTTGGTACTAAACGTTCTTTCAATTTACCATTTTTTGCGCCTTCGATAATAATGGTATAAACCTTTCCTTTGATGAAGTTTGTATAAGATATTGAATCCCTGACCCCGGTAGAATCTACTAAATTAAAAAATAAAGTTGATGCTGGTTTCAAAGTTTTAATTGAAATATAATCTGTTTTTTCTCCATATCCTAAAGAAGTTGAATACAAACTATCTTTACTTGCAATATTTACTTTAGATTTTAAGGTATGACCTAAATTAATAAGCATAATTTGAGCCTTAGAAGTATCTTGTCGTACGAGATCCTCGTAGATAATCATCTTAGGTTTGGTAGTGGATAAGTTGTTTGTTTGTGTATAATAAATGGAATAGTTTTTACCCAAGCTAAAGACATTTTTTATTGAGCTATTAGAAACGCCAGTAATACTATTTCTTGCATCAATTTCATATTCTTTGTCTGCTTCAATTACAAAGTAAGCTGAATTCGTGCTTGAAGCTAAGGCTGATATGCCAGAGACGCTATTAAACAAAGCTTTATTAAAGAAAAAATTCTGGCTTGTATCCGAAACTATTGTATTAAAAATCCTAACTTTCGAATCTCCAACTATAAAATTATCGTTTTTAATACATGAACTAAATAGTACAATTGCAAAAAGGATAAAAGGTAGTGTGGGGTTCAAAAAATTACGCTTTTTCATAAAGATTATACTGTTCTAATAAAACGTAAAGATAAGAGAAAGCATATAAACAGATGCATTTAATTATCAGTTATAATATGCGCTTCAAGGGTAGCCGCCGTTGCGCCGCTAAACCAGATGGTATAAATTTTACCTGCAACAAAGTTTGCATTATCAATGGTTTTGATGTTTCCAGAACCAACAACGTTATATCTCAAATTCAGATCAGCATCTACTGAAAAGTAACTAGAAGCTTCCTTAAAGAGCAAACCATTAACAAATTGGGTACCTGCCTGTACACTCACGTTAATGCCTGTGGTAAAATATGGTGTTAAATTAATAAGTTTAATTTTTGCCTTTCCACTTTCAGTATTGCTTAAATTATCTTCATAACTTACAATTTCTCTGGCGCCGTTTCTATCGTTTACTAGAAATGTAGAATAAGTGAGTGAGGGTGTAAAATTAAGTGCAGATTCTGTTTCCAGATTAGCAGAACCCATAAACCGGATGGTCCTGCTGCCAGATGCGACTTTTAAATAATCTGTTGTTTGACCAAAAGCTAATGCTGCAGTAGAACGTTTTCCGCCATCAACAAATACATCTTGATCGGCCTCTGTTTGTGCAGCGTTGATCATTTTAACTTTTGCTTCACCATTTACTACAACATCAGGGTCGTGTTTTTTACAGGAACTTAAACTAATGAAAAATATGGCAAAGAAAAGAAGAATAGAGCGGTTGGTAAAGATATTCATAAACATGTATTTGGTCGGTAAACAAAAATGGCTTGGTCAAAAACCAAGCCATTTATTATATTCCAACTAAAAAATTAGTAGACTAGTAGCTGTTATTAAGCATTACCGGCATAACTAACATTAATACATCTTCGTTCTCATCATTGGTTTGAGGGATCAATAATCCTGCTCTATTTGGTGTAGACAATTCTAATGTTACTTCATCGCCGCTTAAATTACTAAGCATTTCTATTAAAAAACGAGCATTAAAACCAATTTCAAGGTCTTCCCCGTCATACTGGCAACTCAAACGCTCATGTGCTTCATTAGCGAAATCCAAATCTTCAGAAGAAATATTTAGCTCACTCCCGTTAATTTTTAACCTTACCTGGTGTGTTGTTTTATTGGCAAAAATAACTACGCGGCGTAGTGTATTTAAAAACAAACCTCTGTCGATAACCAATTTATTTGGATTATTCTGAGGAATTACTGCTTCGTAATCAGGATAGCGTTCGTCTATTAAACGACACACCAAATTAATATTTTCAAACTTAAAGAAAGCACTTGTTGCGTTGTAATCTACAGAAACGTTAATATCTGTAGAAGGCAAAGCTGCCTTTAATAATGTTAAGGCTTTTTAGGTAAAATGAATGATGTTGCTTTATCAGCTTTGCTATCCATTCTGCGGTAACGAACCAGTTTGTGCGCATCAGTGGCAACAAAAGTAATGTGTTGTTGTGAAAGCTGGCAAAAAACACCAGTCATTGCCGGACGTAACTCATCATTACTTACTGCAAAAATCGTTTTGGTAATGGCTTCTGTTAAAACTGAAGCTGGTAAATTTACCGAAGAAGCATTTTCAACAACAGGAATTTTAGGGAAATCATCACCATTTTCACCACTCAATTTATATTTTCCGTCGCCGGCACTAATTTCGATGGCAAAAGTTGCATCATCAATATTGAAAGCAATCGGCTGATCGGGCAAAGTCTTAAGCGTATCTAATAAAATTTTAGATGGAACGGCAACTTTACCTTCTTCTTTTGATTCTACAGCCAAAGCAGTAGTCATACTGGTTTGTAAATCGGTAGCAGAGATCGTTAAGTTTCCGTCTTTAATTTCAAAAAGAAAATTTTCAAGTATAGGTAAAACTGTACTGCTGCTTGAGGCACCATTCACAGTTTGTAAATGTTTTAATAAAGTTGATGTGGATACAATAAATCTCATGATATCAATTAGTCTTCTTCAAAAATATAAAAATTATTTAGCGTACTTGTATTTGCGGTAATAATGTTGAAAAATTGCAAAGAATATTAACAATAGCAAGGGCGCCGCCACATTTATAAATTGCCATTTACCTTTTTCCAGTTTAATTCTGGCTTTATCCAGCAATCTAATCTTAACTTCTTTATTTCTTAAGCTAATCAGATTATCATCATCCGTAAAATAATCAACAATATTTAGTAGCAATGCTTTATTGCCAAAGGTTCGTTGCGAAAAACGATCAAAACCCAAAGGAAACGCGGAGCCATCTTTTTCAGAAACCTGGTTTTTAAAAATATCACCATCCCCAATCACAATCATTTTTGCTGGTTTGCTGCTCAATACTGTTGTAAAAGGCTGGCTTATGCCTTGAGGCAACGGTCTGCCTGCAAATACTGATGGGAAACTTCCCTCCAAAATTAAACCTACATTTTGTGGTGTACTTTGAAATTCTCTCGGATCTAACTGCGCTGCAACCATTTGTAAGCTAAAAGGCTTTGGTAGGTTATATACCTTATTATATGGTGATGTAGCCAAAATGTAGGATTTGCTTACCCCTTTCACTCCAATGGTATCAACAGTGCTGGGAAATTCAGATTTTATGCCATCTATTTTTTTAACTACAGTTTGCGCTGTATCGGGAAGTAAAATCGGATAGTAAATCCAGGGATAGAGTTGCATCTGGCTTTGTGCACCTACAGCACCTGTAGAAACCGGAATTTCTGCATTGTTTGCCGGATCGGCAATGATATTATAATTCACTCTGGCGCCATACATAAATAACATGTCGTCCAGATTCAAATCCATTGCGGTGGCAAGCTGCCCGTTTTGCGTTCGCAGGTTTTCGAGTGCTGCATTATTTTGATCGATGCTCCAAAGCACACGACCGCCGTTCATTACAAAATAATTGATTTTATATTTTTCAGTTTCTGAAAATGGCTTTTTAGGCTTGGCGATAATCATCATATTTAATTTATCCAAGCCTTCTTTGGTAATCGTATTCAAATCAACCCGACCAACAATGTAGTTATTTGCCAAAGTTACTCTTGCATCTTCCAGCTGCAAATCCGTCAGTTCACCATTCGATTCTGTAAAGCCAATACGAGGATTATAACCATTTAAAACCTTTTTTAAACTTGATGTAAATATGTATTCTAAATTTTCAATGGATCTATTGATATTTTCTTCATAGCCGCCAGCCACATTAAAATTTTGGAGCAGTTTAACCGGCATTTGCTTCCCATCGGCCTCGATCACCGCAGCAGGCACGATGATTTTCTCGGTTGTACCACTTTCCGTTTTTAATGCTGTACGTGTAGCTTCAATCCCATCCTGAGCCATGTTGTATATCACTGTATCCTGCTCAGCAGCAGTTAGTCCAGCCAGCGGATCAACGTAGTTAAGTTTGATTTCGGCATTAGCATAGGCCTTATAATCGGCCAATAAATCTTTCACCCCTACTTGCAACCGCTTCAAAGCCGGCGGCAATTGTCCATCTAAAAATACCGTTATGGTTACTGGCTTTTGGTTATTGCTTAATAATGCTTTCGTTTTCTCGCTTAAGGTGAAACGCTTATCAGCAGTAAAATCAAATCGATGGAAAAAGTAATGACTAGCAGTGTTTAAAATAAGCAAAGCGATAATGACCACGATAAAACTAAACCATTTATTTTTTGCCATTATCGCTTCCCTCCAATTACCAGCTTGGTAAATAATAAAAATAAGACCGAAAAAGTGATGAAATAAATCAAATCTCTTGTATCTAAAACACCTCTGCTAATGGAATTATAATGTTGATTGATGCCCAGACCAGAAATTAAACCTTCTATATTTTGCAGTGAAATGAGTTGACTGGAATAGTCAAAACCTAAAAAAGCAAAGGCGCATAAAGCGGCACAAATTACAAAAGCAATCACTTGATTTTTGGTCAGAGCGGATGCAAACAATCCAATTGATGTAAACGCAGCGCCCAGCAAGAATAAACCAATGTACGAACCTATTACTGCTCCGGTATCAATATTGCCCTCCGGAAAACCAAGTTTTGAAATGGAATAATAATAAATGATGGTAGGAATTAACGAAAATAACACCAGTAACAAACTAGATAAATATTTTGCGATAACGATTTGCCAAACCGTAATGGGCCTGGTAATGAGTAGCTCATATGTACCTTCTCTCCTCTCTTCGGCAAAAGAGCGCATCGTGATGGCTGGAATGAGAAACATAAACAAATAAGGAACCAGACTAAAAAAACCAGCTAAATCTGCATATCCGTAATCCAGTAAAGAGGTATCGGGAAAAAACCAAAGTAAAAGACCCGAAACCAACAGAAAAACGCCGATGGTGATATAGGCAACCATCGAACTTAAGAAACTGAATAACTCGCGTTTAAATACTGCGTACATAGAAATTTAAATGCCGAAGATAACTAAATATTTGGGCAAATTTAAATGTACAACGTGGTGAGCAAAGACTAAATTGTAGCTATTTCTTAAAAAGAAAAACCTAAACCTACCGAAAACAAGCGGTTTTTTAATGATGTTTCATCAAAGCCGTCGGTATCAATACTGGTTAACCCCAAACCGTAACCTGTATGAATGTTAAATCCACTCTTCAGTTGATAACCGGCTAAAAAATTTAACCCAAAATCGCCTCTTTTATAATCTTTATTGCTTCCAAATTCTAAATCTTGTTTTGATGAAATTGTAGTTATGGAACCTGATATTGCCATCCCAGTTCTTTTTGCTTCACCACTTATCGCGATTGCATAATAAGGACCAGCGCCAAAGAATATTTTCCCTGTACCTAAGTCAAAATTAAACACGGCATTAACAGGAACCTCAAGATACATGGTAGATAATTTATACGTACCCTGAAACGTAAAGAGATTGTTAGGCTCAAAATTTGATTCAAAAATTTCGGTTTTTCCACCTTTTCCGGTTAAGGTTAATCCAGGTTGTATAGCAAAACTTTTAGAGATAGGAAAATCAATTGTTCCGCCTATATAGAATGAAGTATTTGATTTAAAGTTATATTCTGGGGGGCCATCAAAAATTTCAGCAGTGCTATGAGATGACATTGTTGGCAAGGTTACCCCAGCCTTAATACCAATTTTAGTTTGAGCAAAGGAAAACATGCCAATGGCGCACAAAAGTGTTGTAGTCAATATTTTTTTCATATCGTTTATTTAGATGCTGAAAGATACAAAAACTTGTAAACTTTGAGTGGTTAGGATATAAGATTAATGTTTGTTGAAGCAAAAAGATTCTAAGGAGATTTAGATTTCGCTTATAGCCCAAACACGTAAGCCAATCGAATTCCCACGAAACCTTTAGTACTTGTATTGTTGATCCCGATTATTCTGGTTTCATTTTTCCCTGTCCAACCTTCATAACGAATACCTAAATCAAGCTTGTTTTTTCCTGCCATTTTGAATTGGTTGCCAATACCGGGAGACCATACAAAAATAGTTTTTTGGCCACTGTTGGCAGGCAAACCTGCACCCAGTTGTGCTTCAGCATAAAAATGTTTACCCAATTGATATTTCAAGCCAGCTTTTAATGGGATATAAACCAAATCTTTGACGTTGATTAATTGGTTTCGTTTACCAAAAAAGTTCATGATGCCACCATTAGCTGTTAAAGCAAATTCTGAAGATATTGGAAAATCTGCTTTGATAGAAGCGCCTAAACCAATGCCTGACAGGCTAACAAAATTCCCTGCTGGAAGTCCAAATTCGGCACCAATACTTATACTGGTTGAATTTTGAGCTTTTAAATTTTTTGCAATAAAAAATAAGAGTAAAAGTAAAATGAATCGGAGCTTAAACATGAGTATTACGCAGTGAGTTTTCTAAAAATATCTTCCAACGATTCTTGATTGTTAGCTTTTTTAATTCCATCTAACGTGTCATTTGCCACAATTTTACCTTTATTGATGATGATAATATCATCGCATATCGCTTCAACCTCTTGCATGATGTGGGTGGAAATTACCACCGTTTTATTTTTACCTAGTTCTTTAATCAAAGCCCTGATGTCTACCAGTTGGTTTGGATCTAAACCTGAAGTAGGCTCATCCAAAATTAAAACTTCAGGATTATGAATAATGGCCTGTGCCAGCCCAACCCGTTGACGGTAACCTTTTGATAACATGCCGATTTTCTTATGCTGTTCAGGGCCTAAACCAACCTGTTTGATTACTTCATCAACGCGATTAGCCAAGTTTTTCAGTTCGTAGGTTTGGCCAACAAAGTTGAGAAATTCTTTTACATACATATCTGTATAAAGCGGCGTATTTTCAGGCAAATAGCCGACGTTTTTCTTCGCTTCAATGGCTTGCGTTAAAAGATTATGATTTGAAATTTCGGCACTACCAGATGTAGGCTCGAGATAACCTGTAAGCATACGCATTGTTGTAGATTTCCCTGCACCATTCGGCCCCAGAAATCCTAAAATACGGCCAGGTTTAGCTTCAAAACTAATCGCGTCGACAGCTTTTTGCTTATCATAATGCTTGGAAAGATTTTTGACCGAAATACTCATCTTGTTTAATATTAATCGTAAAGAATACGAGGTTATTTAACAGTTCGTCATTGACGATTTAAGATTTTTAATTCACGTGAGGCGAACTCAACTTTTTGTTATACCTAAACTTATCCAATTGCTCTGCGGCCTGAGCAATATTATCTGATGACAAAATATCGGCGCCATTATTTACCAAATGATAATATACGTTTTTTACAGGATTGGCTATTGAACTTTTATCAATATTGCCCATGGTTCCCAGTATCGTTGTAATACCTTTATCATGCAGATATTGATAAAGTTCTTTATCGGGAGCAGAAACGCCAACAAAAGCAACAATCCTATTGTTCGGAATACCTAAACTATTTAAGCGCTTCAGTTCTGATTTCTTTTGCACTGATGCAGAAATCATCAATTCAGGTGCCAGCTGATGCACTTCTTTGGCCTGGTTTGCAGTGTAAGTAATAATAATTGAGTTGCTTTCTACATGATACTGTCGAACTTTTTCAATCACTTTTGCGTAGGAAACACCTCTCTTTAAATCTATCGTAAGTAGTACTTTGCCTTTACTCCAGCTTAAAACACTATCCAAAGTTGGAATTTTAAAATTGGTTTCCTGGCCATCATCGTCTTTTAGGTTAAAAGCTTTTAATTCCTCGTAAGTGTAGTTACCAATGTTTCCTTTTCCTGTTGAAGTTCGGTCTAATTGATCATCGTGCATGATTACCATGACTGAATCTTTGCTATACGCGATATCAAATTCAATCACCATTGGGTTATAGGTGGTGGCATTTTCAAATGTTTCGATACAGTTTTCTGGAAAACCAGGCATTGGTCCGCCACGGTGAGCACTAATTAGCGGAAAACGATGATCGGGTGACCATTTTAAGAAGTTATATAAATCGTTGGTTTTATCGAATTTGATATAATGGTGAACTTTACCCTCTTGTTTACATGAAGCAAAAACAGCTATAAAAGCCAGGAAAAGTAAGTGATGGAATTTCATGTTTCAAAAATAGGAAAAAATGGAAGATGTAAGCTGTAAAAGGAAATTCTTAGCGTTTTGCGGTTTAAGCGTAAATAGAACTACCACTTTCGCCACCTAAACCCGATTGCAGCGAGCACGAAGTGTAACGTAGTAAAGCGGAAAGCGGGGCTGAACAAACCAATTTTCACTGTAATTGCTTTACCCCTAAATCTTCTTATGGAGACTTTGCAAATCGGCTGATCATTCCAGCTCAAAAACCTTCAGGCTTATACCTTTAAACCCTCCGCCTTTTTATTATCTTTGCCCCTATTATGGCTCAAAAGAATAACGACGAACAATTTAAAAATGTAATATCACACGCTAAAGAATACGGTTTCGTGTTCCAAAGCAGCGAAATATATGATGGCTTAAGTGCCGTTTACGATTACGGCCAGTTGGGTGCCGAGTTGAAAAATAACATTAAAACGTACTGGTGGAAAGCCATGGTGCAAATGCATGAAAATATTGTGGGTATTGACTCTGCAATTTTTATGCACCCGAAAGTATGGAAAGCCAGCGGACACGTTGATGGTTTTAACGACCCGATGATTGATAATAAGGATTCGAAAAAACGTTACCGTGCCGACCAGCTATTGGAAAATAAAATTGATGAATTATATTCTGAACTCGCTAACTTTTCTGCTGATAACAAAGCTAAATTCGAAGAATTTCAACAAGAAATTTTAGGTTTAAGTGATGAAGGACAAGCGGCTTGGGTACCAAGTTTCAAGGATGAGGAAGGAATTTTAGACAATGCTAAATATCCTTTTGTTGATGAAGCAAGCTGGAGATTTGTGAAAAAAGGTTTAACACTTGAGGTTGAAATGAATCTGGCACTTAAATCTGGAAACTTAACACAGCTGAAAGATTTAATTGTTGATTACAAGGTAATATGCCCGATTTCTAAAACATCAAACTGGACGGATGTTCGCCAGTTTAACCTGATGTTCAGCACACAATTTGGTGCAATGGCAGAGGGAAGCGATGAAGTTTATCTTCGTCCGGAAACGGCACAAGGTATTTTCGTAAACTTTTTGAACGTTCAAAAATCGGGAAGGATGAAAATTCCTTTCGGTATTGCGCAAATTGGTAAAGCTTTCAGAAATGAAGTCATTGCCCGTCAATTCATTATGCGTATGCGTGAATTTGAGCAAATGGAAATGCAATTTTTTGTTCGCCCGGGTGAAGACAAAAAATGGTTTGAATACTGGAAAGAAGCCCGCTTAAAATGGCACAAAGCTTTAGGCACTGCTCCTGAAAAATACCGCTACCATGACCACGTTAAGCTAGCGCATTACGCCAATGCCGCAACGGATATTGAATTTGAATTCCCGTTCGGATTTAAAGAAGTGGAAGGTATTCACAGTAGAACCGATTTCGACTTAACACAGCACCAGCAATATTCTGGCAAGAAAATGCAGTATTTCGATAACGATTTAAATGAAGAAGGCAAACCTTACGGAAACTATGTGCCTTACGTGATCGAAACTTCAATCGGTTTAGACCGTATGTTTTTATTAACGATGATTAATGCGTTCGAGGAGCAGGATTTAAGTACTGAGGACAAACAAGACAGCCGTACTTTATTGCGTTTGCACCCTGCTTTAGCACCTTATAAAGTTGCGGTTTTCCCTTTAACTAAAAAAGATGGTTTACCGGAAAAAGCCCGTGAGATTATGGATGCATTGAAATTCGATTTCAACTGTATTTATGAAGAAAAAGATGCAATTGGTAAACGTTATCGCCGTCAGGATGCAATTGGTACGCCTTTCTGTATCACGGTAGATCACCAAAGCTTAGAGGATAATACGGTTACCATTCGCCATCGCGATAGCATGGAACAGGAACGTATTGCCATTGCAGATTTGGGAACCATTGTAGGCAATGCGGTAAGCTGGAAAAATCTATTGGCATAAAATTTCGTTATGCTGACTAGAATTCAGCATCTTTAATATTTAGTCGCAGGTTAAAAGTCTGCGACTTTTTTTGTGAAAAAAAATGAATTTAACCGAACATTACGATAAACTTTATACTGAATCTGCAGCTAAAATCACCGCTGGGAATTATGAAATCGATCATTTAATTGATGACGAGAAAGACCAGCGTTTTGGAATTAGTTTAGTGATTAGGCCAGATCAAAATACTAAAATGAATATTCAAAGGTTTTTAACTGAAGTAAAAGCAATAGAGCCGGATCAATATTATTATCAAGATTCAGATATTCACATCACGGTAATGTCTATCATTTCATGTTACGCAGGTTTTGAACTGAAAGAAATCAATACTGAAGCCTATATTCGAAAGATCGCAATGGCCTTGGATAAATACAGGGGATTCAACATTCAGTTTAAAGGCTTAACTGCGTCAACATCCTGTATTTTGCTTCAAGGATTTTTAACCGAAACGTTAAATCAGATTCGGGATGATTTACGAGCGGCATTTAAAAACTCCACGCTTCAACAAAGCATTGATAAACGTTATACCATTCAAACGGCACATGCTACTATCATGAGGTTTAGGGATAAATTACGAAATCCGGCAAGATTAATAAGTTTAATTGAACAGTACAGAGATTTCGATTTTGGTACTTTTACCGTAGATCAAATTGAACTGGTATACAACGACTGGTACCAGCGTGAGCGTTTCGTTGAGTCATTGCATATTTTCAAGCTGTAGAATGCCTACAAAACATAATCCCTTGGTCATAAATTAAGTACGCCATACACCAAATTTCCTATTCAACTGCTGCAATACTATATTTGTTATATCTTAAAATCGCGAACCATGCCTATTCCACAGAAATTCTTTGCCCGCCAACACGAAATCGCTGCCGATTATTTGATAGAACTAGATAAGCATCTTGATGACATTGTTTCCGGCCGGGCAACAGAAATGTTCGAGGTGAGGGATTTTGCTGAAATATTGCATGTTCATCCGACCCATTTTAGCAATACAATTAAATCTGCTACAGGCCATTCGCCATGTTTTTTCTTTGAAGAGCGTTTAATGGAAATTTCAAAATCGATGCTAAAAAATGTAAGCATGCCGATAGCTGAAATTGCAAGAACGCTTACTTACGATCCATCAAACTTTACTAAGTTTTTTAAACACTTCTCAGGGCAAACTCCTAAACAGTTTCGTGAAGATTATTTTAAGTCATTAGCCGAAAAAAAGGAAATTGTCACCATATAAAACTTAAATGCTCACCATTTTTCCTTAACGTATCACCATTTTTTTAGTTCATTTACTTTTAATTTTGTTTAACAAATAAAAAGAAAAATGGGAACACAAAATAAAATTGCTTTGGTAACCGGCGGAAGCCGTGGTTTAGGCAAAAATGCAGCATTGAAAATTGCTGAAAAGGGAGTTGACGTAATTGTAACTTACCATTCAAAAAAGGAAGAAGCGGAAGAAACTGTTGCAGAAATTAAACAGTTGGGCGTAAATGCAGCTGCAGTGCAACTAAATGTTGGAGAATCTGCATCATTTGATGCTTTCTTTACAGAGGTTAAATCTATCTTAAAATCTGTCTTCAATGCAGATCAATTCGATTTTTTAGTTAACAATGCGGGAATAGGTATTCATGCTTCTTTTGCTGAAACCAGCGAAGAACAATTCGATACACTGGTAAATATCCAATTCAAAGGCCCATTCTTCTTAACGCAGAAAGCACTTTCTTATTTAAACGATGGCGGCGCAATCATTAACGTTTCTACCGGTTTAGCCAGATTTAGCTTACCAGGATATGCAGCTTATGCATCCATGAAAGGTGCAATGGAAACCCTAACCAAATATCAGGCAAAAGAGTTAGGCGCAAGAGGAATTAGATCTAACATTGTTGCGCCAGGTGCTATTGAAACTGATTTTGGCGGAGGCGTAGTGCGTGATAACGAACAAATGAATGCCGGGATTGCTTCGCAAACTGCTTTGGGCCGCGTTGGCTTACCAGATGATATTGGCGGAGTGGTTGCGTTTTTATGTACGGAAGAAGCAAGATGGATCAACGCTCAACGCATTGAAATTTCAGGTGGCATGTTTTTGTAAAATAGGAATACTTAAAAAGGCATCACATTAATAACACTGATGCCTTTTTTGGTTTTCTGCCAGTTATTTTCCATACCAATCATGTTGATCAACTCTGGTGATTTCAGGCTGGCCAATTTGATTGAGAATTCTTCGTGCGCTCACCAGGGTTTTAAATTCCCGCTCGTCGAAATTTGATGCTTTAGGATCCAGACTGTTGATGCGGACCATACCTGCAGATTGGATAAAAGTTCCAGCGCCCATGTAAATTGCCGTATGTGTAACTTTGCCATTTGCTATTCCTCTAAGTTTGGCCGCCGAAAAGAAAAGTAAATCTCCGGCTTTCAAATTTTTTAAACATTTCTCCAGGCTCGTCGAATCATTTTCAAGAACATCAATATTTTCGCCAATTAAGGCTTGCTGCGAAGCATCTCTGGGTATTACAATTCCGTTTAAAAAGTAGCTCGTTTTTGTAAATCCACTGCAATCCACGCCTTTTATTGATGTTCCACCCCACAAGTAAGGCACACCCATTAATGTTTTGGCCGTTGCCAATACGGACTCGGCATTAGGATTCACTTGTTTCCTCCAATCAGCAAATAAGGTAGCGTCGGTTTTCTTCACAAAGCCAATTCTTCGATCCGGAAATATCACTTTGTAAAACTTTTTATCTTCTGCACTTACTTCTAAAATATTTCCTTTTACCAAGTCAGAAACACGCATTGATGTTTCCTCTGCTTTACTATAGGCATGGCCGTAGTCTGCCAGGTAAATTATTCGTTTGGCCTTCTTCCACTTTTCCAGTGTTTCTCTGTTTATTAAACTTACCGCAGCACCATCAGTATAAGATAGATAACCATCTGGTGTTCGCACTAAATAGTAACCACCTTGTTTTTTAAGTACTTCAACAGGTGTTCCCAAAGTCATTTGTGTCATCATCTCTGCAGCATTTTGAGGCGCTGCCCTATTGTTACAAACTGATAGATTGGCTAATCCGTATTCCATTCCGTTCAGTAACTGTGAAGGAAGACTTTTACTCACTTTGACCATTCCGGTATGCGTTTTGGTTTTTGCATTGAAAACTTCCAAAGCTTTTTCCGAGCTGCTTTCTACAAAAACGGTATCGCCCTTAAAGTGAAAACCGAAATAAACCGATCGTTTATCGGGAGCAAATTCCTTTGTTACAGCATTTGCAATTTCATAAATTGCAGTGGTATCAACCTGTGCTTTTAAAGCGGTTGCCACAGTTAAAAGCAAAGTGAATATGCCCAGTTTTTTCATATTTTAAAATTAGTAATATTTCAATTGTCCGAGCCTTGCAGGCTGTAACTAATTACTTACTTCTATCCTCTTACATTAAGTTTCACTCTTGAAAATAAATACGTTTTGCAATCGTTATTGATGAAATTACCCTGATGACCAAACTGGTACTACCTTTTTTATTTTTAATTATGCTGAGCGCTGGTCTATCGGCACAAACCTGGACCGACGCCGAATTTCGAAGCGCAAACACGGCAGCCAATGTTCCCTACTTAAGCAACGAAGAAAAAAACATCGTAATGTATATGAATTTGATCCGTATTGACGGTGAAAAATTTTACTACACGTTCCTGGAAGATTATATTAATAATTACAATGCGAAGGTTAAAAAGTACCGCAATTATCATCAGCTTAAAATCGCCAGAAATAACACCTATTATGTTTCATTGCTAAAACATTTACAAGCTGTAAAAAACTTGCCCTTGTACTATCCTGATGAAAAATTAACCTTATTGAGTAAAAACCATGCGCAGGATTTAAATAAAAACAATATTGATACACATGAAAGCAGTGATGGAACTAAGTTTGCGAAACGCTTGGCCAGATATTTCCCCAACAAAAACATGAGTGAAAATATCGACTTTGGTTATTCTAATAGCATTGATATTGTTTGCCATTTACTTTTAGACTGTGGAGTGCCATCTCTGGGGCATCGGTTGAACATTCTCGATCAGAAAAACAAATTTAATACCGTTGGTGTCGGCATTCAAAGGCATCCAACTTACACCTGGTGTGCTGTAATTGATTTTGTATCACAGCCCATTTACTATACCAATAACCAGCGGTAGCATTTGATGATTTCGGAATATATTTAACTATTGCAGCAAATCTTTATATTTTTGGCGAAATTATTCAATGATGCGCAAGGCGATTTTAGCTTTTATAGATTTTTTTTATCCTCCTTTTAAAAAATTTATTTCCTTACATAACTTTAGGTATTTGGCTACAGGCGGAAGCACCTTCGTACTCGGTCTTTTTGTTTTCTGGCTAGCATATAACTATCTATTTTTAACAGAGGAGGTTAAATTTATGGCTATGACGCTGAAAAGAAACACTATGGCTTTAGTCGTTGAGTTCGCCATTGTAATCCCATACAGCTTCTTATTGAACAAATATGTCATTTTCACACATAGTGAAGTAAAATCTAGAACTCAATTGTTTCGCTTTCTGAATTTACAGTTTATTAATATGCTGCTAAATTATGTGCTACTGAAATTTTTTGTAGAGATGTTAGGGATTTATCCGACCATTTCACGTGTAGTGGTATCTGTAGCCATTGCAGGTTTCAGCTATTTATACCAACACTATTTCACTTTCAGCGTAAAAAAAATTGGCGAAAAGAAAGCTGATAAAAAGCATTAATTTTTTTTGGAAAGCAGGTGAACTGCCTGTAGGTTTTTGCCGCCCCGCCCCCGTTACAAGTCCGCTCCCGATGAAAAATCGGAATTACGGGCTTTTCACTAGGTCGGGTTTAATTGGCCCGTTTTGTAATCAGATTTAAGTTTTCAACTGCTGGCGGACAGCCTTCTTTATTAATTTGCAACAGCCGGGGTGTATAAACGGGATGGCAGCGGTATCTCCCGATTTTTCATCGGGAATTTAGCGAACAGCCCGGCTTAAGCTAAAAATGGAATACAGGCTTAGCTTTCCTGATCAATAATCTTACGGTTTGGTTTAAAACTGGAAATTATTGCATCAAACCTTTATTACGTTAGGCTGTTAATTTAGGCGGTAGCTAATTTGCTAACGTAAAAGCAACACCATATCTTAGCTTCCGACCAACTTATTTTCATAAACTATGAGCCATTTTAATGACTTTAACAATGCGCAAGTAGCAAAACTACCCCGGCATTTAAAACAATTTATTGTAGCCCAGAACTACGAAAAATATACCCCAATAGATCAAGCGGTTTGGCGTTACGTCATGCGGCAAAACTATAGTTATTTAAAAAATGTTGCCTATTACCCATATATTAAGGGTTTGCAACGAGCTGGTTTAAGTATTGAATACATTCCTGATTTGCAAACCATGAACGATAATTTAGGCAAAATTGGCTGGGGTGCTGTAACTGTTGATGGTTTTATTCCTCCGGCAGCGTTTATGGAATATCAAGCTTACAGAGTTTTGGTGATTGCAGCCGACATCAGACAAATCAATCATATCGAATATACCCCTGCTCCTGATATTATCCATGAAAGTGCCGGCCATGCGCCCATCATTGCAGATACCGATTATAACAATTATCTCAGTTACTTTGGCTCTATTGGAGCAAAGGCGATGTTTTCGGCGAAGGATTTTGAACTTTATGAAGCCATCAGAAGACTTTCTATTTTAAAGGAAGCTGCTGATGCGGATGATGTGCAAATCGCCAGGGCAGAAAAAGAGCTTCGTTACATTAACGAAAATATGGGCGAGCCTTCTGAAATGGCGTTACTGGGCCGCTTACACTGGTGGACAGTAGAATATGGTTTAATTGGCAGCTTAGAAAACCCAAAAATTTATGGCGCAGGTTTGCTGTCATCAATTGGAGAAAGTGCTACTTGTATGCAACCAGAGGTTGAAAAGCTTTGGTATAACATCGATACTATTAATTATGCTTACGACATTACGCAGCCACAGCCACAACTTTTTGTTACCGAAACTTTCCAAAATTTAATTGATGTTTTGGAACAATTTGCCAATACCATGGCATTTAGGGTTGGTGGTGCCGAAAGCGTAATGAAAGCCATTGCCTGTAAAAACGTAGCAACCGCTGTTTATAGTTCTGGATTACAGGTTAGCGGTGTGTTTACCGATATTGGTATTGCTGCCAATGACGACTTAACCTTTATTAAAACAACTGGTCCGTCTGCATTGGCTGTTAATGGCAAACAATTAGAAGGCCACGGCAAAAATTACCATCAGGATGGTTTTTCATCTCCCGTTGGGAAATTAAAAGATGCCATGAAGCCTTTAGAAGATTATACTGCAGCGGAAATGATCGCTTTGGGTTGCTTCGCCGATAATCATACAAAACTGGTTTTTGAAAGCGGAATAACTGTAGAAGGTAACGTAGCGGATGTTATAAGGGTAAATGAAAAGGTAATTTTAATTGTTTTCAGAGATTGTACAGTGACAGAAAGCAATGGCAATATTCTATTTAAACCAGAATGGGGAAATTATGATATGGCCGTTGGCGAAAAAATTGTTTCAGTGTTTAATGGTGCAGCCGACAAAGATGCCTTTGAGGAAATTACTTTGATTAGCCAGGAAAAAACGCATGCCATTACATACGACGAGAAAACAGTTAAACTTCACCAATTATACAAATCAGTTCGCCAAATAAGGGACAGCGGTGAACATTTAGATCAATTGCCAGAAATTTTCAACCAATTAAAAAATAACTTCAGATATGATTGGCTATGCGCTCTGGAAATTTTAGAAATTGTTTATCATAAAAAAATATACCATCAGCTGGAAAAAGAAGTTCAAATTTACCTGGAACTCAAAGCCAACAGAGAAGCTGATCATCATAAATTAATTAACGATGGACTTCATGTGATTAAAAATCCGGTAAGCCAATTGATTGTGAATGATTAGATTTGCTGCAGATTTAGAAGATAAAAAATGAATGTTATAATTACCGGGGCAAGCAGTGGAATTGGTTTTGAAACTGCATTAGAGTTTAGTTTACACAAAGAAAATAAAATTGTTGCCATTGCACGTACCGCAGATAAACTGCGAAAACTTTTAGAAATTGCCAAAGGTATCAACCCCGATTGCACGCTATTACCCGTTGAATTCGACATTGTTAATGATGATTATGCCGCCTTACTTCCATTTTTAAAAGAAAGATTAGGTCATATTGATATCTTGATAAACAATGCTGGTTCGCTAGTTAACAAACCCTTTTTAGAAACCACTGAGATGGATCTGGGTGAAATGCTGCAAAGCAACGTAATATCCCATTTCCGAATGATACAAAACACTTTGCCACTGTTGAAAAGTGGAAGCCATATCGTAAACATCGGCAGTATGGGTGGTTTTCAAGGCAGCGTGAAATTTCCTGGTTTATCAGCCTATTCGGCCAGTAAAGCGGCACTACATACCTTAACGG
>NZ_AJLG01000043.1 GCF_000258495.1 Pedobacter agri PB92
ACGTACACACTATTACCTAAAATGTTTTTAATCTGTTTACCAAACGACCATTTCAAGTATGTTATTACACTGTTTCCGAGATAAAAAAGTACTTGGGCACACAGACTTTGCAAGATGAATATGTACTAATAAATTTAATCAGATCGGCAGAATACATTAAGTTGTTGAGAAATAAAAATATCATATTTGATATGGTTGATCTTTTATCAAAAAGTTATGATAAATCATCAAAAAACCACGAATTCAGTTTTGTTTAAAATGATTTATACAATCGAATCTAAAAGATTAAGTTGTTATGAACCAAAAATTATCAATCAATCAGACCTAACCCTTTGTGTAAACAAAGCTGAGGCTGAAGATGTCTCTCGGTACGGTAATGTAAAATGGATACCTAATGGAGTAAATGAATCGATTTTTGAATATAATAAACGTGATGGAAACTATCAGTATTCTATTGCCTTTTTTGGGGCCATGTTCTATCAACCAAATATCGATGCAGTTCTTTGGTTTGATAAATACGTGCTGGATTGGGTAGATAGTAAAATAAGATTTTACATTATTGGTTCAAAACCGTCAAAGGAAGTTTGCGAACTTGCCAAAAAAAGATCGAATGTGATAATAACGGGATTTATGGAAGACCCTTATCTAATATTAAACTCATGCGACGTAATTTTGGCCCCAATGCAAAATGGAGGTGGAATCCAAAATAAAATATTGGAAACAATGGCTTTAGGTAAGGTTAATATCCTGACAACTTATGCTGCAGAGCCAATTATTGGAGGGATTGCTGGTCAACATTTTTTAGTTGAAGACAATCCTGAAAAAATGGCTGAATTGGTGAATGATGTTTGTTTTAGTTTTGATAAATATGCAATGATAGGTAAAACAGCAAAGCAATTAATTTTAGAGCAATATACTTGGACAAATTATAAAGACAAGCTATATAATGCAATAACAGATTTAAAATGAGAGATTATCTTTTAACTGGTGCGAGTGGATTTTTAGGGGCTCGCATAATTGAACTATTGGGGCGAAAGAATATTACAACTATTGGACGTAATCGTATAAACGACATAATTTGCGATTTAACTGAAGAGATTCCAGATATTCCTCCGCATAAAGTTATTGTTCATGCAGCTGGCCTGGCTCATTTTATTCCTAAAACTGAGCAAGAAAGGCAATCTTTCTTCCATGTTAATGTAGATGGTTCCCTAAACCTAATGCATGCAATAGAAAAGTCTGGGCAACTTCCAAATTCATTTATTTTCATAAGTAGTGTTTCAGTTTATGGGTTACAGTCTGGAAAGATGATTAAGGAAAATGCTCCTTTGTTAGCAACTGATCCTTACGGCCTGAGCAAAATTCATGCAGAGGAAATTATTCGTGAATGGGGTAAGAGAAACAGCGTCAAAGTAACTATTTTACGTTTACCACTTTTAATTGGTGAAGATGCTCCAGGTAACTTAAAAAGTATGGTAAATGGAATAAAAAAAGGGTATTATTTTAATGTTCGGGGAGGGCGAGCGAGGAAAAGTATGGTGATGGTAGATGATGTAGCTGCTATCATTCCAAAAGCAGCAGCTATTGAAGGGATTTACAATTTATCTGATAATTCTCATCCTAGTTTTTTGGAATTATCAAATAAAATTTCTAGCTACTTAGGGAAACCGAAACCGTTAAATTTGCCAATGTGGTTTGCCAAATGTTTAGCTATTGTTGGAGATAGGGTAGGGTTAAATTTTCCGATCAATTCATATAAGTTAGAAAAGCTTACTTCCGAATTAACCTTTAATAATTCAAGAGCTGGAGAAATACTCGGTTGGAAGCCTACAAATGTTTTACAGCAAATCAAAATCTAGAATAATGAGCAATAATACCCATATATTAATTATGGCTGGCGGCGTGGGCTCACGCTTTTGGCCAAAAAGTCGCAATCAGTTTCCAAAACAATTTATAGATATCTTAGGCTTAGGAAAATCTTTATTGCAGTTAACTTATGAACGGTTTCTGAAGATTTGCCCGAACGAGCAGATTTTTATCTTAACTAATGCAGATTATGCGGGTTTGGTAAAGGAGCAGTTGCCTAGCATTATGGAGCAAAATATTTTGCTAGAACCAAGTAGAAATAATACTGCTCCGTGTATTGCCTACGCAAGTTATAAGATTGCAAAAACAAACCCACAGGCAAATATTGTAGTTGCACCTTCAGATCATTTGATTTTAAAGGAAACAGAATTTCTCAACAAAGTTAATCTGGCTTTGGATTATTCAGCTCACAATGATGCATTGCTAACATTAGGAATTAATCCAACTAGACCAGATACGGGTTATGGGTATATTAAGTATGAGAAAGAACAAGGAGCAAGGAACAACGAGCAAGGAGTTGATAAGGTAACTGCATTTATGGAAAAACCTTCTTTAGATAAAGCAAAAAGCTATATTAAGAGTGGCGATTACGTTTGGAATGCCGGGATTTTTATCTGGTCGGCTAAAGCGATTATAACTGCCTTTGAAAAATATGCACCAGAAATAGCCACCTTATTTGAACAAGGAAATCGTGCTTACAATACACCAGAAGAGGCAAATTTTATACTTGCTAATTATCCAAATTCACCAAATATTTCTATTGATTATGCGATTTTGGAAAAAGCCGATAACGTTTATACCATACCAGCCGACATTGGCTGGTCTGATTTAGGCACCTGGGCCTCTTTACACAGCGTAGCTGAAAAAGATGAAAATAATAATGCCATCAGTTGTGCTCATTTAAACATTGCCAATACGGAGGAATGTCTGATCCAGTTGCCTGCAGGTAAAGCTGCGGTAATTAAAGGTTTGTCTAATTACATTGTTGTTGATGATGGAAAAGTTTTATTGATTTATCCAAAGTCTGATGAACAGGAAATTAAACAGGTCGCGGCGAGTATGGTTTTGAATTTTGGTCAGGATTATTTATAAACATCATTTAAACAGATTAGGATTCCCAGTCTGTTTTTTTGCTTTTCATCCATCCTTTTTTTTACCTTCGTTGCTGAAAATATTATGACGCCAATCTTTGCTTTGCTCTTGCTGATCATTTTGTTGCTATTGGAATTAGTTTATTTCAAGATCGCAGATCGATTCAATATTATTGACAAACCTAATCATAGGAGTTCTCATACTTCAGTCACTATCCGTGGCGGTGGGGTTATTTTCTGCCTCGCGGCATTAATCTATTTTTTCAGTTTTGGTTTCCACTATCCTTATTTTATTTTAGGTCTATTACTCATCAGCCTCATTAGTTTTTTAGACGATATTTTTACTTTAAATAATAAGGTAAGGATAAGCGTACATCTGATCGCTGTTTTGTTGATGTTTTACCAATGGGGTTTATTTAGCTTAACCCTGTACTGGATTCCAATCGCCATTATTTTTGTAATTGGAACCATTAACGCTTATAATTTTATGGATGGCATTAATGGCATTACGGGTGGTTACAGTTTGGTTGCTATCGGTACCTTATATTACTTGAATGAAAAGGTGGTTGCTTTTACCTCATCAGATTTGTTGATTACCATCGGTTTGTCTTTGTTGGTATTCAATTTTTTTAATTTCAGGAAAAGGGCCAAATGTTTTGCCGGTGATGTGGGGAGTGTAAGTATTGCTTTTATCATCGTCTTTTTTATCGGTCAATTGATCATCAAAACGCAAAACTTCAATTACATTTTACTTTTATTATTTTACGGTTTGGATGCTGCCAGCACTATTTTCTTTAGGGCAATCAGAAAGGAAAACATTTTTGAAGCACACCGCAGTCATTTTTATCAATACCTGGCTAACCAATTAAAGTGGAATCATTTGGTAGTTTCCGGATTGTATATGAGCATTCAGCTGCTTCTAAATGTTATGCTGATATTTTTAGTGGGCAACAATTTATGGTCGGCATCATTATTGCTAATTGCGTCGGGTGTTCTATTCCTGATTATTCGTTTTAGTGTAGAGGGAAGAGAGCGATTGTTGCACTTAAATTCATAACATGAATAAATGGGTTGTTTACGGCGGTGGGGGCCATGCCCGGGTGATTGCAGATGCGATCAAATTGAATTCGGATTTTGTAGTCAATTTTTTTGATGATAATGAAGCCTTAAATGAGTTGGTCGGGAAACCTGTGATGCCTTACCACGAAAATCAGGCGCCGGCGGCGAAAATGATTATCGGAATTGGCAACAATGAATTTAGAAGAGCCATTTCACATTATATTGTTCATGAATTCGGTTCATTGATTCATCGGGATGCCATGGTTGCTGATGATGTATTGATTGGCGAGGGGACCGTGGTATTGGCTGGGGCAGTGATCCAGTCAGGTGCGGTCATTGGTAAACATGTGGTCATCAATGCAAATGTCACCATCGATCATGATGTTCAAATCGGTGACTTTTGTAGTATCTATCCTAATAGCTATATTGGCGGCAATGCCAAAGTCGGGGCTGGCGTAACCATTGAAGCTTGCACGGCGATTGCCCGAATGGCAGATATTCCTGCCGTTTTTGAGAATATCGAAGCCGATTTATACTAGGTAATTAAAATTATCTATCTTTACTAAAATTTAGCCTATCGTATTTTGTTTACTCAATTCAATATTGTACCGAGGTGGGTCATTTTCCTTCTGGATCTGATCATTACTTCTTGTTCTTTGGTATTTGCTTATGCCTTAAGGCATAATCTCGATCTGACTGCTGTTCAAATCCCTGAACTGGCCAGAAACCTGCTCATCATGGGGCTGATTACCGTGGCGGTTTTTTTTCATATTAAAACCTTTACAGGCATTATCAGGTATACCAGTGCCCAGGATTCTTTTCGGATTTTAATCTCGGTAGTCATTGCCAATGGTACTTTCTTTGTTCTGAATCTTATTGCCATTACTTTTTTTAATTTTCTCATTATTCCTACTACTGTACTCATCACGACTGGTTTAACTAGTTTTTTGTTGCTGATGACCTACCGGGTGTTGATCAAATATTTTTTTCTGTATATCAAAAACCTTAACCTGGATAAGAAAAAGGTGATTATTTATGGTGCTGGAGAAGCAGGATTGGCTACAAAAAGAACTTTTGATCATGATGGCAGCGTCAATAAAACCATTGTCGCTTTTGTGGATGATGACGTGCGCAAAGTAGGTAAAACCATTGATGGAGTAAAAATCCTGGATGCGGCCACACTACCGCAATTGGTAGACAAGCATGAATTGGACGAAATCATCTTTGCCTCCTATACCATTCCGATCGAAAAGAAGGATGCGATTGTGGACATTTGCCTGGAAAACGACATCAAGGTACTAAATATTCCGCCATTGGATGTTTGGATGAACGGGCAATTGAAACCTGCGCAAATTCAGAAACTGAATATTGAAGATTTGCTGAACCGGAAATCGATTAAGATCGATATTGAGGGCATTGGGGAGATGTTGAATAATAAACGTATTCTCATCACTGGCGCTGCAGGTTCTATTGGTAGTGAAATTGTACGTCAGCTTTCTAAATTCGATGTGGGCTTAATTATTCTTTGCGATCAGTCGGAAACTGCTTTACATGATTTATACCTGGAGTTGGAAGAAACCAATAGCAGCAAAAATTTTCATGCCTTTGTAGGTGATGTACGTGATGAACAGCGTATGGATAAGTTATTTGATACTTATAAACCGCATTACGTTTATCATGCAGCGGCCTATAAACATGTGCCATTAATGGAGGATAATCCTGCGGAAGCGATCAAAGCAAACGTTTTAGGTACTAAAACTATAGCTGATAAATCGGTAAAATATGGGGTGCAGAAGTTTGTGATGATTTCGACTGACAAGGCGGTAAATCCCACCAATATCATGGGCGCCTCCAAACGAATTGCGGAGATTTATGTCCAATCACTGAATAACTCGTTAAGTACGGATGGGTTTATTTTCAGTAACGGCTTGCAGTATATCAACGAATTAAATGTAAAACCGATTACAAAATTTATCACAACGCGTTTTGGTAACGTATTGGGTTCAAATGGTTCTGTTATTCCCAGGTTCAGGCAACAGATTGAGAAAGGTGGCCCGTTAACGGTTACCCATCCAGAAATTACGCGGTATTTTATGACCATTCCTGAAGCCTGCCGTTTGGTTTTGGAAGCCGGCTGTATGGGTAAAGGAGGGGAAATCTTTGTCTTCGACATGGGCAAGTCAGTTAAAATTGTGGAACTCGCTAAAAAGATGATCCGCTTAGCGGGATTGGAACCGAATGTAGATATCATGATTGAGTATTCAGGTTTACGGCCAGGTGAAAAACTTTATGAGGAATTACTCAATGATAATGAAAATACCCTACCTACACACCATGATCAGATTATGATTGGGAAAGTTAGGGAATACATCTTTGAAGAGGTAGAAAGGCAAATTTATGAGCTGATCGCTTCAGCAAAGTCAGATAACGATAGACAAGTCGTGATGCATATGAAAAAACTGGTTCCTGAGTTTAAGAGTAAAAATTCCATTTTTGAGGAATTGGATCATTTATCTTAAACTTCATTCATATGAGAAACTTAATCTTATTGTTGATTTCTGTTTGTGTTTTAACATCCTGTGCCAAGGAGGTAACGGATGATCAGCAAGTTTACTTTAACGACTTCGAAAGTCAACCTAGCAAGCAAATTTCAAATGCCGTTACGGAAACCTATAATGGAACGACTGTTTTGGGCCGGTTTAATGCTTCCGGTTTTGACCTTAATTTGAATGATCTTCCTGCGCATAAGCTCGTGGAAATTTCGTTTGATCTGTATATTCATGACAGCTGGGATGGCAATAAAACTAGTGGTGGTGTTGATGGTCCGGATCTCTGGAAAATGATTGTTGACGGCAATTTATATGTGAATGCCAGCTTTTCGAACGAAGATTGCGATAATTCTGGATTTTGTCCACCGCAATCTTATCCCAGTGATTACCCAAATTCTAATCATAATCCAAAAACTGGTGCGGCTAATCCAAATTTACCAGGAGTTTGCAATCTGGCAGGAAAAACAGGCGGCACTACCTTGTATAAGATTACCAAAACGATCGAACATTCGAAAGCATCTCTATTGATGCAGTGCAGAGATCAGCTCACTCAAACCAATGCTCCAGATCCAAAATGTGACGAAAGTTGGTCTATTGATAACCTAAGGGTTAAAGTCATTAATTTATGAGAAAATCATTAGCAGTACTGCTTATATTTATTTGTTACCTGAATCTAGTTTCCAACGCACAATCTGTACCTGTTGGTGCCCTGGGACTTGAAGATTATTACCGAAGATCACAACTGGCAGGTCAGCTTGATTCAACGGTATCTTTTACCATCCGGCCGCTTATTCCTTCCTTAGCTTTTAATACCAAAGCAATGGCTTATCCGGACGTAGCTGAAGAGCGGTATAATCTTTTAAACGCAAATGCTACAGGTGTTTCAAAAGATGGTCAATTGAAGTGGCAATTGCTGCCGATGAGTGTTATGCTGCAAGCCAATTCCCATCATCCTTATGGCTGGAACGATGGTGCGATGCTGCCTGCTAAAGGCTTGCAAACTTTATTGACAGCTGGAATCTTTGCCGAATATGGTCCATTAAGCATTCAGTTTAAACCTGAAGTGGTGATGGCAGCAAATAGCCGTTTTGACACTTTTGATGAAAATCATTATGATGTGATTACCGCCAGATATTACGATTTTTACAACAATATTGATCTTCCCGCCCGTTTTGGGAATGATGGGGTTACGAAAGCGTATTGGGGCCAAAGTAGTATTCGTTTAAACTATAAGGCCTTATCATTTGGGCTGTCAACAGAAAATTTATGGTGGGGCCCGGGAATGCGTAATTCCTTACTGATGAGTAATACCGCTCCTGGCTTTAAACATTTAACGTTAAATACCCGAAAACCAATATCGAGCCCAATCGGTTCCTTTGAGGGACAAATCATTGCCGGGAGACTGGAAGATTCAGGCTATGGCGTATTGGAACCAGAACGGGAATATTTTGGACAACCTTTGTATGTGGCGAAGCCAAACGATTGGCGTTATCTTTCAGGATTGGCCATTACCTGGCAGCCAAAATGGGTGCCAGGCTTGTTTTTAGGTTTAACCAGAAGTGCACAACATTACCGTAACGGTTTAAATAAAATTGGTGATTATTTGCCGTTTTTCTCGTCTAAAAAGCAAGCAGCAGCAGCAGAAGCCATTAATAAAAGAGATCAGCGTAATTCTTATTTTATGCGTTGGTTATGGGCAGAAGAAAAAGCGGAATTTTATTTTGAATTTGGCCGGAATAATTATTCGGGAAGCTTAAGTGATTTATCCTTAGAACCTAATGTTTCGAGGGCTTATATATTTGGTCTACGAAAATTATTTCCTTTCGGTGCTAAAGAAGATCAAAACCTCATGATCAGCGCAGAAGTTACGCAGTTGCAGGAGACCGATATATCAAAAGTGTTGAATCTTGACAGTTGGTATACCAGTAAAAACATCAGGCAGGGTTATACCAATCGTGGCGAAGTTTTGGGTGCGGGCATAGGTCCAGGCGCAAATATTCAATCATTAGAGGTGAGCTGGGTTAAGGGATTAAAAAGAATAGGCCTTCAGTTTGAGCGTTTGGTACATAACAATGATTTCTATTATTATGCTTTCTCAGACTCACGGGATTTCAGAAGACACTGGGTCGATTTAAGTATTGGTGCAGGAGGGGAGTGGAATTATAAAAATTTCATTTTTAATGCAAAACTGCAAGGGATTCAATCCTTGAATTATCAGTGGTATCTTTTTCAGGCTCCAGACCAACCCTATATGACTCCCGGGAAAGATGCATTTAATTTACAGGTTCAAGCGGGCCTTACTTATCGTTTTTAGTATGAAGATTATTCGTCATCTTTTATCACTTTCATTAGTCGTGGTGCTGGGTAGTTTTTCGATATTGGTATCGGCACAAACTATTCCTGTTGGTATTTCCTCGATCGAAGATTACTATCGCAGGCTGCAGTTATTGGGTAAATTGGATTCTTCCATTTCATTTTCTAACAGACCATTATCCGTTGAAGCATTACATCAAACGAATGTTTTTGATCCGTCTGGTGAACTACCAACTGATGGTTGGAACAAATCTTCAGGACCTATCCTATTTGGGAATGGCCATGGCAAATTTCAAATTCTTCCTTTGAGCTGGCAGCAGCAGATCAATTCACACCATCCATTTGGTTGGAACGATGGAGCGATGATTCCGGCCAAGGGCTACCAAACCATGATATCGGGCGGTTTATTTGTACAGTATGGACCTTTGAGTATACAACTTAGACCTGAGTATGTTTACGCTCAGAATTCAGGATTTGAAAGCTATGGATATAATCGAAGTGATACAGAGATTTCAGTTTATTATGGAAGCAATTATAATTCAATTGATAATCCTGAACAATACGGCAGTAAAAACCACAACTGGTTAAACTGGGGGCAGAGTAGTATCCGGTTAACAGTCGGACCTGCTTCTTTAGGTTTATCCAATGAAAATATTTGGTGGGGTCCCGGTATCAAAAACAGTTTAATGATGAGTAATCATGCCGCCGGATTTAAACATGTTACATTGAATACTGTTCGGCCTGTTAAAACGCCTATTGGTTCTTTTGAAGGGCAGATTCTTGGCGGCCGTCTGGAGTCGTCAGGCTTTCCGCCTCTAGCAAAAATACAATTGTCTAATGGAACATCAGCTTATATCCCTCCGAGAGATGATTGGCGATATTTGGCAGGCCTAAACATTAATTATCAACCAAAGTGGTTGCCTGGATTATTTCTGGGTTTTACCAGGACCTTTATGTCCTATGGCGGTGATCTGGATGGCTTAGCCGATTACATCCCATTTTTTGTACCTTTTCAAAAGGTAAAAATTGGAGAAGGTGCCGGAGATGATGGAGATGCCAGGGATCAAAGAACCTCATTATATGCTAGGTGGCTCTTTCCAAAGGCGCACGCAGAAGTCTATTTTGAATATGGTTTGAATGATAATTCATATAATATTCGTGATTTTATTGGCTCACCAGACCATTCCCGGGCCTATCTTTTTGGCTTAAGGAAATTAATTCCTTTAAAAGATAAAAAAGAAGAATTTATTCAGTTCGCCGGCGAGCTTACTCAGATGTCTCAAACCATTGATGGAACTTTATTGAGATATGCAGGTGGTTTTTACTATCATGGAGAGGTTCGTCAAGGCTATACCCATAATGGCGAGGTATTAGGTGCAGGTTCAGGTACAGGGGGGAATTTACAATCGTTTGAGGTGAGCTGGGTTAAAGGATTTAAAAAGCTTGGATTATCTTTTGATCGTTTAGAACATAATCGCGATTTTTATGATAGTTCTGGTTTCGCAAATGCCAAAGACGGTAGCAGAAGCTGGGTAGATTTTGCTTTTGCTGCAGTGGGAGAGTGGAATTATAAAAACTTACTTTTTAATGCCAAACTTCAAGGCATAAAATCGCTAAATTACCAGTGGAGACAGAGAGATTTTACGGATAGCCAATATTATATTCCACATAACACCGTGTACAATTTCCAGGGGCAACTGGGGGTAACTTACAGGTTTTAAGTTAACTTGTTTATTAGACACTCAGATCTTTCAGGGAGAAACAGTAAATCTTAGCTAAATGGGGATAGTAAATGTCCGGTTATAAAGATTTGTATGCTACACTCTAAATGAGGAACAATTTCAAATCTTAAGTAACTAAACGGTATTTGTCAACAACTCACAAGATTTATCGCTGCGCTCGAAATGGCTATCAAGTAAACCTAAACCTGTGATTCAGGTTTTCTTTTGATCAATAGAAACAAGCAGTAAAAGGCACCGATCACCAATCCCCCAAGAACAATGCCCATTGAATAGCGCATCTTATTTTTCTTTAAGGGCATTTCAGGCTCATCAACAATTTGGAAGGTTGGGGTCTCCTGCATCAGCATAGACCTGCTCACTTCCAGGTTTTTGATAATTTCAGAATAAATGGTTTGCAGTACTCTCTTATCTCTTTCCTGTAACTCAGCGCCTACCCCTAATGTAGCAAAAGCAGGATTTGCATCCAGCATGATAGCATTCGCTCCAGCCGCGGCATAGGTTTTTCTATTGAGTAATCTCCCAATGCTATCTGCACGGTTTTGAAGTCGGTTAACGTTGACTCTCAATCTTTTTGTTTTGGTTTCGATGTAAAAGATCGTTGCTTCATCGATTAGTCTCTTACAAATCAGGCTGGCTAACTGTTCATTTTTAATGTTGCATTCAACGCAAAAAAGCCAAGCTTTTTATCAGGTTTGTTTACACTTAATTCCTTTTCTGCCAGTTTTGTGATGATTTCATGTAATAGACTATCCTGCAACCTGGTGTAATTTTTAGTATCGGGCGGAAACATAATCGCCTCCTTTTTAACATTGGCTTTAATATCTTTCCAGTCTTCCCTTAACTTATAGGCATCTGCATATTTATCTGCTAATGTATATTTCCCAGCGCTATCTAAAGGCGTAAGCAAGGTTTGTTTGAGCATTTTTTGACTCATGAGCAACTGCAGTACATTGTCGCCTGCGAGTACGCCACTCGTTCCGCCGGTTAAGCCACCAATATCAAAACCCATTTGTCCGGCGAGCGATGATAATAAACCACCGCCACTTGATTTTCCTTCTTCTACCACGAAGGTGAGTTTCGCTGTATAAGTTACCGGCCAAAAGTAGGCCATCACCGCACCTAATGCGCCACCAATCAATCCTACAATTAAAATTTTAACCTTTGATTTCCACAAGTAATTAAAATCTTTTTTACGGGCGCTGATCATCTTCGCAAAGGAAAAATCTTCCTCTACCGTAATGTATTTGTTATCGTTTTCTGCTGCTGGCATAATTACTTAAATAAGATGGCAATTAAACTTACAATGCCTGTTAATGCAGATGCAATGGTTGTTATCTCTGCGAAACCGAGTTTATTTTTGCCTGTCTTCTCCGGAACAATAATTTGGCTGCCGGCAGTTACTTTAGGATAATTTTTGATAAATAAAAAGCTTTTGACCGGCGCATTAATGCCATTTGGATATTTAATGTAAGCTCCTTTCAGTCTGGCATTCTCGGTAATACCGCCTGCCGCATCAACATAATATTTGAAATTTGAATTGGCATATCTTAATAACTGGGGATTGTTAACCGAACCATTCACTTCTACAAAAGGTTCGTTTTTAGGGATGAAAAGGCTATCACCAGGCATCAATATCACGGCATCTTTAGCTTGTCGTTTTCGCTTTCCTGTTAGATCCATATCAACCCTCACCCCATTTCGGTATACCTGTGTGTTTTCAAGAGAGCCTAGTGGAGTAATACCACCCGCACGTTTAATAAATTCCATTCCTGTTTCGTCTCTTCGTTGTTGTGCATAATCACCAGGGAATAATACTTCGCCGCGTATTTTGACATTGCCGATAGAACGGTAATTTACCAGGCGAGGTACATAAATATAATCAAGTGGTTCCAGCAGGAAATTTCCGGTTGTTGCCACTGATGTAGAATCCAGATTAATGGTAATGATGTTTACCAGTTTATTTGAAAGGGTATCAGTAACATCTTTCACCAGTCTCGAAATTTCAATGCGATGGTTGGCTGCTTCATTTTGAAATCCATTGGCCATGCTAATCACGTCTGATAAACTCATGCCTTTCCGGTACTGGAAAGTTCCTGGCGCCCTTACATAGCCACCAATGCTAATTGAAGTTTCATCTCTTAGGTCTTTGGTTGAAGTAATAAATACAGAATCTTCACGCATCAGGGCAATATCCTGTGCTTTACCAGACATGATATTTCCTAAATTAAAAGAGATCATTTCCTTTTCTAAATCTGGTGTAATCCTTTTAATATAACCATTCACCATTACGGCATCGTCTCGAAGCCCATCTGCCTTCGCAATTAACGATTTCAGCGTCACACCCTGGTTCAATTCAAAAGTACCTGGTCTGTAAACCGCTCCTTCAATAACCACGCGATTGGCAAATCTTTCCAATATAACACCAAAATAAACGGAGTCGGCGTTTTTAAGCGTGTATCGGTCGAACATATCCGATGAAATGTCTTTGACACTTCTTTCTTTATTTCCTATCTGTGTTACCTTCGCAATGCTTCTATAAGCTAAATCAGCAAAGCCTCCCGCATAGGTAATTAAGTCACTTAAAGTTTCCGATGGTTTGAGTTCATAAATTCCAGGTCTTTTTACAGCCCCATCGATTGCTACTCTGGTGTCGTATACTGGTATCCTGATTACATCCTGATCCCTCAAACTTACATTATCAGATTGAATGCCCTTTTGAAGGAAGTTGTACAAATCAACTACCTGAATCACCCTATTATTTCTAATGAGTTCTATTTTTCTGAGAGAGCCACGGTTAGTAGGGCCGCCACTTTGATATAAGGCGTTAAATAAAGTTGACAATGAGGAAACTGTATACGTTCCTGGCGTAGCCACATCCCCAATAATTGTTACCCTAATGCTTCTTACCGTCCCCAGATTAACCGTTAGTTTAGTTTGTCCCGAGGATAGGGCAGGATAGGCTTTAGCCATTTTTGATCTGATTTGGTTTGTGGCCTGTTCAATGCTCAACCCGTTTACATAAACCAAACCTGCATACGGTATTTTAACTGTTCCTTCTGGACTTACTTTGGCATTGGTTGTACTTTCATTTACACCGGTTAATAAAATCGCTAATTCATCATCCGGGCCCAAGACATAGTTTTTAGGTGTTGCGATTCTTATATTTGGTTCGAATTTAATATTAGGGTTGCTGAAAAACTCATAACCATATATCGGACTTGGTTTTTTTATCGGTTTCGGTTCACTAATTCTCGTGGTATCTCTTGCAGACACCGTTTGAGGTTTTGCTGCTGCATTATTCGCCGGCGCTGTTTTAGCAGTTTTTCCGCCTGAAGATAAACCTGCTAGTCTTTCTTTATATTTATCAACTTCTGCAGGATCCATGCCTCTTGCTGTTAAAAGCTTTATAGCGTCGGCTTCAGATATGCCTGAGGCTTCGAATCTTTTAGATATTTCTAATATTTGTGCATCTGAAAGTTGCTCAACCCTTACTTTGCTCAGGTTATCAGCAGATATCTGTGCAAATAAAGATGTGACTGAGAGGAAAAAAACAAATAGGAAGGCACAAATGAAATATTTTAAGCGCATGAATTGAATTTTAAATTTTATATATAACTGCAAATATAAGTTAAAAACTGATGCGTAGTTTAACGCTGGTATTCTTATTTACTTATTCATCAGCAGTCGTTTTTCAAGATAATCTATTTGATTAGCTGTCCAAAGTTTGAGCAAATAATCTCAAAATCGATTCTCTGAATTTTTCAAGCGAAAATAAGGTGTTGATCCTGATGTTGCCGAGCTCACCCATAGTCGCAATTTTTTCTTTATTGCGAATCAACTTTAATATTTCCCCTGCCGATTCTTCAACATTGTCGTGGGGAATAATGATACCGGTTTCCATGTGTGCGACCATTTCCAGGGCACCACCATGATTGGTAGCAACTACCGGTTTTGAGCTGGCCATGGCTTCCAGAATGACTGTTGGAAACGGATCCGGAAGGATTGAAGGCAAAACGAAGATATCAATAGATTTTAGGATGCTTGGTATGTCAGTTCGGTATCCAATATAAAAAACTGATTGTGGAGGCAGCTCATTATTAAGGCGATCAAGCATTTTATCAACCAGGTGCTCATTGCCCGGATAAGCGTCACCAGCAATGATAAATTTTGTGTCTGGCTCGTGATTAAGTATCTGCCTGGCTATATCGATAAAAAAATCCTGGCCTTTCCAGTGATTTACCCTTCCAATCATTCCGATTACGAGATCGGTCTCCTTCAGGTTTAATTCTTTCCTCAGCAAACCTTCAGAGCGGGTATAAATGCTGGTATCAATGCCATTGTAAATTCTGTTGATATTTGTTGTATTGATATATTCTTTCCAGTGATTTTTAACTGCGTCAGATACAACAATTACATTGTCCGCATATTTATTCACCAAACGGCCCAGAATCCTGGTGAATGTTTTAGGTTTGGTTATAATTTCGTGTATATGCCAGATGTGCTTAATGTTTTTCTTTTTAGCCAGAAATGCCCCAATTAATACACCTGTGGTATTGGAATAAACAATGTCGATTTTTTCCTCATCAATGAGTTTACCTAATGCTTTCCAGGCACTTCTATTCACTTTTATGCGGTTAAGGATCCCGGGAACAGAGAAGTATTTTCGCCTTAAAATTCCCAGCCGAATAATTCTGACTTCCACACCCAGTCGGTTCAATTCACCAATCAATTCACCGTGTTCAGAAACGACAACAATAGGCTTGTGCTTTCCTTCCTGCAAAATATTGGCAACTATGGCTAATATTTTGCTTCCTCCATAAAGATCTGATGATGCGCCTAGTATAAGTATGTTCATTAACTTTCGGTGTAATGTTTTTGTGTAGCCTTAAATACTGCTAATAGTTCGTTTGCAGTGTTTTTCCAAGAAAATTCAGCCAGGCGATTGTTACCATTTTCAATAAGTGTTGCCCTAAACTCAGCGTCAGCAATAATCAATATTATTTTTTCAACCAGTTCATCCACATGAAATGGATCAAATGTCAGCACCGCATTGCCTCCAACCTCAGGTAAACATGTGTTGTTGGCTACGATCACCGGTAACTGATGCTGAAATGCTTCCAATATTGGCAGTCCAAAACCCTCATTTATTGAAGGAAACAAATATAGTTCTGCATTGCGGTAATACCAGGATAAATCATGATCATTTACATAACCCGGCATGATTACGTAATCACCTAAATTGTATTTTTTTATCGAATTTAATATATCGACACCGCCATCCATATCATTTTTAGGGCTAAATTGACCGCATAATACAAGCGAATAATCCGTATAACCCTTGCGGTGCAATTTGTGCAATGATTCAACTAAAGAAGAAATATTTTTTCTTTTTTCGAAAGTACCGATGTGTAAAAAGAATTTCTTTGTTTTTAAGCGAATTGGTCCGGTTGATAAAACTTCATTTTGGGGCAAAGTTTTTGGAGCTTCCGAGATTACTATTATTTTCTCAGGAATTAACGTTGAAAAATGAGCAATTCGATTTTTTGCATAAAGGGTTGGCGCAATCACATAGGGGGATTTTTTTGCCGCGTTGACTCCTAAATGGTGAAAAATTTTAAGCCAATGCTTGTTGTAATGTTCCGGATATTCCCAAAAAAAAGCATCGTGAAATACCGGTATCGTTTTAAAGTTTATGTTTACATAGGGAACAAAAAAGTCTGTACAGAAAACGACATCACAACTGTTTACCGCAGCGAGAAAAGGAAGCATGACTTGTTTCCAAAGAAAGAAACGCAAGTGCTCTACTAACTTTAACACCTTATTTTTACCATTATAAACTGGCAGAGGGCTGTCAAAAAAGTAAAATTGAAATCCAGATTTGCCTTTTTTGAATTCTTTGCAGATTTCTTCGAGATATGTTTTGGTTCCAGTTTTGGCTATTTTCAAATCCCGGATATCAATCCCGACTACAATAGGTTTGGTGCTAAAATTCTTTTTCATCATGAACTACCCAGTAGTTTTAGCATCTCATTTTTATAAGCTACCGAGATTAGATCCCAGTTATACTTGTCAGTTAAACCCGAACTGACTTTTGCTTTTAATACCCTTACCTGTTCTGGATGTTCTTCTAAATTTTCCATTGCTTGTGAGACGTCACCTGCAGTTTCATCAAACAATATTCCAAACTCACCGTTGTTTAGCATTTCCTGGTTAAAAACTGTATTTAAAGCTAAAATAGCACAGTTATTAATCATTGCTTTTAACATGGCCGGATTGGTACCTCCATATTTGTGGCCATGAATGTAGGCAAATGCATGCTGATAAATGGCCATTAATTCTTGCTGATCCTTTACGTAGCCTGGAAAAATAAGCTTATCGCTTTGCAATGCCTTTAATTCTGTTGCATATTCATCAGTATAAGGGACATCACCAATAACCACTAGTTTTTTCTTTGAATTTGATTTTAAAAATCCATCGATGATCAGATCCGCATTATTGTCCGGAATCAAACGGCCAACTATGAGGTAGTAACCTTCCACTTCAAGTCCGAAGCGTTCCAGTATATCTTCATTTGCAGGGGTGAACTGAGGTGCTCCGTACGCAATTACAGTTGAATCTTTATTGAATTCTTTTAGATAAACCTGACGCATCGCTTCAGCATCCGTAATGATTTTATCATAAAGTTTCGTTGCTACTTTTGCGGCAAAATAAAAATACTTTGCGCCCAATCCTCTCCATTTTGGCCTGAGCCATTCCAGTCCATCCACATTGATCATGGTTTTTTTTCCGGTAATTTTCGGAATCCAACCCATTGGCCCTGCCGCAAGATTCACTACCAATATCACATCCGTTTTGCTTAACGTGGCATGCAGAATAGAAAGAAAAGAATGAATGATTTGATTTAAAGATTTTTGCGGTAAGGTAGGAATGTAATGCAGTTTAATTCCATTCACCGCTTCAGGATGCTCAGTAAATAAATTTCTTTGACAATAAACATGCACTTCAACACCCTGAACAACTAAACGTTCACTCAGCTCTTTCACAAAAGTCTCAAAACCTCCGTATACATATGGATACCCTCTCGAGCCAACAATCGCAATTCTCATTTAATCTGTGTTAATGGCATAGTACCTAATTATACCACCTTTTTTACAGATGGACGCTATTATTTCCAACAGAATTGCAAAAGGCAAAACACATAGCAATCCCAAAATTAGTAATATGGTTTTTTTTCTTTTCAGTTCTGCAATTAAAAAACCTTTGTATCCAAACCAACTAAATATAGTTTGAACCATACCTACAATGCCGAGATGTAAAGAAAAATAAGATGCTGATTTGATTTTGAAGCCATTAGCCTGTATTAAATTTTTTAAAACTGCAGGTGTAAAATGGCTAATATGCCGGGGAACGTCGAGGTGTAACCATTTATTGCCAGCCCATTTTGCCTGCCAGCTGTCGAAATTCGGAACTTCAATAATCAGTAAGCCGTCTTTTTTCAAATTGTCTTCAATCAGATTTCCAAGCAGATTTCCTGACAGGTGAATATGTTCCAGCACATGGAATAACGTGAGTACATCAAATTTCTTCTGGAAAACAGACCCAGATTGATAATAATCAGTATTAATGTCCAGGTTAAAATGTTCTTTTGCATAATTGGCTCTCGGTACAGAACTTTCAATGCCTTTCACTCCAAAGCCGTTTTCTTTAGCAAAATGGAGAAATAGGCCCTTACCTGAACCAAAATCTAAAATATCGGAGGGGAGTGGTTTTAAGGCTTTTATTTTCTTTAAAACGTGGTTATATTCTATTTCCTGAATTTTAAAGAAAATGCTTTTTTTTGTATCCTGTACAGCATAGTCTTTATCATCGTAATAACTTTTGATATCCACCTCGTGGTTAAACCAGGTAAAGTTATGCTGGCAAATTTGACACTTTCTGATTAAATAACGCTCATCATCATTTACCTTGATTTCAAAAACCACAGGGCTTAACTGGGTTTTATCGCTAAGGCATACAGGACAAGTAGTAATAATCATAAACATGAGACAACAAACCCTCAATGGGTTTGAATCGGCAAACTTAAAAAAAATATATTAGTAATGCGTTAATATGTTGGCATTCGAAAACCGATTGGCAAACAAGATGATCGTTTATTAAGCTTAGTCTGTTACTGCTGTAGCTTGTTCGGATTTTACAGCCATTTTTGTGGAGATGATGTTCACAAATAAACCTGAGAAAAACCACATTAAATAAGAGGTGTATGAAGAGGTTTCGATTTCGGAAGTTAAAGAAGGTATGATAAATCCAATTCTGATTAATAATATCGCCAGGCATATCTTTTTTTCCTTTCCATCCAAACGCGGCAACCATTTAATACCTTCTCTGATAAAAGAGATGTAAATGGTAAGGTATAATATTAAAGCTAGTATGCCCGCCTGCACGCCTATAATTATATATTGATTTTCGCCACCTATATTTTCGCCAAGCGTTCCACCAATTCTTCCGGATGAACCGAGCCCTAAGCCTAACGGGTTTGCCGCTATTGCCAAAGCGCCTTGTACCCATTCAACCACGTGCCCAACACTTGATGGATTGCTGAAATTAATCGTATTGATAATTACCATTTGCAATCCATCATTTTGATCTTGCTCTTTTGTTAGGAGGTAGGTAACATACAATGCTAATAATATTCCAACGGCGTGAAAAGAATGGTAGATGTATTTTTTGCCGGCAAGGAGGGCATACACATATAACAAGATGAAATAGCTTATAAAAGCCGATCGGGAAAGTGCAAAAACAATACAGGTTAGCGTTGCTGCCAGGGCCAGATAGCCAAAGTTACTGAGTTTAATTTTATATTCATCCGTGGTGTAGAGCGCTGCTATAACGGCGAAAGCAATAACGGTTGCAGAGGCAAATTCTAATGGGTTTGCGAAAAAGCTAGCAAATCGTTTATATCCACCTTCTGATTCAAAGGTCCAGGTTAGGCCATAATTACCACTTGGCTCAAAGTTGAAGAAGTAAAAGTTGTATTCTGCGTATCCAGTAATGGTTTGTAAATGACGATCTAACAAAACCTCCGTTAACAATACAAAAGCCGCCGCAATTGATAATAGTAGAATATAATGAAAGTATTTACTGATATAAATTTCCTTCGGTTTAAACAGGCGGCCACAACAATAAACCAGTACGAAAAACGAAAGTGTTTTAAACGCCATAATCCGTTCGCCAAAACCTTGTTCGCCGATAGGTAAAATGACGTATAGTAAGGTGTAGCCAAAGAAAACAATGATGAGGTAATCGATGTAATGAAGTTTGATTTTGGTTTTTAAATTCCAAACGCAAATTCCAAGCGTAATGACTACGAAGATTTCTTTTAAAGATTGAAGCAAAGGGATCAAACTTTTAAAGCCAAGCAGAAAGGAAACTGAAAGTACAGTGGTGTAAATAGACAATCCAAAAATAAGAAACAGAACAAAGCCTTGCTTTTTACCTTGCACTATATCCGTTATCGCCAGTATAAAGGCTAATATATATGCGATTGGAAATATTGCGATCATGACCAGATTGTTGTTTGAGGAGTGAACAAACCTTCCTTAAGTCCTTTCAGCAGAAACTTTGCTTTTTGTTTTCTATTCCTGATCAAAAAATAACATAATAATATCGAATAATACATCGCATTATATCCAAATATAAAAATCATGAACGCTGGATTTGCATATCTACGTAGAAACCACAATTTATTGCGATTTACATAATAATGGATAATGGGACTTAATTCACCCTCCGAATTTTTAACTTTTTGCTTGCCTGAAACTCCTGCCTCATGGTAAACCTTGCTGGTGGGTAAGTAGTCTAGTCGTCCCGCAAATTTTCGTAACCGGAAGGATAAATCTACATCTTCATAATATAAAAAAAACTTACCAGTGAATAAGCCCACTTTTTTTACTGCATCATTTCTTACCAAAAAACAACAACCTGTTAACCATTCTACCTGTTCAGGAACCCTTAGGGATTGTCTTGATTTTTTATTGTTGGAATAAGTGATCCCCCACCACTTATTATAGTATGAGCCGCCATTCCAAAGTGTATCTTTTTTGTGTAGATAATAAATGGAAGGCTGAACGGCAACGGTTTCAGGATTTTGCCTTAGATGATTGATCAAAGGGGAAAGAAAGTTTTCATCCACCTCAGTGTCATTATTAAGCAATAGGGAGAAGGTATACCCCTCCGCTATGCTATATTTGAAAGCAGCATTGTTTCCCTCAGCAAAGCCCAAATTGCTTTTATTATCAATCAGGATATGCTTGGGGAATTTTTCTTTCAAAATTGAAAGTGAATCGTCGGTTGAGCCATTGTCAGCAATAATGATATCGTATTCTTTTGCATCACAATATTGCGTAATGGATAACACGCAGCTAATCGTGTGTGCCGGTGTATTCCAATTTAATATGATTATCGCAACAGGCTTAGGCATTTGTATTGGATCGGCGTTTAATTACATATTCGTACATGATTAAAGCGCTTCCATCTATTAAAAGGGTGTAAGCACCAAACCAATTTTGCAAACCCTGGGTTACCAGGAACCATGAAGTAAATGCCGAGATGCAGAACAAGATGAGTGCAATTCTAAATATTGCCAGCGTATTGTTTTTTAATAGTAGATCTAGCACATTCAGAACGTTCAAAGCAGCCAAAAATGGCACAAATGCCATCATCCTTAAATACATGATTGCATCCTGGTTTCTTTCTCCGGAAAGCAAATGAACGATAAATTCTGGCATGATGAATAAAACTAACGATAAAGTCAAAAACATTAATGCGATTAATTTTCCCATTTTGGCTTTATAAGCTTTCCATGCATTTACATTCTCTTTATAAATCTGAGCAGCTTTAGGATAGATTGCATTTGACACCGAAATAATCAAAATTCTCGAAGAGCCAATCACTTTATCGCAGATTGAATAGGCGCCCAACCAAAGTGGATTTCCCCATTTCGCTAACGAGAAAATCATCAGTGATTGCTGAAGATGAACGGAAATATTGTTTACGGTAAGGAAAAAGTTATCTTTCCCGATTTTTGATATTTCTTCTTTTTCAGGTAAATGCAGGGTGAGTTTATGTTTCAACATCACAAATGTTAATAACATGGCGTATGCTAAAGTGCTGGATGCACCGATGATAAAGTTTACCCATTCAGAATCTTTAGTGCCAGTAATGAATACTAGAATGGCTAAGATGACCACAACTTTAGAAAGCAGGTTGGCAATGTTATAGATTTTTAGCTTTTCAGTGCCTAAGAAAATAAATAGCGGATTTAAAACCTCAGCCAATACAATTGGTGAAGATAAAAGAATAAATTGATAATACCGGATATTGGCCCATTGTAAGAAAAAAATGAGGACGAGGTAGGCTATGAATATTATGGTGCGCACCCAGATTGTATTAGAAACTACCTGATTTAATTTGGTCGTTTCGTTAGCATAAGTGGCAACATCTCTTACGCCCGATTGATTGGTGCCATAATTAATTACGATAGATGACAGACCGGAAAATGTATTTGCAAGAATAACCATTCCAAAAGCTTCGATACCAATAATTCGGGTAATGATGGGATACATCAAGAGAATTAGCAATATATTGGAGATTTGAATACTACTTAAATTGAAGAAATTCGAAACTATTTTAGTTTCCTTTAAACCACTTATGAAATTTGATAGAACTTGCTTCAAAACTTTTTGAAAGATGTTTGGCAAATTTATATAAATAAAAATAGATTATGTTATTAAAAATGTTTTGCCTGATATATAAGCTTGGCGTGTTTTTTGTTGTAACGGCTACGAATTTGAAGCAGTTCTGTGCTGTTTTAACTAAATACCTAACAAATTTATCTGTTTACTAAACTAGCTAATTATATTTGGCAAAATATTTACCATTTAAATGATTGAAAGTAATAGTACTTATTTTAAGACAATAAGTATCCTTATAGATCTTCTTTTAGTGAATTTATCTGGCTATATTGGTTATGTTATAGCTTATGATACTTATGGTATTTCGGATGGCAGGGGTATTAATTTCTTACACATCCTGCTTATTAATTTTGTTTGGTTTAATGTTACCCAGATCACCAAGATCTATCAGGATATGTTTGTCAAAGACGCTATTCCAACCATTAAACAATCATTATGGAGCCTGTTAATTTTAGGCATAATCATCTTCATTCTCGTATTTTACCTACGCGATTTTAACGTCTCGATTAAGTTAATCATTTATGCGGCGATCATTTTTGCTCCGCTTTTTTTAACAGGAAAAATTGTTTTTCTTCTTTTGAGAAGATCAAGCAGGGCAAAACTAATCAACTATAAGAAGGTAGTTATTGTAGGTGCTGGTCCGCTTGGTATGGATCTAAAGAATCACCTGGAAAAAAACACGCACCTGGGCTATAAAGTGGTAGGTTTTTTTGATGATGATCCAGAAAAACAGACCCTCAGCCATATCATTGGTAATGTAAGTGAATGTATAGAATACGTTAAGAACAGTAATGTGAATGAAATTTACTGTGCTTTGCCAGATCGTGCCTTATCAAAAATAGATACACTCATGCGGCAGGCTGATAAGGCTTTGATACGTTTTAAGCTCGTGCCGGATGTAAAAGATTATTTTAAGAAAAATGTAATGGTTCAACTCTATGGGCATTTGCCTGTTTTAAGTCCACGTACAGAACCCCTGGAAATATTAAGCAATCAAATTATTAAGCGGCTGTTTGATATTACCTTCTCGCTCTGCATCGTAATTTTTGTGATGAGCTGGCTGGTACCCCTGCTTGCAATTTTAATCAAATTAGAATCAAAGGGCCCTGTTTTTTTTAAGCAACTGCGTTCGGGTAAAGATAATCAGCCTTTTTACTGCTTAAAATTCAGAAGCATGCGATTAAACAGTGAGGCAGATTCAAAACAGGCAAGTCCAAACGATGCTCGTGTTACCCGTTTAGGTGCCTTTATGCGGAAAAAAAGTATCGACGAGATGCCACAGTTTTTTAATGTTTTAATGGGAGAGATGTCCGTTGTCGGCCCCAGGCCACACATGTTACAGCATACGGCAGACTATTCAGCTTTGATTGATCAGTTTATGGTCAGACATTTCTTGTTACCAGGTATTACCGGTTGGGCACAGGTTAATGGGTTTAGAGGCGAAACACGAGAAGATGGATCTATGGAAGAGCGTGTAAAATCAGATATATGGTATTTGGAAAACTGGTCTTTACTGTTAGATTTTAAAATTACTTTTTTAACCATCTGGCAAGTTATTTTTGGGCATAAAAACGCAAATTAACAAGCCTGACATAGCATTTGAACTTATAAAAGATGTGAATCAAATAATTTTCCGTCCTTTGCGAAATCATTCAATTTTAAAACAATATTAATGAAGAAAATTTTTACAGTCCTCGTCCTGATATTTTTAGCCACTCAGATTCACGCTCAATCACAATATCAACCTTATTCTTATCAATTTTATCAAAAATTAAACAGAGAGGTATATAATACTGATACACGTTTCCACAGTAGCTTAAAGCCTTTCTTTATTGATGATAGTTTATTGATTGAACACGGTAAGCAGTTATTGAGCATTGGCATAGATTCAACACGGCATTCGTGGGTGAGCCGAAAAATATTTAATGAGCATTTGATAGATATCCAAAAGGAAGAGTATACGTTCTATGCTGATTTCTTACCTGACTTTCAAATTGGTAAAGATTTTTCCGGAAAGCAAAATCTTTGGTTAAATACTCGTGGTTATCAGGTTGGTGGAACTATAGGAAACAAGTTTTCTTTCTACACCAGCGGTTTCGAAAATCAGGGCAGGTTTGCGAAGTATTATACCGATTATGCCAGAAGCAATAATGTTGTTCCAGGACAATCCTACAATAGAGATTATGGATCTAACGCTGGAAAAATGTCGCTCGATTGGTCATATGTAACCGCTTTGATTTCTTACACACCATCCAAATATATTAATGTAACTGCTGGATATGATAAAAACTTTATTGGTGATGGCTATCGTTCCATGCTATTGTCGGATGTTTCCTCTCCCTATCCATTTTTAAAACTTACCGGTAACCTCGGTAACGTACAGTACATGGCTTTATGGGCCTCGTTACAGGATCCTACTGTTCCGAAATTATCCTATGAAGCAGGTAATCGTAAAAAAGGAGGTGTTTTTCATTATTTAGATTGGAATGTAAATAACCGTTTGTCACTTGGTTTTTTTGATTCAATTATTTGGGGACAAACAGATGATTTAGGAAATGAAAGAGGTTTCGACTGGGGTTATGCTAATCCGATCATTTTCCTTCGCCCTGTTGAAGCATCAAGCGGGTCTCCTGATAATTCGATGATTGGCTTGACTGCTAAATATAAGTTTGCCAAAGAAATCGTTGCTTATGGACAGTTTTCGTTAGATGAATTTGAAGCAAGTAATTTCTTTTCGAGCAATGGCAGTCCGCGTAATAAATACGGATGGCAGTTAGGTGTAAGAGGTGCTGACATTTTTAAAATAGAAAACCTGAATTATTTATTGGAATACAACACCGCTAAACCTTATACCTATACTGGGCGAACTCAAATTGTAAATTATACCGGTTATGCAGAACCACTTGCACATCGCCTGGGCGCCAATTTTAGAGAAGTATTGGGAATTGTTAACTATTCATGGAAAAGATTTGATTTTACTGGTCAGTTGCAGTATGCTAAATATGGTTTAAGTTTGAACGGCCAAGATTATGGTCGCGATTTGAGCATTCCTTATTCTGAGGCCATCAAACAAACCGGGAACTTCACCTCCCAGGGATTACGCACCGACTTATACTATGCTGAAGGGCGGGTAGCGTATATTATCAATCCAAAATATAATCTCCGTTTAGAAGTTGGTGGAATTTACAGAAATGAGCGTAATGCTTTAACTAACAATAATACAGGATTAATTACCTTCGGTTTGAGGAGTTCATTCAGAAATCTTTATACTGATTTTTAATAACTATCAAAAAAAATAAAATCCATCTAATTTAACATTGATGGATTTTTAATTTTGTGAGTTGAATACATTCAGCGGCATTCAGTTTAAATCTTTAGATTGTTGATGATGATGTTGGCTATTTGAATTTATTGCGATGTCTTTATCGATGATGAAATACTCTGGATCAATCTTAAGATGTGAATTATCAAGTCTTTAAAAAGCCGCAATTTTATCGGATCAAATTTATCCAACCACTAAAGGTTGGTAATTCATTATTGAAATTAATTCGATAATAGTAAATAGCTACCGGGAGGTTATTTCCATTTAATGTTCCATCCCAAGGTTTAAAAGGGCCATTGCTCTGATAAATCAACTGTCCATTACGATCAATTATTTTAATGGATATTTGTGGGAATTTATGCGCTGAAGGAATCTCCCAAACATCATTAATGCCATCACCATTTGGTGAGAAAGAATTTGGAATGCTGATTTTTGGGTAGGTTTTTACAAATACGCTATCTAAACCTGGCAAGCAACCATGTTCAGATGAAGCCACTAAAGCATAATTTATATCAGTTGGCGGTGTTGCTATTGGATTTAGACTTTTAGGGTCATCTAAATATTCGGATGGCACCCATTTAAAGCTATCGTAGTTACCACTTATTTGGCCCTGTAATCTGGTCGATTGTCCAGCAAAAATTGTGATATCTTTTCCAGCATTTACGACCGGTTTTTTTATCACAGTTATGCTGATGTTGGCATATTCAACGCAAGCGCCATTTGATACTGCAACACTATAAGTTGTGTTTTCAATAGGTGTTGCAATAGGGTGTGAAGTATGTGGATCGGAAAGACCATCAATAGGGCTCCATAGGTATGTTTTGCCGCCAGAAGCTGAAAGTTCTATTGAGTTTCCTACGCAAATTTCAGCTTCCTGGAAGTTTGTAATAACTTTTGGAGGATTTAAAATAGTAACTGTAGTGGTGTCACTGGTAGTGCATCCATTTGATGTTACCGTAAGTACGTAGATTCCGGACATTTCTTTTGATGCATTTAAAAGAACTGGATTTTTTTCTTTTGAAGAAAAATTTGGTCCTTCCCAAAAATATGAATCGGCTTCGTCGGAAGACAACTGAATGCTTTGCCCAACACATACCGGGCCTGAATTACCTGCTTTCGCTTTAGAATTTACCTTAATTGTAAATGTTGGAAAGGCTACCCTGCAGCTCGGAAAATTTATATTATTTTTCTCTGCGGTATTTAGGCGATATTGATAAGTTCCGGGTCGGGCACCGTCAAATTTCGCAACGTACACAGTCTCGGTTTCTCCACTAATATCATTCCAGCCAGTTCCTGTATTTACTTGCCATTGGTATCCAGGATTAGCGTAAAAATTATCTGATACGTTAGCTTCAAATCGATAATTGCCAATATCGTTTTCGCATAAAGTTGCGTTTAGATCATCTTTCAAGTTTAAGTGCTGGGTAGCTATAGGTCCGCAGGGGCGGAAAGCGATATCATCAAACGCTACATCATTACCACTACCTCCCATACCCAAATTGACAATTTTGAGTATTAATTCAGTTTCATCTTCTACCTTAAAAATGGTAGAATATTTAATCCATTCAGGCGTAGGTCCGTCAGGTATTTCGCCTGTAGCATATTCTTTTAAAACCTTACCAAGTTTCGTTTCGATATGAAAAGAAATGTTTGGCTTTTTTCCGGAATAGTTTAGGAGATTAATAATCCATCCTGAAAACTCATATGTTGTGCCTGGACATAAAGCAGGAAGTGAGGTTTGGTAAATAATTCCTGGATCGATAGATGCATTAACAATCATCATATAGCCATTTGGATCATTTGGAGTATGATTGGTAATTTGGTGCCAGCCATAATCGTCATTGTACATTCCGTTTGTATTTTTAGATATTGTATATTCTCCATCGTTTGGGGTGCCAGCAACAAATCTGTACGTGGTAGCATTGCTTACTGACTGTCCAAAGACAGATGATCCCCGGTTAAAATCAATATTTACTACAGGCTCGCCCAAAGCTCCAGTGCATTGCTGTCCAACGACTTCAAGCTTATAAAATATCATGAGTACAAGTAAAAATAAAAATATTGTTCTCATTAAAGTATATAGCGTTTTAGAAATATATGCATTGAAGTAAATTAGATGATCGAGGCATATGGTTAATCACATATAACGAAAATTTACACTGTTTGTTCGCTATACCTTCAGATTTTATATTGCTTGAAATTGGCTATCCAATCATAAAACAATCTCCTCCCTACTAAAACCAAGGTATTTTGTCTAAACAATGCTTCTGAATAACTGAATATTCGTAGTCATTGTATAGTGCTCTCGCCAATTCATAGTTTAACCTCAAACCGCCACTACATTAGTTTTCAGTATCTTTAGCCGCGAAACAATTAGTATTTAAGGGCTATTGATGCAGCACAGATGTTGAGATAATTTTATAGTATTAAATTTTAGCATGTTAAATGTTAAATAGAGATGGAATAATCAAAACTATTCAAGCCGTAATCAGATGAAGATTGTAATTGTAGGTACAAGGGGGATACCTGACTTTTACCGGGGATTCGAAAAGGGAGCTCAACTTGTTGCTCGAGGATTAGCAGATAGGGGGCACCATGTGACCGTATATTGTGCACACAATCATCCTTATCAAAAATCTCACTGGCGTGGAATCGAATTGATTCATGTTTACGACCCTGAATATAAATTAGGCTCTGTTAGTAATTTTTTTTATGATTATTTTTGTTTCAAAGATCTTAGGAATCGAGCCTGTGATCTCGTCATCCAATACGGCCCTTCCAGCGGAATCTGGTCTTGGATGCTTCCTAAAAATATGTTGCTTGTGTCCAATATTTCAACTATAGAGTGGAGAAATAAAAAATACAATACATTAACTTCAAAATTTCTTGAATTAGCTGAAAAATTTACCGTTCGTTACAGCCATTCTATAGTTTCAGATTCAAACCTTAGCTGTTCCTATCTAAGGAGTCGTTATAAAAAACGGGTCAAATTTATTCCTCCGGGAGTGGAGGCTTTAAGTTTAGATGAGAAAGCCAATTTAGATAAACATTATCTTAAACCCTATTCCTATAGCGTATATATTGGTAGCCTGGAGAAACAAAATCACATCGAAATGATATTAGATGGTTTCGTGATGTCATCTTCCGGGAATCGGTTCCTTGTAGTTGGTCATCATGGTACACGTTTTGGTAATTACTTGCAAGAAAAATACAAGCATTGTACCCTTATCGAATTTTGTGGTGCCATTTATGACAAACATATCCTCAATCGCTTGCGTTATTTTTCAGACATCTGTTACTACGGACGGGATGAGCCTACTTACTTGCTGTATGATGCGATGGCTGCAAATTGCATACCTTCTGCCTATGGAAGCAGTGCAAACCGAGATGTTTTAGGTAATGATGCTCTTTATTTTACAAGTTCGTTTCACGTTTCAAAGCAATTGTTGTTAGTAACAAATAAAAAAATAGATTATAGGAAGGTTATCGAAAATAATAATAAAAAAACGACAGATGTTTATAATTGGCCTACTGTTATTGAGCAATACGCCAGTCACCTAGGTAGTATTTTTTCATCTCGATGCACTCTCTATTCAAATGTTAACAAAGTAGAATCAAAATTATTCCCTGTTAATGATCATTAAAAGCAATTATATTTTCCAGGATTGGCGGAGTAACCATCATAACGCTAAAGGCAAAGCGATTATGACTTTTTTCAGGTGTGCTTCTCTTATCGAACAGCATTTGTTTTTGAAAATTTTGTTCTTTTGGTATCTTTTACTTTATAAGTTTATAATCGGTTGGATTTTTAATATTGAAATCAGCTCGAAAGTAAACATTGGGAAAGGACTTAAACTGGTTTACGGGCATGGTTCAGTAATTAATGGTATGGCGAATATTGGAGAAAATTGTACGTTACGCCATCTTACAACCATTGGGTGTAAGATTTTGGAAGATGGGTCGTCCGGACCATCGCCGGTAATCGGCAACAATGTTGATATTGGTGTAAACGCTACTATTATTGGCGATATCAAAATTGGTGACCATGTTGTTATCGGTGCAGGATCTGTGGTTACCAAAGACGTTGAGAGTAATTGTGTTATCGGTGGAAACCCTGCGGTTATTCTGAAAATGATTTATAGGTATCCGATAGCAGATTTTGGCGAACCAGATGGTTTATCACCTGCAAATTAATTCATTCTCCACCTATTT
>NZ_AJLG01000044.1 GCF_000258495.1 Pedobacter agri PB92
ACGTACACACTTGGAAACTCGGTAAAGCTTGGGTAGATTACGCAGAGCGAACACAAAATCTTCTACAAAAAGGCAAACCAGTGGTTGATATTGCCGTTTTTACGGGCGAGGAATTACCCCGTCGTTCGGTGTTGCCAGACAGACTAGTGGAGACTTTGCCTGGTATTTTTGGTAATGATGTTGTTGAAGCCGAAAAAAAACGATTAGCAAATGCAGGAGAACCGTTAAGGCAAATCCCGGCAGGTGTTACCCATTCCGCAAACATGGCTGACCCGGAAAATTGGGTAAACCCACTTCGTGGCTATGCCTACGATAGTTTTAATCCAGATGTATTTAGTACTGCTACTGTTAAAGATGGTAATGTGTTTTTTGAAAGTGGTGCAGCTTATAAAATTTTGGTGATTCCAGGAGCGATGAAAATGAATCCGAATTACCAATATATGAGTTATAAGGTGGTGAAGAATCTTTCCGATTTGATAAAAGCTGGGGCTAAAGTAATTGTTGGAGATAAGCCGTTGTACCAATCTGGTTTAAAACAAATTAAACCATCAGAATTTGATAGTTTGGTTGAAGAAATTTGGGGAAGTAACTTTGATTCATTTAAAAGTGGTGGTAAACCAATTTATGTTAAGAACATTGGTTTAGGGCAGGTATATAAAGCTCCTTTCGAGGGTAACGATTTTAACAGCTTGGGATTGGAAAAGGATTTGGATATAAATGAAATTCCTTCAATGTTAAACTCCGTAATTCCCCCAACGAAAAATGTAACATTCACTCACAGAAAAACTGCTGATGCAGATATCTACTTTATCTCAAATCAAGAGGCTAAAGAAAGAGAATTTAATTTTTCATTTAGGATAAACGGAATGGTGCCTAAAATCTACAACCCGGTAACCAATGATACAGCAGCTTTAAAAAGCTGGTCGATTAAAGATGGCAGAACCTTTTTTAATTTAAAATTGCCAGCTAACGGTTCTCTATTTATAATTTTTGAAGATAAAACAGAGTTAACACAATTACAGGCTGGGCTAAATTCCAATAAATTTAAGACCGTTCAGGATATTTCTAATAACTGGCAGGTTCAATTCGATGCTGCCAATGGTGGTCCTTCGAAAGCTGTGGCTTTCAAAGCGCTAACAGATTGGACTAAACATCCTGATAGCTCAATTAAATACTATTCTGGAACGGCTATTTATTCAAAGACCTTTACTTACAAAGGAGATACGAAAAATGCCTGGATTGATTTAGGTGGGTTTTCGAGCATGGCTGAAGTTAAAATTAATGGCATTAGTTGTGGTACTTTATGGACCGCCCCGCATCGATTAGATATTAGCAAAGTCATTAAAAAGGGAGAAAATAAAATTACGATTGAAGTTGTAAATACCTGGGCTAATCGTTTAATAGGAGATAGTAAATTACCAGAAAATAAAAGACTTACAAAAACAACAGCACCATTTAGATTAGAGGGTAAACCTTTAAATCCGGCAGGTTTGTTTGGGCCTGTTGTTATACAGTTGGAGGAGAAGTAAAACTAATCGTCATTGCGAGGCACGAAGCAATCTATTTCAATAATGTAGATTGCTTCGTAACTCGCAATGACGGCATAAAAAATATATAACTAAATAGGATGAATATAAAGTTTGCATTCATAATCTTTTTAACCATGTCATTTATGCTGGTTAACGCACAAGATAAGGCGCTTGTTAATACTTCTAAAAGTAAATACGCAAAGCTGCATAGCGTAAACATGAGCGATGTAACCTGGACTAAAGGATTTTGGGCAGATCGGTTTAAAGTAGCAACTGAAACCATGGTGCCGAATATGTGGGCAATTTATAACGACCCAAAAATTAGTCATGCCTTTAAAAACTTTGAAATTGCGGCTGGTTTAGATACGGGTTTACATACCGGTCCTTCTTTCCATGATGGAGATTATTACAAAACCTTAGAAGCCGTTGCGAGTTTATATGCTTCAACCAAAAATCCAAAGCTAAATGCGATGATGGATAAGGCGATCGTTGTGATTGGAAAATCACAGCGTGAAGATGGTTACATCTACACTAAAGCGATGATAGAACAACGAAAAACGGGTTCGAACAATCAATTTCAGGATAGGTTAAGTTTTGAATCGTATAATATTGGACACTTAATGACGGCCGGTTGCATCCATTATCGGGCAACAGGAAAAACAACGCTATTAAACATTGCCAAAAAAGCAACGGATTATCTTTATAATTTTTATAAATCCGCATCGCCAACATTGGCTAGAAACGCCATTTGTCCATCGCATTACATGGGCGTTGTAGAAATGTACCGTACTACTAACGACCCTCGCTATTTAGAACTGGCCCAACATTTAATTGCCATTAAGGGTAAGATTGATGATGGAACAGATGATAATCAGGATAGAATTCCTTTTCTGCAACAAACGAAAGCCATGGGGCACGCGGTTAGGGCAAGTTATTTGTACGCTGGCGTTGCCGATTTATATGCAGAAACAGGCAAAGATTCGCTTTTAAATACGTTGAATTTGATGTGGAATGATGTGCAGAACCATAAAATGTACATTACAGGCGGTCTAGGCTCTTTATACGATGGAACATCTCCTGATGGAACTTCATACAATCCAGTAGATGTGCAGAAAATCCACCAGGCATTTGGTCGCGATTACCAGTTGCCGAATTTCACGGCACATAATGAAACCTGCGCTAATATTGGAAACATGCTTTGGAACTGGAGAATGCTGCAAATTACCGGCGACGCCAAATATGCAGACGTAATGGAATTGGCTTTGCATAACAGTGTTTTATCGGGGATCAGCCTGGATGGAAAGAACTTTTTGTACACTAATCCGTTGGCGCAGTCGAATGATTTGCCTTTCAAACAACGCTGGTCTAAGGATAGAGTGCCATACATTGGTTTATCAAATTGTTGTCCGCCAAACGTAGTGAGAACAATTGCCGAGGTAAGCGATTATGCTTACAGTGTTTCTAATAAAGGTTTGTGGTTCAATTTATATGGTGGAAATAACTTAACTACTAAATTAGCTGATGGAAGTAAAATTTCTTTATCCGAAGAAACCAATTATCCTTGGGATGGTAATATTAAAATATCTGTAAAAGAGATTGGAAATAAAGCCTATTCGGTTTTTCTTAGAATCCCAGCCTGGACTCAAAATGCTCAAATCAGCATTAATGGAAAACCAGAAAATATCAAAGCGATTTCAGGAACCTACGCAGAAATAAATCGTGTTTGGAAAAAAGGCGATATAATAGAATTGAATCTTCCAATGGAGGCTAATTTAATTGAAGCAAATCCCTTAGTCGAAGAAAATAGAAATCAAATTGCGGTAAAACGCGGACCGATTGTGTATTGCCTGGAATCAACTGATTTGCCTGGGAAAAGTATTTTTAATGCCTTTATCCCAACAAGCACAAAATTTGAAGCTAAACCAATAAAAATTGATGGTGCAGAAATGATGAGTTTGGTAGGAAATGCTAAAATTGTTGAACCGGATAGCTGGAAAAATGTATTGTATCGCCCGGTTAATAACAAAAATAAAGAAGCTGAAATTAAATTGGTGCCTTATTTTGCATGGGGCAATCGCGGGCATTCGGAAATGTCGGTTTGGTTGCCAGTAAGTAAATAAAAGTAAATGTCATTGCGAAGCACAAAGCAATAGTTGAAAAGATTGCTTCTTGCCTCGCAATGACGAAAAAAGAAAGATAAATGAAACTTAAACTCATCATATTTTTAAACCTTGCATTTTGCGCCATTGCAGCTGCAACGGTTAAACCTGCATCTATTTTTACCGACCACATGGTTTTGCAGCAACAAAGCAATGTTGCCATTTGGGGTTGGGCAAAACCCTCAAATAAGGTAAAAATCATCACTTCGTGGAATAGAGAAAACTATTCGGTTACTACAGATCAGAATGGGAAATGGAAGATTAAAGTGGCAACTCCTGTAGCTGGCGGACCTTATTATATTGAATTCAATGATGGGGAGAAGTTAATTTTAAATGATGTTTTAATTGGTGAGGTTTGGTTTTGTGGCGGCCAATCGAATATGGAGATGCCCATGAAAGGTTTCAAAAGTCAACCGATTATAGGTTCAAATGAAAAGATTTTAAAGTCTGCCAATAACAACATCAGACTATATACTGTTCCACGTTCTTCGATTACCGAGCGCCAAGATAATAGTAAGCCATCAGCATGGAAACCAGCAGCACCTGAAACGGTTTCTAATTTCAGCGCCACTGCTTATTATTTTGGTTCTTTGTTGAGTGAGATGTTAAATGTTCCTATCGGGATTATCAATGATAGCTACGGTGGATCTTCTATCGAGGCCTGGATGTCGCCCGAAGATTTGAAAGCGTTTCCTGAAGTTAAAATCCCCTCAAAAGGAGACACCATTAAAGAAGTTAGCAGAACGCCAACTACGCTTTACAACGGGATGCTTTATCCGGTAATAGGTTATGGAATCAAAGGAGCCATCTGGTACCAGGGTGAATCTAATTATGAAAGACCAGATCGTTATGAAGAATTGTTTCCTGCGATGGTGTCTTCGTGGCGGAAAAATTGGGATAATGGTGAATTTCCATTCTTTTATGCTCAAATTGCCCCTTACAATTATGCTCAGTTGCCACCTTACCACGTAGGAGGCAAATTCAATTCAGTCTTTTTTAAGGGATGCGCAGCGAAAATCTTTATCGAAAATCCCAAATTCAGGCATGGCTGTTTTAATGGATATTGGTGAAGAAAAATCAATTCATCCGGCAGGTAAAAAACAAGGGGGAGAAAGGCTGGCTTACCTGGCTCTGGCTCAAACTTATAGTATTAAAGGCTTTGGTGCGCTAAGTCCAACTTATGAATCTTTAACCATCGATAAAAATAAAGCCGTTATTAAGTTTCAAAATGTGCAAAATGGGTTAACTTCATTCGGTAAAGAACTCAGTTTGTTCGAGGTGGCGGGCACAGACAAGAAATTTTACCCGGCGAAAGCTGCAATAACAGGAAGCAGCGTAACTGTAACATCTGAACAGGTGAAAAACCCGGTTGCAGTACGTTACGCGTTTAAAGATTTCGTAATTGGCGATCTATTTGGAAATGATGGTTTGCCGGTTTCCTCATTTCGTACGGATGATTGGGATAATTAACAAAATTTAATTGAAATAAAGAGAATAATGCCGAAAAACACGGTTTTCAAATATTTAAAATTCACAAAGAATGTAAACCTCTTTTTTGTGTTCATTTTGTTTTGGTGGTTCATTCCAACAACTCAGGCACAACAAAACGTTATATGGAACACGCAAAGCCATAATTCATCAGAATCGATGCCTGTTGGCGGTGGCGATATTGGCTTAAATCTTTGGGTAGAAAAAGGCGAGGTTTATCTTTATTTATCTCGAAGCGGAACATTTGATGAAAATAATACATTGCTCAAACTCGGTCGGGTAAAGCTAAAATTCAGTTCTGACCCTTTCGAGGGGAAAACCTTTAAACAAGAATTGATTCTGAAAGATGGTTATGCTCAAATCGATGGATCGGATATTCAAATTAAGGTTTGGGTTGATGTTTTTAATCCGGTGATCCACGTAAATGTAAAATCTAAGCAAAAAATTACGACAGAGGCAAGTTATGAAAGTTGGCGTTTTGAAGATAGAATCACAAAGGGTAAAGAAAATAATCAAAACTCGTACAAATGGGCGCCTCAAGGCCTCGTGAAAACGGCAAAAGATGAAATTGCTTTTGAAAATAATGGCATTCAGTTTTATCATCAAAACAAAGCAGAAACCGTTTTTGATGTTGCTGTAAAACAGCAAGGTTTAGCAGATAGAAAAGCCGAATTGTACAACCCTATAAAAAACCTGATTTTCGGAGGATCGATGCAGGGAAAGAATATGGTTTCAGCGGGAAATGAGGCTGGAACTTATTTGAGTACGCCTTTTCAATCGTGGAAGTTAAAAAGTAAAATGCCATCGCAATCGCAAGAAATCACTATTGCTTTAAATATAAGTAAAGCTGGTATCCAAAATTGGAAAAAGGAATTGTATTCAATAAAACGAAATTCAACCCAAAAAGCCAGCATAAAATGGTGGAACGATTACTGGAAAAGAAGTTTTGTTTACATCAATTCGAAAAGCGAGCAAGCCAGTCAGTCATCAAAAAATTATCAGTTGTTTCGATACATGTTGGGTTGCAATGCCTTTGGTAAATACCCAACCAAATTTAACGGTGGGTTATTTACATTTGATCCTCAACTCACAGATACTGCTTTAAAATATACACCTGATTTTAGAAATTGGGGAGGTGGAACCCATACCGCTCAAAATCAACGTTTAGTCTACTGGCCGATGCTAAAAAGTGGCGATTTCGATATGATGAAGCCCCAGTTTGATTTCTATCTTGATTTATTAAAAAATGCGGAAATCAGAACCGAATCGGCTTGGGGGCATAAGGGTGCTAGTTTTACGGAGCAACTGGAAAACTTCGGCTTGCCAAATCCTGCAGAATATGGATGGAAGCGTCCTGCTGATTTTAACAAAGGCATGGAATACAACGCCTGGCTGGAGTATGAGTGGGATACCGTTTTAGAGTTTTGCATGATGATTCTGGAAACAGAAAGATACGGTGGAGCAGATATTGAAAAATACCTTCCTTTGATTGAAAGCTCACTGACTTTTTTCAAAGAACATTATACTTATCTGGCTAAACAGCGGGGTGCTAAAGCTTTGGATGCTAATGGTTATTTGGTTCTTTATCCAGGTTCGGGAGCGGAAACCTATAAGATGGCTTACAACTCAACCTCCACAATTGCAGCTTTAAAAACGGTTTTAGAAAGATTGATTGCACATCCTGGTTTATCAGCAAAACAAAAGAGTGATTGGGTAGAGATGCTCAGAACCATTCCACCAATTAGCTTTCGCGAGTTTGATGGAGAATCCGGGAGAAAACCAACCATCGCACCAGCAAAACTTTGGGAGCGCATCAACAATACCGAAAGTCCGCAATTATACCCGGTGTATCCATGGGGGATTTATGGTTTGGGCAAGCCCGGTTTAGATACGGCAATAAATACGTATCAATTAGATACCGATGTTTTAAAATTTAGAAGTCATGTGGGCTGGAAACAAGATAACATTTTTGCCGCAAGATTAGGTTTAACCGAAGAAGCTGCAAAATTGACGACTGCAAAACTGAAAAACTCCGGCAGAAGATTTCCAGCATTTTGGGGACCGGGTTTCGACTGGACACCTGATCATAATTGGGGCGGCTCGGGCATGATTGGTTTGCAGGAAATGTTAATGCAGGTTGATGGCAAGAAGATTATGTTGTTTCCTGCCTGGCCTGCGGATTGGGATGTGCATTTCAAATTACATGCACCATATCAAACTACTGTAGAAGTAGAATTGAAAAACGGAAAAATAGAAAGTTTAAAAGTCCTTCCGGAATTTAGAAAGGCAGATGTAATAAATATGATTAAATAAATGACTTGCCAAGTCGTCATACTGAATTCCTTTCAGCATCTTAATAAAAAAGATTTTGAAAAAAAACCAAGGTGAAGAAAGCGATAATTAAAAAAGATATGGATTTAAATTTAAAAGAAAAGGTAATCATTATCACTGGTGCTGCAAAAGGCATTGGTAGAAGCATTGCAGAAGTTTTTGCAAAAGAAAATGCTGTTGCTGTTATTGTAGGTAGAAAAGCCAACGATAATCAAAAAGTTGTGGATGCAATTGAAGAACAAGGTGGTAAGGCGGCTCAGTTTGTGGCAGAATTATCAAATCCAGATGACTGCAAAAAAGTTGTTGCCGAAATCATAAATCAGTTCGGTAGGATAGATGGTTTAGTGAACAACGCTGGTGTAAACGATGGTGTAGGTTTAGAAAATGGTAATTATGATGATTTCATGGCCTCACTCCATAAAAACGTGGTACATTATTATTTAATGGCACATCATGCCTTGCCTGAGTTGATCAAAAGCAAAGGTGCAATCGTAAACATTACCTCTAAAACCGCAGAAACCGGACAAGGAAATACCTCAGCTTATGCTGCAGCAAATGGTGGTAGAAATGCACTCACCCGCGAATGGGCAGTTGAATTACTAAAATACGGCATTCGTGTTAATGCCGTTGTGGTAGCAGAATGCTGGACACCCGCCTACGAAACCTGGATTGAAACCTTATCCGATGCTCAGGCAAAACTCGATGAAATCACTTCGAAAATTCCTTTGGAAAACAGAATGACTACGGCTGAAGAAATCGCAAATATGACTGCATTTTTAATGTCTGATAAATCGAGCCACACCACCGGACAAATTATCCATGTCGATGGTGGTTATGTTCATTTGGACAGAGCATTGGCAAACGCATAAAATACTTAATTGGCGGTCGTCATTGCGAGGCACGAAGCAATCTCTCTTTAATAAACTTATGAGATTATTTTGCGCCTCGCAATGACGAAAATCATTCATTCTATTCTATCATTCAAAATTCTATCCTTAAATAATGAAAACCCTTACTTGTACAATTCCCGGTACCTTTGAATACTCAGAAACTGAGAAACCTGAATTGAAAAAAGATCATTCTATTATAAAGATTAAACGAATTGGGATCTGCGGAACTGATTTACATGCCTTTGAGGGCACACAACCTTTTTTTAACTACCCGAGAGTTTTAGGACATGAGTTATCTGGTGAACTGGTGGAAGTCGATGGTGCAGAGGGTTTTAAGATAGGAGAGGCCGTTACCTTTATCCCATATTTTAATTGTGGTGAATGCATCGCCTGCCGTATGAATAAACCAAATTGCTGTGTTAAAATGCAAGTTTGTGGCGTTCATGTGGATGGAGGTATGCGTGAGTATCTTCAGGTGCCGTCGAGAACACTTTTACATGGCGACGGTTTAAGTTTCGACGAGTTAGCCTTAGTTGAACCTTTAGCTATTGGTGCGCATGGCGTTCGAAGAGCAGATATTCAACCTGGTGAATTTGTTCTGGTGATTGGCGCCGGTCCGATTGGCTTAGGAACCATGGAATTTGCCCGAATTGCCGGCGCTAATGTAATTGCATTAGATATTAACGAAGACCGCCTGGCTTTCTGCAAAGACAAGTTAAAGGTGGCGCATGTGGTAAATGCGCTTTCAGCTGATGTTACGGAACAACTTAGCAAAATTACCAACGGTGATATGCCAACGGTGGTCATTGATGCAACCGGAAATCAAAAGGCAATTAACAATGCGATTAATTACATGGCGCATGGCGCAAGGTTTGTATTAATCGGCTTGCAGAAAGGAGATTTAATTTTCAATCATCCGGAATTTCATAAACGCGAATCAACTTTAATGAGCAGCAGAAATGCAACTATTGAAGATTTCGAACACGTGATCAAATCAATGAAAGCTGGTTTGGTAAATCCTACAAATTACATTACTCACCAGGTAAAATTTGACCAAGTAAAGGATGAATTTGAAACCTGGTTGGATCCAAAAAATGGTGTAATTAAAGCAATGGTAAGTATTGACTAAATTTCTGCGGAATGACGTCGCAACGACCAGCTTCATGCAACTTCTTTTAAAAAATAAAAAAGCCGATAATTTGAAAAAACTATCGGCTTTTAAAATTTAATTGAGAGCTTGTATTTTATTTGTACGCCACTTCATTCCAATGCAATTCGTTTCTGAATTGATTGATTTTGGTATCGGCGCCAATGTTCACATATTCTAAACCTGCAATGTTTGCAAAATCTAATAGGTGTTCGGTAGTTAAATTCTGGCTGTAAGCAGTGTGGTGAGCACCACCAGCATAAATCCAGGCCGCACAACCTGTTTTCATATCTGGAAGTGGTTTCCAAAGCACACGGGCAACTGGCAAATGAGGTAAATCATTTTCAGCTTCAACAGCTGTTACCTCGTTGACTAATAAGCGGAAACGATTGCCCATATCAATCAAAGATGCATTTAAAGCATCACCGCCGGAAACATTAAATACTAAACGGGCTGGATCTGCTTTTCCGCCGATGCCCAATGGATGAACTTCTAAACTAGCTTTACCTGATGCCAAACTTGCATCCACTTCTAGCATGTGCGAACCTAAAACCATTGAATTAGCAGGATCGAAATGGTAAGTATAATCCTCCATAAAGGCATTTCCGCCAGGCAAGCCAGCACCCATCACTTTACAGGCACGAACCAATGCCGCTGTTTTCCAATCGCCTTCGCCTGCAAACCCATAACCATCGGCCATTAAACGCTGCGCTGCAATACCCGGTAACTGAATCATGCCATGCAAATCTTCAAAAGTGTCAGAAAAGCCTTTAAAGCCACCATCTTCTAAAAATTTCCGTAAACCCAATTCAATTTTAGCTGCATCATAAACCGATTGATGTCTGGCACCACCAGCTTTTAAATCTTCAGCCATTTCATAAGTTTCTTCGTATTCATTCAGTAAACCTTGAATAGCATCCTCAGGTATTGCATTAATTACAGCTACTAAATCACCTATGCCATAAGTATTTACAGCGAAACCAAATTTCATCTCGGCTTCGACTTTATCTCCATCGGTAACCGCTACGAAGCGCATATTATCGCCGAAACGAACAAATTTTGCACCTTGCCAATCGTTCCATCCAGCTGCCGCTCTACACCAGGTATCAATTTGTTTTGCTACTTCTTCATCTTGCCAATGCCCAACCACAACCTTACGATCTTTACGCATACGCGTAACCATAAAACCAAATTCACGGTCTCCATGAGCACTTTGGTTTAAATTCATGAAATCCATATCGATAGTGTTCCACGGAATATCACGATTAAACTGCGTATGCAAATGCAACAAAGGCTTTTGTAAAACATTCAAGCCTCTAATCCACATTTTTGCGGGCGAAAAGGTGTGCATCCAGGTAATTACCCCGATACAATTTTCATCAATATTGGCCTGTTGTAAAGTCTCAAAAATTTCCTCTGTGGTTTTTACAATCGGCTTAAAAACTACCGAAACCGAAATATTTCCGTTCTGGTTTAATGAGTCTGCTACTTGTTGTGCATTGTCTGCCACCTGTTTTAAGGTTTCTTCACCGTACAAATGTTGTGTACCCGTTATAAACCAAACTTGTAATTTTTTTAAATCAATCATTTTATACTTGTTTAATTGCTTATTGTTTTATCGGTTAACTAAAATGACAGCTAACTAAGTTTTATTCATTTTTTGTAAAGCAGGTTTCAGGTTTCATCGCTCAGGACAGTCCTGCTTTCCGTTTTACTTCGCCCAACCAAAGGTCGGGACTTCATGCTCACTTCAATCAGGTTTATTTAACTTAGGTAAACCGTACAATCTTAAACCCGACAGGAGCGGCAGCCCCAGCTTTTTCTGCTGGGCTAAAGCAAATGGCGGGACTTTCGTAACCGAAGTATCACCACACTTGCTTTTCAACTTATTCTTTTTTTTCTATTCGATATTTCGAGGAACTGTCAGTCTGAGTTTTGGACGACCTATTTTGTTAAAGAGCTTCGTGCCTCAGCATGAAAAAAGTTTTTACTATTACTGTCCGTAGTAAGCACTTGAACCATGCTTTCGCTCATAATGCTTTTCAATTAAAGAATCTTTTAACTTCGGCGCCTGCGGATTTATCTGTTGCGTTAACAACGCCATTTGCGCTACCGCTTCTAACACGGCGCTATTGTAAACCGCTTTTTCAGCTGTCTTTCCCCAGGTAAAAGGAGCGTGGTTGCCTACTAAAATCATCTCCACCTCTTTATGGCTTAGTCCAAGGTTTTCAAAATGGTTCATAATTTGAAAACCGGTTTCGTATTCATAATTACCTTTAATCATGGCATCATCCATCGGCGGTGCGCATGGAATATCAACTGTTAAATGGTCTGCATGCGTGGTTCCGTAAATTGGAATGGCCTTTTGAGCCTGAGCCCAGGCTGTTCCATAAGTTGAGTGTGTGTGAACAATGCCACCAACATCTTCCCAATGTTTATATAAAACAGCGTGAGTTTTGGTATCAGATGATGGGCGCAAATTTCCTTCGACAGTATTGCCATCGAAATCAACGATCACCATTTTGTCGGCCGATAATTCCGGATAAGGAACCCCACTAGGTTTGATGGCAAAAACGCCTTTATTCCGATCAGCCGCACTTACGTTTCCAAAAGTAAACAACACCAATCCTAATTTAGGTAATTCCATATTGGCCAGGTAAGCCTGCTCTTTTATATCCTGATAGTTGCTCATGATAAATAAGGTTTTACATCTTTTTTATTATAACGCTCTAAGTACCTGCCTAAGCCTAAATATTGCTGATAATGCATTCTGTACATTTTTTTCTTTTTAACATTTGGCGTATATTCTTTTTCAAACCCGGTTCCCATTGCGGCCATAGCATCTTCTATGGTTGGATAAATGTCTGCTGCAACAGCGGCAAACATAGCGGCACCTAAAGCACAGGTATGTTCGAATCGGTGGATTCTGATCGGCATTTCTAAAACATCGGCCATCATTTGCATAATGTAGGATGACTTTTTAGCTACACCACCAATACCAATGATTCCTTTTACCGGGACGCCTTGCTCTTTAAAACGATCGACAATTGCTTTTGCTCCGAAACAAGTTGCAGCAGCTAAGGCACGGAAAAATCTTGGTGCATCGGTACCTAAACCTAAACCCGTTATCGCACCCTTAAGCTCCTGGTTGGCATCAGGCGTACGTCTGCCGTTAAGCCAGTCTATCGCTAATTCCGCATAGTCGTCATCTTCCAATGCTTCTGCTTGTTTGCTCAAGTTAGCAATGATTTTGTTTTCCAGTTCATCTTTTAACGCAATGGCAGTTGCTTCATCAATTAAATCAGATTCGGTTAGCAAATGATTTAATGGCCAGCTGATTAAGTTTTTAAACCAGGCATAAACATCGCCAAAAGCTGATTGCCCGGCTTCTAAGCCAGCCATACCTGGGATGACAGATCCGTTTACCTGCCCGCAGATTCCGTTGATTAATTTCCCATGTAAATCCTGGTTCGGTGCCACTAAAATATCGCAAGTACTGGTGCCCATTACTTTACTTAAATAGTAAGGCTCTATTTGGCCACCAACGGCACCCATGTGGGCATCGAAAGCACCAACGCCAATTACCACATTGGTATTTAATCCTAATGTATTTGCCCATTCTTCGCTTAATGTTCCAGCGGAGACATCAGAAGTATAGGTATCTGCAAAAAGTTTGTCTCTAAACCCAGCCAAAAGCGGATCAAGGCTACTGAAGAAGTTTTCCGGAGGTAAGCCATCAAATTCCTCTGCCCATAACGCTTTGTGCCCGGCAGCACAGCGACTACGTTTCATGGTTGAAACATCTGTTCCGCCAGTGAGTAAAAATGGAATCCAATCGCAATGCTCAACCCATGATTGTGCATTTTGTTTAATTGAAGAATCAATTCTTAAAATGCGCAACAATTTAGACCAGAACCATTCCGAAGAATAAATTCCACCTACATATTTTAAATAGTTAACCGGAAATTTGGTGGCATGTTCATTAATTTCAGCAGCTTCTTTAACCGCTGTATGATCTTTCCAGAGTACAAACATGGCATTTGGGTTTTCTTCAAAGCCCGGAGTTAATGCAAGGGGCGTTCCTGTTGCATCAACTGCAACCGGACTAGAGCCTGTAGTATCTATCGAAATTCCTTTAACCAATTGCGCAATATCCGATCCGCCAGCTTTTGCCAAACAATCTTTAATCGTGTGAGTTAAACCTTCAATATAATCTAAAGGATGTTGTCTGAATTGATTAATGGACGGCTTGCAGTATAAACCCTTTTGCCATCGTGGGTAAAGAAAAACGGAAGCCGATATCTCTTTTCCGTTGGCGGTATCTACCAGAACGGACCGAACAGAATCCGTCCCGTAATCTACACCAATTACATAGTTTGCTGTGCTCATAACAATAAATAATCGTCAAATTAACGTTTATTTATTTAAACTAAGAAATTTTAAATATTTTTTTAATACACAATTTAGAAAAATATTCCTGTTAAGTGGTTAGTGGCCGATTTGACTATTAGATAAACGAAATAATCACATTATTTTAATATCCTTTTTACACAAAAAAGCCCTGCATTTTGCAAGGCTCTGAAAAATATTAAATTTTGGATTTACACCTTTTTTGGAGGTAAATCAAAAGCAATTGCCTCATGTTCAAAGTGACCATTGTGTGCACCGTCGCAAAAAGGTTTGTTTTTAGATAAACCGCAACGGCAGATTGAAAGTACTTCTCTTCCTTGTAAACCATAAACGTTTCCGTTTCTATCCACAATTTCGAAATCGCCTTCAATTTTTACCGATCCATTGTTATTGATCGTTAGTTTCGTTTTAGACATAATGTTTTGTTAGTATGCTCCAAAATTAATTCAAATGGAAACGAAATAAAGAATTTGTTTGCAGTTTAGAAACGTTCCGTGTAGAAATTGTTTGCTTTGCAGATAGTAAGTGATTACATGCGAATAGTGAACCATCCCTAACGAATATGAATCTTCCAAAACCTAAGCATTGAATAAATGTATTTTTAATAAAATGAATCTAAAAAGAGAGTTGCAAAAACGTTTCTTAATCAGGCTGATTATTGGTATTGTCCCATTAGTTTTTTTTATTGTGGCGCTGTTTACAGCAAGAGAAAGCGGAAATAGTGGCATGTCTCTTAATCTTGGAAAGTTTGTTCCAGCGACTTTCTTTGTTGCCTGGGAGACATTTTTAATTGTAGAAGCATTAATACTATTTGTAAAACACCGCATAAAAGATGGCTTAATGAGTATCTATGCAGCATCATTACTCGGAATGATATTTATTGTCAGCCTTTATGTAGAACATCAATATTAACCACTTACATCAGAACTATGAAAATCATACTTGGCCTATTTTTAACTTTAATAACCTTTACTGCAACTAATGCTCAGGATATTAAAACAACTTTATACAGTGGTACAGTCAATAACCGGACAGTGCGCTTATATCTAAAAGAGCTAGGCAACCAATGTGGTGGTTCCATGATGAACATATATGAAAGCATATATCAATATGGCAAAGGAAAAAACTGGATAGAACTTTCTGTATCTACGAATGGGAAAGGAAATTTCTGCTTAACTGAATACAATTTTTCTGGCGTGATGATCGTAAAAAAGAATGGTAATCGCCTGAATGGGGTTTGGATAAGTCCGGATGGTAAAACGCAATTAAAAGTTGCATTAGAAGAGATCAATCTTTCAGTTAAAGAGAAAGAAGTTATTGAGTCCGATCTCGAACGAACACACTATGAAAACTACGATTGTTAATCAAATACCTTATTTATGAAAAAGTTAATGATGTTAAGCCTGGTGATAATTGCCTTGTTTGGATGCAACGGTGAATCGCAGGAGAAATTGAAAGATGAAAAAATCAAAGAGGTGGTCGCGGCAAATAAAACAGCTATCGATTTACTTCTTGGCAGTAGTCCTAAAGAGTTTTCGGTAAAAACAGTTGATGGAAGCTTATTTAAATCAGCAGAAAATAAAGGGAAACACTGGGTGGTTTTTGTTTACCAAAATAGCTACCTCAACAAGTCAGAAAGTTACGATTTGGTATCAGAATTGAATGCTACACATCAAAAATATGGTAAACATTTTCCGATGATTGGCATTGTAAATGGATTTTCTGATGATGCAGCGGCGATGACAAAAAGCATATTGGAAGCTAAATTCAATTTTAAACAAATTGACAACACTCAGGGGCCTGAAAAGGATGAGGTGATCAACGAAAATGTTTATTGCACACCCGCTAAAATTTTAATAAACCCTGAAGGAAAGTAGTTTACAATGGATGCGGCGGCAAAACAGAAACCTTTGATGCATTGCTAGACAGCTTAGTTAGAACAAATAGAATGTAATCATATCATGATATGGAAAACAAAGAATTGCAATTAAACAAGCAAAAAACAGCAATCTATCCATATTGCTTATCGTGGTTAATTTAATTTTGTTACTCATTTTTGCAAATATTGGTGATAGTTTAGATGATGAGCTTAGCGTAAATTATTGTTACTTATCTTTTGGCACGACAGTTTTATTGGGCTTTTATGCCTTCAGTTACCACGGCAAAGGTTATCGAATAGCGAAATGGCTGTTTGCCGCCTCGTTAATAATTAGCGCACTATTAATTGGCTTATTGTTGTATTCCGCAGGCTTAGCAAAGGCATTTCAACATTAATATTATGAAGCTTAATTTTGTCAATAAGTTATACATCGCGGTAACCTTGGTGTTAGTTGTGGCAATTGTTTTTAGAACTTTTAGTTACAAGGGTTGGGAGCGGTATCACTATTTTTCAAGCGTTTGCGCACCAGAAAGTTATCCAATAGCTATCCATAATTCTTATTTTATTTTGGCTGATGGGGATTTGGGATACATAAAAGATGAGGCTGTAGAAAATTATACTTCTAAATGGGGCGAAGACTACTATTTCGCTGAAAGCAATCGGCGGGAACGTTTACCCGTAAAACTGGTTTTACAATATGTTTCATATAGGGATAAAAAATTTTACAGCGACACTTTAAACTTGCCAAAAGAGAAAATCAAGCAAGTTTTTAAATCTGCCTTCCAAAATAAACAGGTAATAAAATTATTCAACCCTTCAGGGGATGTAAAAGGCCTTACGTTTTTAGTTGGTATTGCTAATGACGGAAATGTGGCGGTATGGTTGAGGGGTGTTTTTTTGGAAAAATTAATCTTGAAACAAAAGTTAAGTTCGAAAGAACCACAGGGCGATGAAACTTACTACGAAAAACGATTGTCGAAAGCTGAATACATAGAAAAACGCTTTGAAGACTTGCCCGATAGTCTGAAATTAAAACTTAATAGCGGCTTTGATATTAAAGCAAATTACATCGACACACCAACGTACTACATTGATAAAAACAAAGAATTGTGGGAATACCAGAAGAAGAATGGATTTATAGAGTAGTGGACTTTTTGAATTAATCAAGGCTCCAATTTATTAAAAAATAAAAAATGAAAAAGTTATTGCTGCTAATGGTTTTGATATTGATGGCTGCTTTGATTTACAATATCTACCCGGAAGCTAAACTTGCTAAAACTGCGCAGATAGATTCTTTGGTGGTTTTTAAATCTCAACATCAAATGCTGGCCTATCAGCAAGGAAAATTGCTCAAAACATATCAGGTTTCATTTGGGAATAGCCCAACAGGGCATAAAGAATTTGAAGGGGATGAGAAAACACCTGAAGGCATTTATGCCATCAATGCCAAAAATGATAAAAGTGGCTATCATAAAAATTTAGGCATTTCTTATCCGAATGCACAAGATATTAAACATGCAAAATTAATTGGAAAATCACCGGGTGGTGATATTAAGATACATGGCTTGCGAAATGGTTTGGGTTTGATCAACAAATTTCAAAGGTGGTTTAACTGGACCAATGGTTGCATTGCTTTGACAGATACCGAAGTTGATGAATTGTATCAGTCAGTGAAAATCGGATCCAAAATTCAAATTAATCCGTAATTCGATGAGGTGTGAAACAAACTTTTTAGCATTGAGAAATACAATTATGCTATTTCTTTTACTCTTGATATTTGGATGCAACTCAGCACCGAAAAAACTACCTGTGATTAAAAATGATACCTCGGTTAAACAAAAAGTAAAACAAGCAGAATCTGCTAATCAAGTTCTTCGGAATACCAGTGATAGCAAAGTTTTTAATCAATGCGATCCAAATTGTGTATGGCACTATTACCATCCATTTCCGGACAGCACTTACGTAATTGCCATTCAAAACTGTGGTGAAGAATACATAGAAAAGGAGAAGAATACACGTGTATATTTCGGAATAGATAGGGGATTAACTGATAAAATTATTTGGACGCAAAATCTCTATATTCATCCAAATGGTGGTGGAACGCTTAAACATGAAGATTTTGATGGCGATGGTGTTGAGGATTTACTGATTTTTAAAGAAACCGGCGCCCGTGGCAGTAACGAATATCATTATCTCTATCTGATTGATCAACAGAAAAAGCAGGTAACGAAAGTTCAGGGCTTTGATGACGTGGTAAATCCAAGTTATGATCAAAAACACCAGGTGATCTTATCATATGGATTTGCCGGTAAAAACTATTTCAGTGTTTATAAAATTTCAAATCACAAAGTTTTTCAGGTTGGCGAGAGTTTTGAAGATGATTTTGAAGGAGATGAAGATATATTGGATCAAAAAATCTTGAAGATTTTGAAAGAGGAGAAAATAAAATGAAAAATAAAATTTTAATATTGATGTTGTTGTTTGCAGTAAGTTCTTGCAAGAGCAAACCAGATCAGTCAACTCATGTATCAGATCTAGCTGCTAAAAATGATACATCAAAGTTGAGCAAAACAGTCATGGGCATCAGTGCAGAAAATAAAAGCAATACTTCATGGGTTGATGATTTGAAAGATTTTCGGCAGGCATTGTACAGCAAAGATGTCGCTAAGCTAAAAACCTACTTTAGTTTTCCTGTCGGCGATGATAACTGGGGATATCCGGTTCAGTTTACAGCGGACGAGCTTAAAGAACGAAAAGCTAAATACGCAAATCCCAGTTTATTGTACGAAAAAGATTTTGAACGCTACTATGACCAAATTTTCGATAAGGATCTGCTAAAATCTATCATGAAGCTAAAAACGGCAAGTCTTCTTCAAAACCATCAAGCAGAAACCCAAGAATTTAATGAAGGCGATTTTAACTTCAAATTATTAGCAAACTATTATGAGAAAGATAAAATCACACTGCACTTAAACCTTAGTTATTCCAATAATGCCGTCGATGAAAATGGAGATCCGGTGAGTGAAGGAGAACACAATAAGATTTATGTATTTGATATTGTTGAGGGCAAAAAGCTGCGTTTTCAACGAATCGTATTTGCCGGATAAATGATCAGGTTAAATCAGCGATAGCTGTTATAAATTTAATAATATCTGGCAAACAATAACGAATAATAAATCAAAGCTGGCGAATAATAAAGGGTAAATTTTTGTGAGTGAAAAACCGATAAATTGGTATCATAAAACTTTATTATTTATGAAAAATATTAAAATCTTTTGTCTTTTATTTCTTGTGGGCGCTCTTCTTGCCTGTTCAAATTCACTTAAAAGTGATGGTGTAGATTATTTCTCCAAGTCGGATATTAAAATTCCAAAATTTAGCGATGAAACCATAAACAATCATCTAAACGAATACAAAAACCTGTATAATTTAGTGCTTACCTCAGTTACCAGCAATGCGAAAGATAACGCACCTCAATTAAGTATTTCATTTTCCGATTGGGCTATCACTTCACTTAAAATTGAAGACAAATTAAAAGGGCAGGAGAAAAAGGATTACCTCGCACTTTTGGATGTGTTGGCAAAAAAATGGAACGAACAGCGTGATAAATTATATTAATGATGAAACTGTTTAAAAGAACTTCCCAATCTTACCTCATCGTAACATTAAGTTTAATCGCAAATTCGGTGTTTGCCCAACTTCCAGAAGAAATCAAATGGAAACATCTTCAAAAAAGTTATAGCTCAGATAGCAGTCAGTTGGTGCTGAGTTTAAATAACAAACTTTTACAGGGCAAATATAAAATACCATTTGATGAAGGCGGTTTTGCACTTTACAACATCAAAGCGGGCGTAATTACGGGTGAAGCATTTTGGTATTCTCAGGGCGGAACATTAGAATGCAAACTTCACTATAAAAATGGTGTTCGTAACGGGGTTAAAGAAAATTACGACAACCAAGGCAAAGTTTGGTTGCGTCAGGATTATAAAGACGGTAAAAAAAATGGTGTTAGTGAGATGTTCAGCAATGGAAAATTGGTAAACAAATCACTTTATAAGGCTGATAAAAAGCATGGCTTGTCTCAAACGTTTTCTGGCGACCAGGTGCTAACTGAAGCTTATTATGAAAACGATCTGAAAAACGGAACTTCAAAAACCTATAGTTTAGATGGAAAGCTTGCTACTGAAGCCAACTACAAAGATGATAAGCGAAATGGCTTTTATCGGGTTTTTAATGATGGAGAAATCATGTCAGAAACCAATTATAAAGATGACTTACAAAATGGTTTGTCGACAACATATGCACTCGGTAAGAAAAATATGGATACCGAGTTTGTAAATGGCAAACGTCATGGAGTGTCACACATGTACAAACCTGATGGAACCGTACTTTTTACACATTATTACCTCAATGGCGAAAAGGTAACGGAGACAATTTATAGGCAGTCACAAAAGAAATAGAATTATCTATTGCGCTCATTTTAAAGTAGTCTAGGAATTTTTAAGACATTTCGGCTACGCTCAAAGATAATGTGTGTGAAAAGTAACGATTGAACAGTTCTCAATATCGAATAGATACCTCAAAATGAAAAACACTTATTCAACGCTAATAATTGCCTGCAGCATGTTGCTACTGTCTGCCTGCGGACCCAAAATCTCTGGCAAAGACGAACAATCTTTTAAAACTTCCAGAGCAAAAATGGAAAAAAAACTAGATGCAAATGAAAAAGAAAATCTTGAAAAAGCTTTTCGGCTTATCGCGGTAAAAGCAATGAAAGAAAAGTGGAATTCACCGGAAAAATATAAAGGCAAATCATTTGATGAAATTTCGATGGAAATGATCGATGGTAAGAGCTACAGTGCGATCATCAGCTTTGCTGAAGACTTTTTAGCTGCTGACAGAGATGAAAAGATTATCAAAAAAACAAGCAGAGATTGATAGTTTAGAAAAAGATAAACTTAAGGTTACCAAAGTTAATAAGCAGATAGATGCTTTTAAATTAACTAAAATTTCCATCAGCGAAGACCAGTTTTTTTCGGATGATCCGAAATCACCTTACTTGGACTTGGTTTTCACAAATACTTCCACCGAAGCGTTAATTGGCGAATACATGTTTAATATTGAAATTTACTCGAAAAAAACTGGAGAGAAAATAGCTGCTCAAGGTAGTGGAGGAACCTTTAACGACGATTATGCCATTAAGCCCAATGAAACTTATGATTATCATCAACCCTTATTCAGCGAAGCAGTGGCTCATAGTAACCTTTGGAAAACTACGAAATATCCAATCACTGATTTCGCTCCGTACGATTTGGTAATCAAAGCTTACGCTAGTAAAATCACAACAAAAAAAGACGGCGTAATCATTAGGCCCAAAGCAGATGCGGCTTATTTCGATGCTGAAATAAAAAAGCTGAATGAAGAAATAAAAGTACTTAAAGAAACAAAAGCATCTTTGGATGAATTGGAATTGACTGATCACGACTAATATGCGAAAGCTTAACGTAAATATTTGTTTCATGCTGTTAAGTTGCATTTTACTGGGCGCTCAATCTTGCATCTCACGGCTAAGGCGACCAGAGATCACCGGGGTGATTGTAGATTACGATCGAAACCCCATTGCCAATTGTAAGGTTGGCGAAACTTTAACAGATCAGAACGGAAAGTTTAAACTTGCCGAACAACGTTACAACGCATTCTTTTTAACGGAAATATTTGCAATGGAAGCTCCTCCCTTAATGGTTTTTGAGCCAGTAGAAAAGGAAGGCTTTGAAAAAGATGCAATTTCTATTTTTCATAAATGGGGTGGCGGACGTAGAAAAGGTGCGAAAACCAATATCGATACTATTTTTTTAAGAAAAACTAATCAAACGTTTAACATCGTAACTTTGCTGAAAGACAGTGATTGGAAAATAGGCTTTAATAAATCTGCAGATACCATTTATCTAGTTAAAAATGGTTTTAGAGAATGGTGCAAAACAGATAGATGTAGCCCGTTTTACAGCGAATATGAAGGGCTTGTAGACAACGCCTATACTGGTGCTAAAAATCTCCCAAAGGGAATGATTAGAAGATCGATAGATGTGAGATTTGAAGCAGAAAAATCGCCTGTAAAAATTAATATGATTTGCGAATACATCAGCACTTTCGATGGTCCAAACCGACCACCAGATACTACAAATACGAGAGGAAGTTATCAGATTTTGAATAACTCCGAAATGATTTTGGACGCAGGTAAGATTGAACAACTTACCGGAAAATATCATGTTTCTGATGTGGATTTGTATCAAATGAAACTAACGAAGGCGAATTAAAATGACAGTATTCATCATTTTATTTTTTATTACTTGCCCTGTGATGGGTTACTTTTTTTATAAGATACTAAGGCAAAATACAAAACCTATAACCGTAATCTGGGAATTCGTTTTCATAAGTTTTTTTGTTTTGTCTGGGTGTTTATTCTGTTTAGTATGGCTATTTAATGGCGATGACTATTATACGGCCATCGATATCGTAGATGGAGGTTACACACCATTTGCATCTAAACATTTACCAACATTGATCGTGTTTTTTGTGCTTGCTGTTTTCGGGCTTATTAAATTGTGGTACAAAGGTAAGACATTGCCACCCTTGCTATTTTCACTTTGCATAGTGTTTGTAATCATTGGCATTTCAATAAGTGCAGCGGTTATTATACAAACCAGTACCAATACAGAGCAAAGTGGCGAAACATTTCTATTTGCATTGCTACCAATAGCTTACATGATCACGAGTATCACCGTATTAGTGAGTTTAGTTATTGCGGAGGCCGGAGAGGCAAACACAAAAACCTATCTCAATAAATTTTTAAACTATTTAAATCAGAAATTAGCCAAAACAGAAAACCAATCCTGTGGATTCTTGCCATGCTCATTCCTGTCTTTGCAATCGTCGTGGCGATCTTAATGCTTTTCGGTCAGGATGCCAACTCGATTACGAAAGTATTTACCGAAACCACTACCTGGACATTTTCCCAAAAAACACATCCGCCATTTTTAGGACACGAAGGACATTATCTCTGCACCGTTGCCGTTTGTGGGACGCCTTCAATCGTGAAACCTTTACGTCTCGGAAAAAGACATGGCCACGAAATTGTTGTCAATCGTCAGTTATTAATAGCCAATGCTTTTGAAGAGTTGATACAGCAAAACGCACCTGCTTTTCACAAGGTGATTAGAAGTTTTTATGATAAGTATGGTTATCCGCTATCGCGGAAAATTACGACTCCAAAAGCTTCGAATACAGTTTATCTTTTGATGAAACCTTTAGAGTATTTCTTTTTGATAGTGCTGTATTTGTGTAGCGCCAAACCTGAAGAAAAAATCAATAAACAGTATGCTATTTAATGAGAAAACCATTCTGGTCATGAAGTTTAGATAATACAGCGAAACACACGATGAAGAAAATATTTATTTCGTTGCTAATGATAATTTGTGTTTTTGAGTTAAAAGCTCAGGAAGCAAAAATTATTTCAATCATCAATTTTACAGGCTCGATAGACAAATATCCGATAGAAATGAAATTGGAAATTAATCAAAAGAGCGATAGTGTAGCTGGTGAATATTTTTACAAGAAAAATGGAAATGTGAATAAAATGATTCTCGAAGGCAAGTTGAAAGACGGCCTATTGAACTTGCAGGAAAGAGCCTACAACGCAGCAAAACGCAAATATGAAACCACTGGAAGTTTCAAACTTAACTATATAGATCAAATTTATTTAAACGGAAGCTGGCAAAAACCCGGTAAAAACGCATCGTACTTAACTGTTAAGTTATCCGCCAGGGAAAATTTGAAGGCATTCAATCCATCTAACTACGTTTTTCAATATGTCAGAAACAGGGCAAAATTGGATTATATTCCTGCTGATGCGCAGTATTATTTCGACTTAATTTCACTAAAGGTTTTCATCAACAAAAGCATGCGCTGGGCTTTCACAGGTTTTAATGATGTTTTTACCAAAGAAGCAGAGATCCAATTGGAGGATTTGAATTTTGATGGTTACCTCGATTTTAAAGTTCCAATTTATTATCCTGGTTTAGCCAAAGGCGACTATTCTTATTTATATTTTATCTATGATCCAAAAAATAGGGGTTTCATCCAAAGTAAACAATTGAATGAAATGGGTGTGGTCTTTTTCGATGCCATTAAAAAGGAAGCTCAAACGGTAGATGCCGATGGGAGCGGTAACGAAGGGACTAGGTATTTCCGTTGGCAAAATGGAAAGCTCTTTCTGGTAAAAGAAGAACGGATTTATGAGAACGATAGTTATATGCACTATACCTATTACAAAATCGAAAACGGAAAATCTATTCTAGTTAAGACAGAAAAGAGAAAGTAACCAGAAACTACAGATTTTAGAGGTTGCTCAATGCTGTTTAACGAATAATAAATCGAAGTCTACAAATTTATATTACATATAAACGAATAATTAATACAAGGTAATCACTGCATTAACAAGCTGTATATTTCATCTAAATTCTAAAAATCAGATGGAAAATAATAAAACGTTAAATGTTGCCGAAAAAGTTAAGGCAGTGGCAATAGCCTTCATTGGCGCCGGAATTTTTAGTCAGGGTACTTTTTATTTTAAAGCACAAAGCAGTTATAACATTCCACGTATTTTATACCCAGTTTTTTCGCTTTTGGGCAATGTGGGTTTAGCCGTAGCCATGGTGATTTTGGGCTTAGGTTTAGCTTTCTGGGGGTTTAATAAATGGAAAAATGCTGCAGGCAAACCCGGTGTTTTTTTATCAATTGCCATTGCGTCCTTTGCAATTTTCTTCTCTATTTTATTTTTCACAGGTAAAAAGGCTACACCCGAAGAATTAGCTAAAGCAAGTGAAGAAAGTAGGGCGAAAGGGATTGAAAAAATTCAGTCAGCTGAGCAACCAGATTTCGACAACCCGGAAATTGATGCTCATTTTGCAGCTTTTGAGAAACTGTTAACCGAATATAAAACGGCATACAAAAATAAAAATAAGCATGAAATAATCGCAAAGGAAAGTGCTTATATGGAATGGAATGAAAACTCCGCAGATTTAATTCAGAAGTTATCATCACCAGAGCAAAAACAACAATTTGGCTTGTATCTGGCTAAATTATCAATGAAATGGCAGGAGGTAAAGTAGACCGTAGCTTATCCTGATGTTACTTTATACTTATTAAACCACATCCAATGCAAATTACCTTAAATTATACCTACAATCAAGATCAACTTAAAAGAGCCTATCGTTTCAATGTTTTTCCTACACCGAAGGCGAAATTTTTTTTGTTTTTTTTTAGCTGTGTAATTTTTGGTGTGGGAGGTGTATGTTGGCTTTGGAAACCAGCATCAATTAACCCACTGCTTTTAACCGCATTAAAAAACATGATGCTGGCAGCTTGTTTAATCTGGGTTTCTGTTTTACTTGCAGTTGCGCTTAACTATTTCTATCTGCCTGTTTATGCCTTTATAAAGAGTCCGTTTTTTAAGGGCGATTTTACGGTTAGCCTGACAACTGAAGGCCTCGCTTACCATCAGCGAATACTGGAGGAAAATAACAAGCGTGAGACAGATGGTTTTGTAAGTTGGAAAGCGTTTACTAAAAAAGCAGAAAACGAGGAATTCATCATTTTATTCATAGGCCTAAAACATTCCATTATACCTAAGGCATCATTTACAAATCAAGCAGAGCTGGAAGAATTTAGGGCCTTTTTAGCTACACAAACGCATATAAAATCAAAGAAATTTAACGGTAAAGAAATTTGGATAAACAAATAAATAATGAATATCTATCAGAAAAACTGCTTAGTAATTTTATCATTAATTCTAGGCTTTGTATTAAGCATTGCCTACGGATACAGCTTTCGGAATTTCATCGATCAGCCTAGTTTTAGTGCGAAAGATCTTGAATATAAAATGATCACTGAAGGAATTAAAACAGAGAGGTATAGTATTTCGAAACTGTTTAAAAATGACTATTCAGTCAATCTTTCGAGACCTTATTATTTTCCACAACACAAAGTTATCGTCTTTAATGGCTATAGAGACAAGAGCGAGCAGTCATTTTATAAAATAGACAGTCAAGGGAATTTGGTTGACAGCATTACATTCAGTCAAGATTATAGCACAATTATTTTTGGAGATTACATATTGCAAAACAAAGCCTATTCTAGCTGGATAATTGATGGGGATACCACAAAGAAAAATTACATAGAAGTCAATGCTGGTACAAATTGGTCTGAAGATAAAGTTGAAAATGAATTTGATCGTCTTAAGCGTAGCGCAGAAGATGTTTTTTACTTTAAATACGAAAGCTTGTGGGATTATGACGATCCAAGAAACGAAAGTAAAATAGATAAAGCAGTGTTTTTAATTAATGGCATATGGTATGCATTATATGGAAAAAACCTCTATGTAGATTTAAATGACCTTCCGGATCATACACTACCAAATCTAATGCCTAATGACAGCAGTTTTGATCAACCTAACTCAATTGCTTATGTTGCCGATTTTCAAAAAACAAACCGTGTGAAAGAAAACGAATGGAATGGTTTGGCCTACATTAATCTGCTTTATAAAACGGATACAATAAAAATAAAAGCAAAGCTAACTCAAAATGAAAAGCCTATAAACAACCTCGGAAAGTATGCTGCCTATAATATGGGTTACTTTAAACCTGATGGCTTGCCTTATGCCTTTATTGTTCAGGATGATAATTATTACATCATTAAAATGAAAAAACAGTTATGAAAATAAAGTTGCCGTTTTTAAAAGCATTCATTATTGCGTTAATCATTACCATAGGTTTTTTGATATATGTATTTATGAATCCAGAATTAAATAGCGGTTATGCCGGGCTATTCTTTTTAAGTATTAGTCCTGCTGTGCTAATTGGTATCATTGTGTACTGTTATATCATTAAAGTGCTCGATCATGCAGGGCTGTTAGCACCTCATTTCATCTTCAGGTTTTTGGTTCCATTTTTAATGATTTCTTTCATCATCTGGATAGGCGTAAATACAGGCACCGAGCCTGTTTTAGAGGCTTTTCAGCAATATAATTTTAGTGAGTACATTAATTACTTCTTTAATTTCGCTATAGAGATTTACTTACCATTAGCGGTTTCCTTGGCTGCAATTACAGGGATGTTGCACATTGGTAATAATGAGGTTGCAAACAATGATAGCATGTAATAAAGCTTATGAAAAAATATTTAGCGCTGTGTTTTTTGTTCGGACTGTTGGCTTCAAGCTGCAGCAGCGAACCAAAACCAAAAAGCGGGCAGAAAAACACATCAAAAAACGTATCGAATTTTGATGAAACTACAAAAACCATTCACGTTTTTGTAGCGCTTTGCGATAACAAATATCAAGGCATTGTGCCTGTTCCAAAAGCAATTGGTAACGGGCAAGATCCAGCAAATAATTTGTATTGGGGTTGTGCGTATGGCATTAAAAGCTACTTTAAAAAGAGTACAGAGTGGAAGTTGTTGAAAACGCAGAAACTGGATAAAATAAGAATGGAACGTTTGGTTTTTAAGCACACCAGGAAAAATTATTACCTCGTTGCCGATGCTTATGATGGACAATACATTAAAAAAACTACAACCGATTTTCTATATAGTGCAGCCGGACAACTAAAGGATACCATCAGAATAAACAAAACAACCATCGGTATTAACGGTAATGCAAAAATGGTAGCTTATATCGGTCATGATGGTTTAATGGATTTTCAGTTGAATGAAAATTTTAGCAATATAGATGGCAAACAGCGTGACGCGATTATTCTGGCCTGCATCAGCAAAAAGTATTTCGCTCCACATTTAGTGCAGGCAAAAGCAAATCCAATTGTATGGAGCACCGGATTGATGGCGCCTGAGGCATATGTTTTACATGATGCCCTGAGTAGTTATGTAAGTGGCGGAACAGCTGAACAGGCTCGTAGCAAAGCCGCAGTGGCCTACAGTAAATTCCAGAAATGTAGCCAAAAAGCGGCGAGAAACTTATTAGTTACAGGATATTAATCAATAACCTTGATTTTAAAAAACGATTAAATTATGAAAAAAATAGTTCTTACACTCTTAATTTTTGCTACGGCTAATTTTGCCTTTTCTCAGCATAAATTTTATGCTTTTAGCATTAACGGTAAATACGGCATTGTCGATAACTTAGCGAAAGAAACCATTAAGCCTATCTACACCTCTGCAATATCAGTACCCGCTAAAAATCAAATTCACCTAAAAGATTATGGCGATAAGATGGATATCATTTTTAATACAAAAACCGGCGCAAAACAGCTTTACGAAACCATATTCAGTAATCAGGTGCAAATAAAAGGAGTTCCATATTCTATCATTAGCAATAAAGGAAAGAAATTCTTATTAAGCGAGGAAACAGATAAAACGATTCCGATAACAAGAGATTATAATGATTTTAAAACAGTTGGTCAATATATTATTGCTGATTATGATGAACAGGAGCCTTTCGTTTCTGGAGGAACAGATAAAAACGGAATTCCATTGCCTCCTAAAATCAGAAAGATTAAAACGCATTTTGTGGTTTTGGCAAACGATGAAAGTTTTAAAACCATTTTAGATAGAGGATTTGACAAATATTTGCCACTCTATCAAACCGAAGAACAGCAAGAAGATGATGGAATTGTAAAAATGGTTAGCGTTAAACTTGAAGATTTCAATAGAAAACCAAATTTTGATTACATCGTATTGAGCCAGGGAAATAATCATAAATTATATAATGCTAAAATGGCATTGGTAAAAGCCTTTGTTTTGGCAAATGCCGATGATGAAAAATTAAAAGCGTTTGCCGAAAAACTAATAAAGGTTAACTTCAGTACAAAGGCAAACCGGGAGGGTGGTTTCGTAAGCGTTCCACCAATGATGGACCCAAGCATGGGCAAAGTGAAAAACTCCTATGAGGAATCTGAAGAGAAGAAGCCATTTAAACCTTATTTATACATCAAAAAATTAGAAAGCGGAAATACCATTTTTGCATTGCAGGAAACAGAGCAGATTAGTAAGCGAATTTTCGAAGCTAAAGCTAAATCTACTGTAAAATTGTACGAGCAAGGAAATGAGATCACCATTAAAATTGCTGGTAAAGAAGATAGCAAATTCAACTACAATCCTATAACCGGAGAGATTTATTTGCCGAAAGCATACCTCGAGGAATTGGGTATTACGCTGATTTAATTGCTGACCATGGAAAATACTATAAAATACATCCTCGCAATCTTAATAATAACAGGCTACGCATGCAATAATAATAGCAAAACTGGCCCACAACTTGCCGATACAAGTGTCTCGGATACGCTCATTACTGCAAAAATTGATACCATTTTTGTTGATACTGTAGCTAAAACACCTGAAATAAAAGAGGAAACAGAAATTAGTTTTGCCGATAGCATTGATTTTAAAAAATATGAAGTTGGTCCTCAAGAAAGAATAGAAAATGCGCCAATTGACTGGAGTAGTTATCCCGAAGCTAGAGATTTTAGAACGCGGATAACTGAAGCTTACAAAGACAGCGATGTGAATTTTGGCGGTCATTATGTAATCTCGATATTTGGTTGCGGTGCAAGTTGTATTATGGGTTTTATGGTGGATGTAAGAGATGGCAAAATTTACGATTTACCTTTGGGCGAAGAGAATTCATGTCTTTTTGCTGAAGATAGAGCTTTGGGTAATGCCACAAGTCGCCTTTTTATTGCGGGCGTATGTAAAGAAAATCTCGAAGCTAAACAGGTTTACTACAAAGCCTATTTATGGGATGAGGATAAAAAGGAATTCGAGAAAATTGAGGCTGCAGCTTTTTTGAAGAAAACATAAGGCGACGGGTTTTGAAATGTTGCTATAGCACAAAGCTTTGTTTTTAAACCTGATAGTAGCGAGCATGAGCCTTGGGACATAAACGGGTGAAGTGGATAGCAAGGCTAGCACATGCAATGAAATACCTGCTTGATTGTCTTGTGCCATGCAAATAATAAC
>NZ_AJLG01000045.1 GCF_000258495.1 Pedobacter agri PB92
TAATCAAACGAAGTATTACTAAGCTAAACTAAATACATATTACGCTTTCACTCATTAAAACTACCCATTCGTCCGGACATTAGCATTCTACATAAAATATGCAGCAATATTGGATAATTGAAACAAAATAAGCGCTAGAAATTAACTTCTCAGCACCTTTCAATGAGAGATAAAATATGATGTCTTTAGAGGTTCTAAAGAAATCAATTGCTATTTCAACAAGTGTTACAGCGCATTTTGTTAAGCTAATTCTACCATAATCAGTCGTTGGTTTTCTTTAGTCAATTCTGCAACGTTCGATTTTTTAAATCACTAAGTTTTTATAACCATCTAACTTAAGTGATATATGAATTTAGTGGAATTTATTTTGGAGAACAAATTTATCAATAGCCTAATTCCAACACACGCCTCACTCATTGAAACACTACATTCAATCATTAGCTAAAAATTTAATGAATGAGGTTAATAGGTTTGATAAGAAATCAAAATTAAGATCTATTTCACCTTTAAAATATATTATCATGAAAAAGCAAATGGTAACCCTATGGAAAAAGACAACATCAGTTTGTTTATTAGTTGTAATCAGCTTAAGTGCTCATGCTCAATTGGGCAAAAAACCTAAATCTGCAGCTTATGGCAAATTAACTCCATCAATTACATCACCTACTGGTGGTTCTATAATAGGTGGTCCATTTGTATTGGTAGGCAAGGCAGAGCCAAATACTACAGTTAACGTTACAATTTCTCCAATTTACCTTATGCCCAAAAGCACCGATGGAAAGCCAGTTTTAAGGGTAAGCACACCACTACACGAAAGGCAAGAGTTTACTGCTAAAGCAGATGCCAATGGTGTATGGCAAAGTCGTGTAGTAGAAGTGCATTATGACCCAAAGGCAACTGGCAGAAGAATTTTTGCATCGGTGTACCAAATATGGGGTAACGAAATTTTGCAAAGTCGCAACACGGAATATATGGTTTCTCAAAAACGCCTTAAAAAATCAAACTAGTAGATAGATTATAAAATAATAAACAGATGAAAACGGCAATATCTTTAACGCTAATACTATCACTATGGTGTTTGGCTGGAATAGCGCAACAATTACCTGCTCATATTCAAAAACTCAATAGAAAAACAGATTTAACAACCGTAAAATTTGAACGGATGTTAATGCTAAGTGGTGGGCGAAAGGTTTATGAGTTTTCGATAACAAGCAAATCGCAATGCATTCATTGCGAACGTGGGACCACCTTTTATGATGAAAACGGCAATACTGTAGCCTATTTTACGACGAGCAGAGGTCCGAGCGCTTTCGTAGCAGACGGCTACACGCTGGCAGAATTTGGAAAGTCTGGAGCCCAGGGAGTGAAATATGGCGCAAAAAGAGAAAATTTACCTGCCCCCATTGCACGAGTAATTGCTAAGAGCGATTCGCTTAACAAGGCGGGAGTAAAACAAATTGTTCAGGTAAAACTGCGTGATCAAATACTTTATAGTTTTGAGCATAAGTTGAACCCCAAACTGCCGAATTGTAAAGACTGCCCCGTAGTGATCGTATTTTATAATGCCAATTACCAACCTGAAGTTACTTTTCATGTAGGAGGCTTTGCGGGTATTACAGCAACTAATGGCTATAAATCTACCGATTACACGAGTAGGCAAAAGCTATGGATATTGTGGAATGCAAACTAGCATTTCTACCTAGATGAACACTCTACATAACTAACCTTAAAAAAACTTACTAATGAAAACTTTAAAAAACATCCTAAAATATGGAATGGTATTTTGTATCGCACTGTTTACTTCCTGTAAGAAAGATGGTGTTGAAACAGAAGCAAAAGCCGAAGCGCAAATTGATCTAGCAGATTATTATATCATTGGCAGAAGGCCAGCGCAACTCTCTAACGGCCAAACGGTACAAATCCCTTACATCATTAATTTTGATGAATACGGAAAAGCCTCTTTATTAAGAGAAAGCGCTAAACCCTTTACTTTCAAAGATGGCAAAATCAGAATTGATGGAATGATGGTTTTCACAGTAGAAAATAATGCAATTATAGCTTATGAGGATCTAATGAAACGCTATCCGTTTACCAGTTATAGTCTGCAAAAAAAGCCAACTAAAAATCAGTTAAACGGGAATAATTACCAAGGCAATTGGACCAACATAGCAAAAACATTTGCGGTGTTTACCTTTCGACCGGATAGTTACGATGAAAAAACCGGCACGACGTATCCATTTTCTGGGAAGTACACGCTCATTGCAAATATTGCAGCCAGAAGCAATACACCAGATGCTGCAGCAAATAATTATGCAGAGTACGATCTGGTATTAATTGATGGTAAGCTGGAAGTAACTTGCCATAAGAAAAACCTGGTTGGTGCAGGTTCGGAAATTTTTACTTACGGTGTATTTACTAAAGTTCCATAAAATAGTAAGTGCTTGTTTACTCATCTCATCGCATTCTTCGCTCGTTAAAAAGGAGCACTCAATCATCGTTAAAAAATACCTTGTAGATGCTAGTTAAGTTTGATTAAGCAAATCAACTAAATAACATAAAACTAAGAACCATGAAAAAATTATTAATCATACCAATTTGTATCATCATTACAGCTATCGCTTGTAAAAAAGATAAAACTCCAAATGAAGAAAAAGAGGTAATTAAAGGAAATATTAAACAAGTTACTGAAACCGTAAATGGCATTACCTATAAAATATTCACAGGTATAAACACAACCAATTTCAAGGGTACTCTAGTTGTAGGCAGTGGTAATGATGAGAATAATCCATCTGAAGGTGCAATTGATGGTGCAGCTGAAACTGCATTATGTGAAAAAGCAGCAAGCAATGGTTATGCGGCAGCAATAGTTAAATATCAAAAACCAGCAGCTGGCGCCGATTGGAATAGCAGAGCCAAATTAATGGGCGAAGATTTTAATAAAGCGATTGTAGGTATTTCGGGCAAGTACGGCATCGATAAAAACAAATCCGTTGTAGCTGGATTTTCTTACACTTCATTTATGCTATTTACCGATATTTCTTTAAATCCTACACTAAGCTACACCAAAGGTTTATTGGGTGCTTGTGGCGCAACAGGAACTTGGAACGCACAAAATTTCAAAATCCCAATTTTTGCCATTAACTGCAGTGGCAATAATGAAGGAAACTTTAATGGCAAAGCACTTTACGATCAAATCCCAGCCAATTCCCCAATTAAAGCTAAAAGCGAAGGTGTAACCGACAACAGTTGCAACAGCCATTGTGGCGGCGATTGGACCGATAAAATGTACACCAAAATGGTGGCCTGGTTGCAGTAAAGGTAACGCTCAAATTTTAAATCTTAAATCTCATAAAATATGAAAAATTTTAAAACCATATTCGCAAAAACGCTAATGGTACTTTCTGTTTTAGCAGCATTTGCTTCTTGCAAAAAAGATAAGGAACCGAAACCTGAAGATAATTTTGATCCCACAAAATATTATATTACCGGAGAAGAAGCATCTATCGGTGGTGGTTCATCACCAACCAGTTATGTGTACTGTTTCTTTGCGAATGCTAAGACCTACTCCACTTCGCAAGGGGGCTACAATTCTGATAACCCAAATTACACCTACACCGATGGCGTAATAAAAATCGGCAATTTAACTTTTACCATAGCCAACAACGCAGTCACCAGCTGTAGCAATGCAAGCTACAGGTCTTATCATTTACAAAAAATACCCGATGCCGATTCATTTGCGGGTAAAACATTTAAAGGCACAGTGGCTACCAACGGGCTGGCCAACGGAAAATCGTGCTTGATAAAATACACAACCGATAAAAAATTTACTGTAAGTATTGATGGTTTCGGGCAAACTGGCACTGGTGCAGATTATATTTTGCAAAACAATGGCGTAGCCACTGCCAGAACTGGTAACGAAGGTCGTTTACACCTCATGACCATTGGTGACGGAAAACTTTATTACTCTCAAGTTAATGGTGCTGGCACCCCAAATTACACCCATTATTACGGCGTGCTTACATCACAATAAAATGATTTAGGCTTCAAATATTTATATCATGAAAAACTTAAAAATAACAGCACTGCTATTATTGCTTATGAGCTTTATGGCATGCAAAAAAGACAATACAAAACAAAAAGAAGTTTGCAAAAAACCAACGAGTTATGTAGACTCTCAAGGTCAATTCTATCAACTTTCCTATAACACTGATAGTAAGTTAAGCGAACTAAAAACAGACATTAACACTTACACTATTACTTATCAAGACAATGGTAATACCATAAATTCAAGCGATAGGTATTACGACCAAACTTTTAAACTGGGTCCAGAAGGACAGATTTTAGAGTTAATTGCTGTTTATAAAAGTTCGGGAGAGGTTACTAAGATTAACTACCAACATATAAAAACTAGTAACGGTTACGATGCTACTGCAACCACCCAAACTTTCAGGAAAAATGAAAGCGTTCCGTTTAAAACGGTAAAAAATCTCTGGAAAATGAGCATCAACAATGGCAACTTAACTAGTTTGACGCTAATTGATCTTGACAATAATAATAGACAGTTAGGGAGAATGACTTATAGCTACAATATTTCAAAAAATCTTAGTGATTACCCCCTAAATCACCATCAGGACTTAATTGATAGACAACCTTTCATTAGCAAAAATCTTATCACTAGAAGTTCGATGACCGATAATGTAACCAATGTCCAGATAGATGCGGTGTTTAATTACGAATTTGATGAGCATGATAGGATCCTTAACTCAACACAAGTTGCAGAGTACAAAGGAGGTGCCCAAACTACCAACTCTACCATTAAAGGAACATTTGAGTACAAGTGCAATTAAACTCATTACTTTTTCAGAAACATTAGTTCTAATCACATTTAAAATCTAAAATCATGAAAAATATATTTAAAATGCTACCCATATTATTTTTAGTAATAATGACGAGTTGCAAAAAAGACAAAGATAATTCTACCATTGCAGCAAGTGAATTATCTACCTACCAGCTAGCAGTAACACTTAAAAAGCAAACGGGTACAGACTTACGGGTATTTTATTTTACACAGAATGGTAATGAAATTATAGCCACACTAGAAGGTTTAAATGTTAAAAAAACGCAAACGGTAATTATTAAAAACGATAGTTTCACTTTTGATGAACTTGGAGACGGCAACATAACTTACAAATTTAGTTTTGCGAAAGATGTAAACGGAAATTTAAGCTTTAAGAGTGTAAGTGTTACCAATAAAGCAGATATAACTATGAGTATAGATGGCAGTTATATTTCTAAATTATCTGATATAAAAGGTGATTTTGACATTCACGGTTACACCTACGAAAATATGAATGGACCTTATGGTTTAACCTTTATTAAAAATACCAATAATTGGCGATGGGACAGTTCTGCTAATAAAGGTACATATACAAAAATTTCTCGTGGAGCCTGGAAAGGTATGCTTGATGGTAAAGCTTATTTTGCCTTAACCATTGAAGAAAATTACAAAGGTATAATGAGACCGTTTCTGTTGATAAAAGGTGAAGACGCAAACTTCTACAAATTTGGACTAGTTTAATATTTAAAGTCATGAAAAAATACATTCTATACCTCATTTTAATGTGTTTAAGCTACATCGGCTTTGCACAAAACCTAACACCTCCGCAGGTAGTAGGTTACCTCAGCGCAAGCACAATGAAAGTTAATTTTCCCTTTAATGTTAAGGGTATTCCATTTGCACAGATACCCAAAAGCGTATGGTATCCAACCTCAGTTATCATCGCCGATTTGCAAATGAACTATTATATGGAAGGGTCTAATAGTAAGCAAATTAATACCGTAAGGAAACATGTAGTTCCCGACAGTAAAACGGGCGCCTGGGAAATTACGGGGTTAAGCATTGAACCTTCGCCTAATTCTATACCAAACACTAGCGTAGACCACAACAGAACCACATACATGCTTTCGATTTATCAAATACATACGGGTCAAAAATCGGCGATGTGGTATGCAAATATACAGCCCAACTACGTACAAGTCCACAAAATACCCGATCAAAAATTAGGACCCAAAGTAGTTCCTATTAAAGACAAAGTAATTCTCAATCCGCAACCCATTCCGCCAAAGGAGATTAAAAGGAAACTAAAAAGCAATTTGTAGCAATTATAACAGAATTTGAAAAACAATGTTAGCAGTGCCTGGCTATTGCAGCCCCGCTTTTCAATCGGGTTTATAATACAGAGCCGGAGGTTCTTTTGTACATCCTTCTAGTTATGCGCCTAACTTTGCACCGTCTTTAAATCCTAGCCCCGATTGCAGCGAAAATCCTTTTTTTCGCAGCGACGCAAATAGCTGTCATGCTGAGGCACGAAGCATCTGTGATAGATAAGCAGATGCTTCGTGCCTCAGCATGACAAAAGCAAAAAAAGATTGTAGCAAAAAGCGGGACCAACATTAATTTTCACACCGCCTTTGCGCTTCAATACAGAAACGGTGCAAGCAAAATCTCGCTTCCCTAATCTATAACCTTGCTCACTCATTAAAATTACCCATTCACTCATTCTCAAAAAATTGCAGCATAAAGAGTTGTTATTTTGGTTAACATTTTAATTCAAAACTAACATCATGAAAAACTTTAAATTTTTACTTACACTTCTATTTGCTTCTTTGGCTTTTATGAGTTGCAAAAAAGATAAGAATCCAAATGTAGATACCGCAGTAGGTTTACATATTAAAGACGGAAAATATTTAGCCGATAAATGCGATAACAAAATTGTACTTAGAGGCGTAAACATGGGTAGTATCTATGCGGTAAATCTTGGTTTAAAAGAGCTTGAAGAAATAGAAAAAACTGGTGCAAATAATGTGCGCATTGTTTTAACAAGAAACTATACCGATTGGGCAAACGGCGGTGCGGTAACTGGCCTAACGGCAGCTAAAATAGAACCGATTATTACCAGTTGTTTGGCCAAAGGAATGATCCCTATCTTAGAGCTGCATGATTTTACCGGAAGTGCAAACGCAACTGCAGACCTGCAACAAGCCGCTCAATGGTGGATAAGCGCCGGCATAAAAAGCATGCTGCAAAAATACCAGCAGTCAATCATCTTAAATATTGCGAACGAGCCAGATAATGGTTCAGCTTCTGATGCAACCTATCGAGAGGCTAATTTAACAGCAATAAAAACTTTGAGGGATGCTGGCTATACTTGCCCAATAATGGTAGATGCGCCAAACTGGGGAAAAGATCACGTATTTTTTCTATACCAGGGCAAGGCTTTAATGGATACTGACCCCTTACATAATTTAATGTTTAGCGTACACGCTTACTGGCCAACCAACGGGCCGTTTGGCAACTATTCTGATGCTAAAATTACAGCTGATTTGGTAGCGCTTAAACAAACTGGTTTGCCTATCGTATTTGGTGAGTTGGCCGTGGCAGACATTCAAAACGGACTTGCCTACAACATTAATTATAGATTGCTAATGAAACTTTGCCAAGATAATGAATTTGGCTACATCGCATGGTGGTGGGGTTTCAACAACAATCCAGGCGCTAACAATCAACTGAGTATGACAAATGATGGCTTGTACACCGGGCTAGCAAATGGCGGGAAAGTAATAGCAACAGATGATGTGAATGCTATCAAAAATACATCAAAACGTGTTTGCAAATAAATCATCAACCTATGAAAAAGCTACTACTATTTAGTTTACTAATCATTTCAGCATAAGCATATGAAAACTTTAATAATCATCAGTTATATTTTATTTGGCGTATTACAAACTACTCCAGAAAAAATTAAGGTAAAGCCCGAAATAACTCAAATACAACAAGCTAACCGTATACCCCGACTTCAAATCTATTTTCCAAAAAATGGACAAAAAGTTAGAGGCAGATATTCAATTTACGGATACGCGGAACCTCATGCAAAACTCAAAATACAACTAACTAGCTCGTATTACGAAAAGCTATTTGATACTCGAAAAGAAACCATTAGTAAGGGTAAAGGCCCGATAAATAGGATAAATAGAACCTATCCATTAACTGCTAATAATATTGGCTATTGGGAATTGAAGGATATTGACTTAACCAATAGAAATTGGGAAGAAACCTTTACTATTAAAGCAATTGTCGAAGGCCGTACAGCAACTATATCGGTTTATGACAATACCCACCCCATTGTAATTGATTAATAAATATCATGATGAAAAATTTAACAAAATGCGTGAAACGAGTTGTGGTAATTTTTCTATTGCTACTCGTTCATTTTAGGGCAAACAGTCAAATAGACTTGAAAGATTATTGTGTGGTAGGCTACTACGCCAATTCTGCAACGGCTACTTTTAAAACGCCATTTATATTTAATATGGGAGAAAATAATACTTTCCAATACCTCACGGTAGATGGTAAGCTGCACGAGGGAAAATATACTGTTATTAACGATAACCTAAAATTTGAGTTTGTTGGCGGAGAAGATAATTTTAAGATCAATGGCGCTACACTCGTTCCGCTAAATAACCGAACTTTTGCCAAGCTTGAAAAGAAAGTTTTCGGCAATAGGTTAAAAAGCAATAGATACACAGGCATCCTGTATAAAGAAAAATCAAATGTAGCCGTTCGCACAAGTTATCAATTTATTGGGAGCAAGTTTAGTGTAACCGACGAAAACAAGAAGGGATCGCCATACGAAGACTATACATTGGTTGGAAATTTAGCTGGATACAAATGGAGCGGACCTGGCGGAATGAAGTCATTGATATCACACCGAGTTTTCGTTTTATATGGAACTCAGCTCGTTGTCATGAATATTTACCGAAACAAAAATGAAGGTGCAACCTTTGGAATTCTAGATCAGGTGAATTAGGATTAGGTTCATTTCTATTATATTAATTTCCTGGTGGTTTGAGTCAACTCCAGTAGTAAAATTTCGAAGTGCTGATTCATGGCAATCTCAAGACTAGAAAAATCATTAAAATAACGTAAATTCATTTAAATACTTCAAACGATGTTAAAAGCAGCAATTTTAGATGATGAAATAAGAGGAAGTAAGTTGCTTGCTCATAAACTTGATATTTTTGAAGATGAATTGCAAGTTGTAGGCATCTTTGACGAACCTGCAAAAGCCTTAGATGCTATTATAGGACTCAACATCGATGTCTTATTTTTGGATGTCGAAATGCCAGGAATGAACGGTTTTCAATTCTTAGAACGCTTGGGCACTTTTAATTTCGAAGTGATCTTCACTACCGCATATGATAGCTATACCCTCGATGCTTTAAGAATAAGTGCAGTAGATTACCTGCTAAAACCGGTTGACCAAGAAGATTTACAAACCGCCATTACAAGGTTAAGGAAACGGGTAGCGGAAAAGCTCATGTATAAAACAATAAAGTCAACAAAAAAATCGAGCAACCGTTTGGCACTACCAACTGCAGAAGGTGTTTATCTTGTAGAGAAATCAAATATTTTAAGAGTGGAAGCCATGAGCAATTATAGCGTCTTTTTACTTATCGATGCAAAAAAAATAAGTGGTATCTAAAACATTAAAAGACTACGAAAACGTATTAGACGACGAGCATTTTATGCGTATTAACAGGTCTGTAATTATCAATTTAGATTACGTAGTGAAATATCGCAAAGGCGACGGAGGAACCTTAGAGCTTTCAGATGGTTCAGAAATTGAAGTTTCGCCCCAAAAAAAAGACCTCCTGCTGCAACGTTTATTTTAAAGCTGAATACCTTAAACGACGGTTAGAAACATCAACCATAAGCAATTACCTAGTACAATGTTATTTCTAATATAACACAAAGCCCTTCCAGTATTACCGGAAGGGCTTTAAATTATTTAATTAGTGAGTAAACTACTCGTATTAAGCTTTAGGCGCAGCTGGTTTTTCAGGTCTTGGTAATAAAACCTTGCGAGAAAGTTTCATTTTACCTTGTTTATCAATATCTAATAATTTAACCTCGATTTTATCACCTTCTTTCAATACACCGTCCATAGTTTCTAAACGTTCCCATGAAATTTCAGAGATGTGTAGTAAACCATCTTTACCTGGCATCACCTCAACAAATGCACCGAATGGCATAATTGATTTTACTTTACCTTGGTAAACCTCACCAATTTCTGGCTTAGCTACGATATTACGGATACGGGTAACTGCTGCATCGATTGCTGCTTTATTATCAGCGAAGATTTCAACGATTCCTTTACCATCAACTTCTTCGATAGAGATTGATGCGCCAGTTTCGCGTTGCATTTCCTGAATAATTTTACCTCCAGGGCCGATAATTGCACCAATAAATTCTTTCTCAATAGTGATAGAAACAATACGTGGAGCATGTGGCTTCATGTCTTCATTAGGCTGAGCAATTGTTTTCTTCATCTCGTTTAAGATGTGTAAACGACCCTCTTTAGCCTGTAATAAAGCTTTAGTTAATACTTCGTAAGATAAACCATTGATTTTTAAGTCCATTTGACAAGCAACAATACCATGTTCAGTACCAGTTACTTTGAAGTCCATATCACCCAAGTGGTCTTCATCTCCTAAAATATCGGAAAGAATTGCGTATTTACCAGTTTTCTCATCAGTAATTAAACCCATTGCGATACCCGAAACCGGAGATTTAATTTTGATACCAGCATCCATTAATGCTAAAGTACCGGCACAAACAGTGGCCATTGATGATGAACCGTTGGATTCTAAAATATCAGAAACTACACGAATGGTGTAAGGATTTGCCTCACCTTGTGGCAATACTTTTTTCAATGAACGTTGTGCTAAAGCACCGTGACCAATTTCACGACGACCAGCACCTCTGTTCGGTCTAACCTCACCAGTTGAGAAACCAGGGAAATTATAGTGTAATAAGAATTTTTGGTAACCGTTGAAGAAAGCACCATCAATCATTTGCTCATCATCTTTACTACCTAAAGTAACTGATGTTAAAGATTGTGTTTCGCCACGTGTGAAAACAGCCGAACCGTGAGCAGCAGGTAAATAGCCAACTTCGCTCCAAATCGGACGAATTTCAGTAGTCTTACGGCCATCTAAACGAATACCCTCATCTAACAATAGATTTCTAATCGCATCGTACTGAACATCATGGTAATAATGCTTGGCCATTGCCTTAGTTAAATCCGCAGTATCTTCTGGCATTGCCTCGAAAAACTCATTGATAATGTTAGTGAAACCAACTTTACGTTCATCTTTGTTAGAACCAGATTTCGCAACAGCGTAAACTTTATCGTAAGTATCGGCATAAACCTTAGCTTTTAAATCAGCATCGTGGTCTTCATGGCTATATTCGCGTTTTACAGTTTTACCAACTGCCTCAGTTAACTCAACCTGAACCGCACATTGAACTTTAATTGCATCGTGTGCAAATTTTAAAGCTTCAACCATTTCATCTTCCTGAATCTCATCGCACTCACCCTCAACCATACCGATATCGTTAGCAGAACCAGCAACCATAAATTCTAAAGTTGCACGCTCCAAATCGCTAGCCAATGGATTGATTACCAATTTACCATCAATTTTTGCAACACGAACTTCAGAAATCGGACCGTTGAAAGGAATATCAGAAACTGATAATGCAGCTGATGCTGCTAAACCTGCCAAACAATCAGGCATTATATTTTTATCAGCAGAAATTAATGAAATCATTACCTGAGTATCTGAGTGATAATCAGACGGGAACATTGGGCGTAAAGCTCTATCAACCAAACGAGAAATTAAAACCTCGTAGTCAGATAATCTTGCCTCACGACGTAAAAATCCACCTGGAATACGACCAGTAGCCGCATATTTTTCTTGATAATCAACAGATAATGGTAAAAAGTCAGTTCCTGGTTTAGCACCAACAGTAGATACAACTGTTGCTAACAACATCGTATCGCCCATTTTTACTACAACCGAACCATCAGCTTGTTTTGCCAGTTTACCAGTTTCAATTTCAACAATTCTGCCATCGCCCAAATCGAACGATTTTTTTATTACATTCATTTAAATAGAATTATGGTGTGTTTTCCTCTTTCTACACACCGTTGTTTATATATGTTTTTGTTTTTGCAAACGAAGATAAGATTTAAAAAGCCTATCTATAACAAATCCCGTTAAAATATTTAACAGGAAATGTAAAAAGCCATCCCCTAAAGAATGGCTTTCGCTGATAAAATTCGCTTATTTTTGTTTAATGATATCACGAAGCTCTAAAGCTTTGATGATAGCACGGTAGCGCTCAATATCTTTTTTGTATAGGTAAGCCAAAATACCGCGGCGTTTACCTACTAATTTTTGAAGTGACAACTGAGTAGAGAAATCTTTACGATTTTTCTTTAAGTGTTCTGTTAAGTGCGCAATACGGTATGTAAATAACGCTACCTGACCTTCTGCAGAACCAGTGTTGGTTTCTACTTCGCCGTGTTGTTTAAAGATTTCGGCTTTCTTTTCTGAACTTAAATACATTCTTGAATAATATTAAAGCGATAAAAATTAATTAATTGTGCCGCAAAGATAAAGCTATTTTTGATTATTAGCAAGTGTAATTTACAGATAGAATGTTTAAGCTAATAGCCTGATTATTTGGAAAACAAAGTTCCGCTTTACATCGGTTGCACCTGCCCCGCCCTCGCTGCAATCTTTTAAAAACTTCTGTCATTCTGAGGCACGAAGAATCTGTTTCATCGTTTGCAGATTCTTCGTGCCTCAGAATGACAGCATATTCAAGGTTGCTGCAATTTTAAAAGTATTTCCGCTAAGTCGGGTTTAAGGAAAATAAGGCAGAAGGAGTAACTTAGTTTTTCCTTGCAATCGTCCAAACAAAACAAAAACCCTACTTTTGCACAAAACCTTTTACCCTTGGAAAAGAATCAATTCAGCATTTTCGAAAGTGAATTACGTGTACGTCCGGATGATATAGACATGTTTAACCATGTACATAACAGCAAATACCTGGATTATGTACTTGCCGCCCGCTACGAGCAAATGGAAAAGTTCTACGGGATGCCCTGGGAGCACTTTACCAAACAAGGTTTGGGCTGGGTAGTTAGTCGTGTAGATATCAATTTTAAACGCCCGCTTTTAATGAACGATTTAATGTTGATCAGAACGGGTATTTTAACCATGCATGATAGGGGTTGTTCAGTTCAGTTCGAAATCATCAATAAAAAAACCGGCAAAGTAGCTTCTGATGGTATTTTTGATTATGTATTAATTGATTTGAATTCCGGACGTGGAACAAAAGTTACCGAAGAGATGATTGAGGCCTATAGTATTTAATATTGGCAAATCTTCATTTCGAACGAAGCCAAGAAATCTCTGAAAAGATTTAGTTGCGCTATTTCTGTTTTTTGTTGACAAATAAATTAATCAACACATTAGATATCAGTCATCAAAACTTGACAATTAAAAAAATTATTTATCTTTACGCTATCAAAAAGAACAGAACCATGATAGTATCTGCAATCCGTTTGAGGTTTTAAGCAACCGAGGATTCCCTCCATTTCAGTTTAGATATGTGCGACTTAGCTGCGTATCTTATGGTTTATTCATCACATTTTACTTTATAATATATGTCACAGTCAGTAAAGACACAGGGCAAACTATCTTCTTTTTTTGAATTACTCGTACAATCATTGAAAGGCCACGAAGTTGATTTAACTTCCATCAGCATTAAGCGAGCAATTATTTTATTAGCCATCCCAATGATGTTGGAAATGGCAATGGAGTCGGTTTTCGCATTAGTAGATTTATATTTCGTCGGTCACCTGGAAAATAGCAGCCATGCGATACAAACCGTAGGTTTAACAGAATCGGTTTTGACTATAATTTACTCGTTAGCCATTGGTTTAAGTATGGCCGCAACAGCAGTTGTTGCCAGAAGAATTGGCGAAAAAAATCCGGAGGCAGCATCAAAAGCCGGAATGCAAACCATTGTGATAGCTGTTGCGGTGAACATATTAATTAGTATCGCAGGTTTAATTTATGCCAGGGATATTCTTTTGTTAATGGGTGCTTCAACTGAAACGGCCAACCACGGTACCACTTTTGTTCGAATTATGATGGGTGGAAGTATCATTATTGTGCTGTTATTTTTAATTAACGGAATTTTTAGGGGAGCTGGTAATGCTGCAATCGCAATGAGAAGTTTATGGATCGCCAATATTGCAAATATCATCCTCTGCCCTATTTTCATCAACGGTTTCGGGCCAATCCCTGCTTTTGGTTTAACAGGCGCTGCTATTGCAACAACTATTGGTCGTGGTTTGGGCGTGACCTACCAAATTTATAATTTATTCAACGGTAAAAATGCTTTAAAAATTCGAATTAGCCATTTCATCCCTAATTTCGAACAAATTAAAGCCATCGTAAAAATTGCTGCACCAGCAATTTTTCAATTCGTGATTGCCAGTTGCAGTTGGGTCTTTTTGGCAGAACTAGTAGCCACTACTGGCGGTGATGAGGGCTCGGCAGGTTACCAGACGGCATTACGTTTAATGATGTTTTTTATGTTGCCTGCCTGGGGTTTGAGCAACGCGGCAGCAACCTTAGTTGGTCAAAATTTAGGAGCCGGTCACATCGACAGAGCCGAAAAATCGGTTTTCCAGACTTTGAAGTATATCATCATTTTCATGGCTGCAGTAAGCGTAGTATTCTTAACCTGCGGTCATTTGTTTGCCTCTTTCTTCACATCAGATGTAAAAGTGATTGAGATTGCAAGTCGTGCTTTGAAGATTCTTAGTATTGGCTTCGTAATTTATGGAGCGGCCATGGTTTTTAGCAGTGCCTTTAACGGCGCTGGAGATACTTGGACACCGACCAAAATCAATATTTTTGCTTTTTGGTTATTCCAGATTCCCCTAGCCTACTTCCTGGCGAAATATTTAGAAATGGGCCCGACTGGTGTTTTTATCGCTATACCAACCGCCGAAGCTGGTATTGCTGTTGCGGCATTTATCCTATTTAAAAAAGGTAAGTGGAAGAGAACGATGGTTTAGTTTTTTTCAGCTGCCACGGAAACACGGAATTATTTTTTTTCTAAAAAATAGCAACAGATAAATAGGATAAACACAGATGTGTTGGAATGGTACATGAATTAAACTTTCTGTGATTTCTGCGTTTCCGTGGCAAAAATAATTTGTGTGATCAGAAAGATAACATTCAGAAGAACTTCTGTTTCTCGTTAAGTAAACCTGATTGCAGTGGAAATACTTTTTGCTCATTGATAGTATTAGATTGCCGCGTCGTACCTCTTCGCAATGACGGGAATTTGAGCACAACACAATGACAAAAAGATTGCAACGAAAAGCAGGACTGCTGCAACCGAAAAACTACTGCTTTTGCTTTTCATATATTTAAAAATCCACCCATCTTTTACACGTTAAATTTTCCATTAAAAACTATATCTTTGCGCAAAGATGAAGCATATACGTAATTTTTGCATTATTGCACATATCGACCATGGTAAGAGTACTTTGGCCGATAGGTTATTAGAATATACAGCGACAATTTCGCAGCGTGAGGCGCAGGCGCAATTGCTCGATAACATGGATTTGGAGCGTGAGAGAGGCATCACGATTAAAAGTCATGCCATACAAATGAACTACAAAGTTGGAGATATTGAGTATAATTTTAACTTAATTGACACACCGGGACACGTAGATTTTTCTTACGAAGTTTCGCGTTCTATCGCGGCTTGCGAAGGTGCTTTGCTTATTGTTGATGCGTCGCAAGGGATTCAAGCACAAACGATTTCGAACTTATATTTAGCGTTAGAGCACGACCTTGAAATTATCCCAATTTTAAATAAAATGGATTTACCTGGGGCGATGCCTGAGGAAGTAAAAGACCAGATTATTGATTTAATTGGCTGTAAACGTGAGGATATTATTCCGGCATCGGGAAAAACCGGAATGGGAATTCCTGATATCATTCAGGCAATTGTAGACCGCGTTCCTGCACCGGTTGGCGACCCAGAAGCCCCATTACAAGCACTAATTTTCGACTCAGTTTTTAACTCTTTTAGAGGGATTATTGCCTATTATAAAGTTGTAAACGGAGAAATTAAGAAAGGTGATAAAGTAAAATTTATTAATACTGGTAAAGAATACTTAGCTGATGAAGTGGGTATTTTGAAACTGGATATGGCACCACGTAATGTGGTTAAAACCGGGGATGTAGGTTACATTATTTCTGGGATTAAAGAAGCCAGAGAGGTAAAAGTTGGTGATACGATTACGACTACTGCGAGACCATCATTAGATGCGATTCAGGGATTCGAAGAAGTAAAGCCGATGGTTTTTGCTGGTATTTATCCCGTAGATACGGATGAGTTTGAAGAGCTTCGCGAAGCCATGCACAAACTGCAATTGAATGATGCATCTATTGTTTTCGAACCTGAAAGTTCTGCCGCTTTAGGCTTTGGTTTCCGTTGCGGATTCTTAGGAATGCTGCACATGGAGATTATTCAGGAACGTTTGGAGCGTGAATTCGACATGACGGTTATCACAACCGTTCCCAACGTATCATATATTGCGCATACCACCAAAGACGATGAAATTTTTGTAAATAATCCATCAGATTTACCTGACCCAAGTAAATTAGATTCGGTTGAAGAACCATACATTAAAGCTAATATTATCACCAAAGCCGATTTTGTTGGGCCTGTAATGTCACTTTGTATTCAGAAAAGAGGAACGATTGTAAATCAATCATATTTAACATCTGACAGAGTTGAGCTGGTTTTTGAGATGCCAATGGGCGAAATTGTATTTGATTTTTATGATAAACTAAAAACAATTTCGAAAGGTTATGCTTCTTTTGATTACCATCAGGTTGGATATCGAAAATCGGATTTAGTTCGTTTAGATATGTTGATTAATGATGAACCAGTTGATGCATTATCATCGTTGATTCACAGAAGCAATGCTTACGATTTTGGAAAGAAAATTTGCGAAAAACTGAAAGAATTGATTCCTCGTCAGCAATTTGAAATCAAAATTCAGGCTTCTATTGGTGCTAAAGTTATTGCCCGCGAAACGCTGAGTGCTTTGCGTAAAGATGTAACGGCCAAATGTTATGGTGGTGATATTTCTCGTAAACGTAAGTTATTAGAGAAACAGAAAAAAGGTAAAAAACGTATGCGCCAGGTTGGAAACGTAGAGATTCCACAAACGGCATTTATGGCTGTTTTGAAATTAGATTAACCCCCTAGCCCCCTAAAGGGGAAATACTAGCGAGTTATCAAACTAAATCTTAAATTATATAATTATAGTAGAGTAAGTTATATGAGCGATGGAAATTCAAAGTCCCCTTTAGGGGATTTAGGGGTATTATTAGACGGTAAATACGTATCAGAAAAAGTTAAAGTTCAGATTGCAGAAGAAGCTGCAGAATTTTTGAGCAAAAGCGGTCGTAAACCGCACTTAGTAGCCATATTAGTGGGTAATGATGGTGGTAGCGAAACTTATGTTGCCAGTAAGATGAAAAACTGTGAAAAGGTAGGTTTTAAATCTTCGCTTCATAGATATGACAACTCGGTTACCGAAGCTGAGCTATTGGCAAAAATTGAAGAAATTAACCAAGATGCTGATGTTGATGGATTAATTGTTCAGTTACCTTTACCAAAACATATCGACCCTGAAAAAGTTACCGAAACTATAGATTATCGCAAAGATGTTGATGGTTTTCATCCGGTAAACCTTGGTAGAATGATGCGTAATTTGCCTTGCTTCATCCCTGCAACACCTTACGGTATTTTGTTGATGTTACAAGAATACGACATCGATACTACTGGAAAGCACTGCGTTGTAGTGGGCAGAAGTAATATTGTTGGTAGTCCGATGAGTATCCTGATGGCTCGTAATGCAAACCCAGGAAACTGTACGGTTACGCTTACCCATTCACGTACAAAAGATTTAAAAGAACAGGTTTTACAGGCAGATATTATCATTGCAGCGATCGGCAAGAAAAATTTTATTACTGCCGATATGGTTAAACACGGTGCAATTATTATTGATGTGGGTATTAACCGCGAAACATCTACTGAAACTAAATCTGGCTTTAAACTTTATGGAGATGTAGATTTCGAAAACGTTGCTCCTATTTCATCATACATTACACCTGTTCCAGGTGGTGTTGGGTTAATGACTATAGTAGGTTTATTAAAAAACACTTTAGCATCTGCGAGGAAGGAAATTTATAATTAAGCTGAAAGATAAAAGCTCAAAACTAAAGCAAGAGCTATCTTCCAACATGTTTTAAAGCAATTCAAATATTTGAGTTGCTTTTTTTTTGTGAAAACTAAACCCTCGTCTTCACTCCTTGTTTTTTCCATCAACCCCAAAGCTTACTCCACCAGCTCTCTTCAAAACCAATGTACAATCCGTCTTCTCGTAGTTCTGTGGCGTAAATATTAATGTAATCGCCTTGCCCCTCTGCTCCTCTTCCGGTTTTTAAATCGTACGCATAGCGATGAATTGGGCAGATTAAATGTCCGTTTTTGCACCAACCGCCAGAAAAATGTCCACCCGCATGAGGACAAAAGGATTGAGTGGCTATAATTTCATCGTCATTATTGATTATACAAAGTTGTTTGCCACCAAGTTCGATGGTTTTACTATCGCCAACTGTAGGAATTTGAACTTTATTTAACGCTTTAAACCACTTCATGTAGCTAAAATAACTATTTAAATATCAGTGTTATTTCATCTTTGCATTAATTTTTACAAGCAGAACTTTTACACCATATTTTTTTAGGATATTTGCATCCTCAAAAATGAAACAAGATATACCAGAAGACGGCACATTACTTCCTTTAATGGAAGAGTTCTACACAATACAGGGCGAGGGATTTAATACGGGCAAAGCGGCTTATTTTATTCGCTTAGGCGGCTGCGATGTAGGTTGCCATTGGTGCGATGTTAAAGAAAGCTGGGACGCAGAAATGCATCCATTAACCCCGGCAGATGTGATAGTAGAAAATGCTAATCAATTTCCTGGTAAAGCTGTTGTAATTACGGGTGGTGAACCTTTAATTTACAATCTGGATTATTTGACTAACAAACTGAAAGAGAAAGGCATTTTAACTTTTATAGAAACCTCTGGGGCCTATCCACTTTCCGGAAACTGGGATTGGATTTGTTTATCGCCTAAGAAATTCAAGGCGCCCCGTCCAGACATTACGCCTTTTGCACATGAACTTAAAGTGATTGTTTTCAACAAAAGTGATTTTAAATGGGCAGAAGAATATGCAGCTATGGTTTCTCCAACCTGTAAGTTATATCTTCAACCAGAGTGGTCAAAATCAAAGGAAATTACACCAATGATTATTGACTACGTTATGGCCAACCCAAAATGGGAAATTTCTTTACAAACGCACAAATTTTTAAATATTCCTTAAATAGTTTACATTAGCTTTGGTAACCAAATGTTAATTTAATGAAATACTGGTTTCTTTTATCCCTAAGCATATCCATTACTTTCTGCTTTGCACAAAGTTCGTCGAATAGGAAAGCGCAGGCATCTTTCGAAAAAGCCGGGCCTTATATTGAAAAACAAGATTACAGTTCGGCTGAACAAGCGCTAAAAACCGCTGTGGAGGTAGATCCCTTATTTCAGAATGCATATATCCTTTTGGCAGGAGTGTATAAAATTCAGAAAAAGTACATTGATTCTAAATCTGCTTATCAGAAAGCACTTTTGATTAATAAAAATGTATCTCCGGAAGTAACGTTTGGTTTAGCAGAAGTGGAGTTTGCTACGCAAGGTTATGATAAAGCTAAACAGCTTTTTAACGATTTTTTGGCGATAGATGCTTCGTCAGAAAGAGCAAGGAAAGCAAAAAAATATTTGCTTGATTGCGATTTTGCGAAGATAGGAATTGCGAAACCCGTAAAATATAGTCCGGTGAATCTTGGAGATGGGGTAAATACAGCTGATCCCGAATATTTCCCAGCATTAACCGCCGATGGTGAAACCATGATTTTTACACGTCAGGTAAATGGAAACGAAGATTTTTGGACCTCACAATTTAAAAATAATGCGTGGGCTTTGGCTACACCATTATCAGCCAATATCAATACAACCAGATATAACGAGGGTGCACAGACGATTTCTCCCGATGGAAAATATTTATTTTTTACTGGTTGTAACCGCCCGGATGGATTAGGAAGATGCGATATTTACGTCTCACATCGCGAAGGAAAAGATTGGGGCGAGCCTTATAATGTAGGCAAGCCAGTTAATTCGGAATATTGGGAATCACAGCCCGCCATAAGTCCAGACGGAAGAACCTTATATTTTATCAGCAATCGTCCGGGCGGTTCTGGTGGTTATGATATTTGGAAAAGTACCATTACCGATGATGCAAAGTGGGGACCAGCTATAAATCTTGGTCCTGATGTGAATACACCATTCGATGAAAACACACCATTTCTTCATGCCGATGGAAAAACACTGTATTTCTCATCAGATGGATGGCCTGGATTTGGAAATAAAGATATTTATTATAGCCGATTGGATGAAAATGGCAAATTTAAAAAACCCATAAATCTCGGTTTTCCAATCAATTCTTTTGAAGATGAAAGCGGCTTAATTGTTAGCGCAGATGGGAATTCTGGCATGTTTTCATCCAATCTCAAGGATGGATTCGGCGGTCAAGACATTTACAGTTTTGGAATTCCTGATAATGCTAAGCCTTTAAAAGTATCCTACGTAAAAGGAATTGTCAGAGATAAGGACACCAAAAAGACGATCGAAAGTAATGTCCAGGTCATTGATTTAAAATCAAATAAGACTGTTTTTGATGATTATACAGACCCGGAAACAGGACAATTTCTGGCAGTAATGCCAATTGGAAGCGATTACCTTTTTAATGTTAGTGCAGAGGGATACTTATTTTATTCGGAGAACTTTGAATTAAAAGCTGGAGATATTAATAAGCCTTATCAAATAGAAGTATACATCGAAAAAATTAAACAAGGTGGAAATGTAACACTGAGAAATATTTTCTTCGATACAAATAAATATAACCTGTTACCCGCATCAATAAGAGAATTGAAACTACTAATCGATTTCTTAAATCAAAATGAAAGTGTCAATATTGAAATTCAAGGTCATACCGATAATGTCGGCGATGACAAATTAAACGAAAAATTATCTCTAAACAGGGCAAATGCGGTGTACGAATATTTATTGCAGAATAGCATCGATACAAAAAGATTAACCTTTAAGGGCTTTGGAGCAAACAAACCCATCGCAGATAATAAAACGGAGATAGGCAGAAAAAATAACCGAAGAACTTCGTTTGTGATTACTAAAATTTAAATACCGTTAACAAAATTTTTATTCTAAACGCGATGATGAATCTCTGAGCGATGGAAACTAAATTAATAAGAAATCTGATGATTTTTAGAAAACGGCAATCGACGTGTCCTTACCAGGGTTGAAACCAATTTTTTATTGGTTGAAGCAATTTATCGATTTAATTGAGGAGGATTGTTTCGTGTCTCGCAATGAAGACCGATTTAAAACATCTCCTAAATTTAATTGTGGAGTAATCCTTAAAACTTCTTCCCTTTTAAAACTCTTATTTCAGAACCTTCGGCAAGCATTACTGAATCTGGCTTCGCGTTGTTTAAGAATGCAAAATCACTGCCGTAATTTACGCCAAAATCGACTTCTATTTTATAATCTTTAATCGGATAAGCCTCCCAACGCGGATGTTCTACACCGTATTCTGAAGTCTTATTAGGACCAATTTTAGTGTAACCCCAATAATGTTCGGTAATAAATTCCTCTTCGCTACCCACCGCGATTTCTTCAGCTTTTGCTGAAGCCGTTACTGAAAACTTATTCCAGGTTTTGTTCTTCCACAGATAATCTACTTCCAGTTGATGCTCCTGTTCTATCCAAACGTGTTTCATTGGTAACGTTTGGTAGTTTTCTTTGTAAATGGTATTGGCTACAAAAGTTATTGCTGGCAACGGCACTATTTCTTTTACGAAAACAACGCCCCGTTTCCATTCCTTTCCATCTTTATACTTTACGTAGAACCTAAGATTTACTTCTTCAAAATTGGTATGAAAAGGAATATTAAAACCTCTCAATTTTACATCAACGAACATAAAGCCTACCAGGCTCACATAATATTTCCCTTGCCAATCGTCCAACTCAGTATGAGGCGGTAGATATTTCAAAAGTATTTCCTTATCAACCGCATATTGGGCTAAAGCCAGTTTTCGCCATTCGGCAGTGAGGAATACTTTTGAATTTTTCAAGTTATAAAATTGCTTGCCTAATGCGGATTAGTCTTGTTAAGGTTTCTTCTAATAAATCTAAATGCAACATGTTTGCACCGTCAGATTTTGCATTTGCCGGGTCGGGATGTGTTTCAATGAATAATCCATCGGCGCCAACTGCGATTGCAGCTTTTGCGATGGTCGAAATCAATTCCGGTTTTCCACCAGTTACACCACTACTTTGATTAGGTTGCTGCAAAGAATGTGTGCAATCCATCACAACTGGAACGCCAAAACTCTGCATTTCAGGTAAACCACGATAATCGACAATCAAATCCTGATAACCAAAAGTATTTCCCCTATCTGTTAAAATCACTTTTTCATTTCCAGCTTCTTTAATCTTCTCTACAGCAAATTTCATCGAACCTGCAGATAAAAACTGTCCTTTTTTTACATTAACGACTTTGCCAGTTTCTGCAGCGGCAATTAATAAATCTGTCTGGCGACAAAGAAAAGCAGGAATTTGCAATACGTCTACGTAAGCAGCAGCCATTGCAGCTTCGCCACTTTCATGTATATCTGTTACGGTTGGTACGCCAAATTCTCGCCCAACACGCTCTAAAATACGTAAAGCTTTTTCATCGCCTATTCCGGTGAAAGAACTACCTTTACTTCTATTCGCTTTGCGGTAAGAACCCTTAAAAATATATGGAATTTGTAGCTTATCTGTAATCGTGATAATTTTTTCTGCAATACGAATGGCGATATCTTCGCCTTCAATTGCACACGGACCAGCCATTAGAAAGAAATTTCCTGATTCGGTATTTTTTATATTGTTTAAATAGTTAAGCATGTAAATGGGTTATGTAAAATGGAAGATGGATAATCTATGATGGAAAATGGTGGATGGCAAACGCGAATGAACAACATCATCCATTTTACATCTACCATCATCCATCAAAGCTAGTTTCCTAGTTCCGACATGAATTTAATTCGCATCAATTGAATTTCTTCGCGGGTGTAATCTGTTTCACCAAGTTCGTTAAGTGCCTCATCAATCGAATCACTTTCTGCAGCTCTGAAATAATCAAAAACCTCATCCTGTCTGTCATCATCAATTACCTCATCAATGAAATAATTTAAATTGAGCTTGGTACCTGAGTTTACAATCGATTCTACTTCTTTCAGAATTTCCTCATAAGTAATGCCTTTGGAATCAGCAATATCTTCTAAACCAATCTGCCTATCAATATTTTGAATGATGGAAACTTTCATCTGAGATTTATTGGCCTGAGTTTTAATAATCAAATCAATTGGTCGCTCGATGTCGTTATCCTCAACATATTTTTTGATCAGCTCTATAAATGGTGTTCCAAACTTCATCGCCTTACCCGACCCTACTCCTGAAATCTGCCTAAGTTCTTCGGTTGTAATTGGGTAATGAGTACACATCTCTTCCAAAGATGGGTCTTGAAATACTACAAATGGAGGAACGCTTTTTTGCTTCGCAATTTTCTTACGTAAATCCTTTAGCAACTGAAGTAGGTGCGTATCTAAAGCACCCGTTCCCTGTTTAACATCATCTTCATCATCTACAACACCAGTTTCAATCAGTTCGTTTAGAACGAACTTTAAACTATATGGGTTAATGATAAAGTCTTTCCCCTGCCTGGTTAATTTAAGTAAACCGTAATTATCAATATCCTTAAAAAGGTAGTTATTTAAAACCGCCTGGCGGATCACTGATTTCCATAGTAACTCCCCATCCTGCTTGCCAATTCCAAATTCCGGCACCTTACTGTGCTCGTAAGCAATAGTTTGAGCAGTTTCTAAACCCAGGAAAACGTTTAATAAATGGGTATCATCAAATTTTTCACCAGTTTTTTCGATGAATTTTAATAAGATTGATAACTGTTCTTCAGCATCAAACTGTTTTTTAGGCTTTTTGCAGTTATCGCACATGCAGTTGCAGCCCGTTTCGTTAAAGTTTTCGCCGAAATAATGGAGAATCTGCTTGCGGCGACAAACACCAGACTCCGCATAATCAATTACTTCTTTTAATATCTGCGTACCAATTTCTCGTTCAGAGACGGGTTTATCTTTCATAAACTTTGCAAGCTTATCTACATCTTTTTGAGCGTAAAAAGCAATACAAACCCCTTCTCCACCATCACGACCAGCTCTACCAGTTTCCTGGTAATAGCCTTCCATACTTTTAGGCACATCGTGATGAATTACAAAACGAACGTCGGGTTTATCGATGCCCATACCGAAAGCAATTGTTGCTACAATTACTTCGGCGTCTTCCATTAAGAATTTATCTTGTGTCTCTGCCCTAACTTTTGGTTCTAATCCAGCATGATAAGGCAAAGCACTAATCCCATTTAAATTTAACGCTTCGGCAACTTCTTCAACCTTTTTCCGGCTGAGACAATAAATAATTCCTGATTTACCAGGGTTGGACTTAATATATTTTATAATTTCCTTCGTAATATCCCTTTTTGGGCGAATTTCATAAAACAAGTTTGGCCTGTTGAATGATGACTTAAAAAGTGTTGCCTCCGTCATTCCAAGATTTTTCATAATATCTTGTTGTACCTTCGGCGTAGCTGTGGCAGTAAGTGCTATTATAGGAATGTTGTTGCCTAACCCAGCAATAACCTGCTTAATTTTTCGGTATTCTGGCCTGAAATCGTGGCCCCATTCAGAGATACAATGCGCTTCATCTACAGCAACAAACGAGATCTTAATTAGATTTAAGAATTCAATATTGTCTTGCTTGGCTAAAGATTCTGGAGCAACGTATAATAATTTTGTCTGCCCGCTTAAGAGGTCAGATTTTACCTGAGTAATTTCAGATTTGTTTAGGGACGAATTAAGAAAATGTGCAATACTATCATTTCCACCAAATGCTCTTAACTGGTCTACCTGATTTTTCATTAAAGCGATTAACGGAGAAATCACAATAGCAGTTCCTTCGCTCATTAAAGCAGGTAATTGATAGCAAATAGACTTCCCTCCGCCCGTTGGCATAATCACAAATGTGTTATTGCCTTCTAAAATATTTGTAATGATCGACTCCTGATCACCTTTGAAATTATCAAACCCAAAAAAATTCTGCAGGTTATCAAATAACGACTTTTTCACGTCCATTTTGTGTAATAAAATATGCGATGCTATTTTTGTATCCAAAATAACATAATTTTACAAGAATTTCAAGTATCAACAAACAATTATTTTCTCTTTGAAAAGTAAAAAATATATTATCCAATCGGCTATAAGCACGTTAGAGCTTGAAGCTGCAGCAATCCTAAATGTTGCAAAAAACATAAACGATGATTTTGAAAAAGTCGTATCTACCATTCTTCAATGTGATGGCAGGGTGATTGTAACTGGGATTGGAAAAAGCGCCATTATTGCTCAAAAAATAGTCGCCACATTCAACTCAACAGGTACTCCGGCAATATTTATGCATGCTGCAGATGCCATTCATGGCGATTTGGGTATGATACAGCGTAACGATGTTATCATCTGCCTATCAAAGAGTGGAAATACACCGGAAATAAAAGTGTTGGTCCCCCTACTAAAATCAGCCGGAAACAAACTGGTTGGTATGGTTGGAGAACTCGAATCTTTCCTTGCGGAACAAGCTGATCTGGTGCTAAATACATCTTTCGAAAAAGAAGCATGCCCACATAATTTAGCGCCAACCACAAGTACCACTGCACAACTGGCCTTGGGAGATGCATTGGCTATTTGCTTACTGGAATGCAGAGAATTTAACGAATCTGATTTCGCGAAATATCATCCTGGCGGATCACTAGGCAAAAAACTTTACCTCAAAGCAAAAGACCTCGCACTTTCCAACGAAAAACCATCTATAAGTCCTGCGGCAGCTGTAAAAGATGTGTTAATTGAAATCAGTAAAAACCGTTTAGGGGCTGTTGCTGTTGTAGATGAGTTGGAGCAGGTTATAGGGGTAATTACCGACGGAGACATCAGGCGGATGCTTGAAAATAACATGAGTATTGCAGGGTTAAAAGCAGAAGACATTATGGGTAAACAACCAAAAAGTATACAAGCCGACGCACTTGCCGTAGAAGCACTACACATAATTAAGGAAAATAACATTACACAGTTGTTAGTTCTCCAACAAAACACTTACTTTGGAATTATCCATTTGCATGATCTTTTGAACGAAGGCATCGTGTAATTTTAAAACATAAAATGAATAAAGATTATTACGCACTAATTATGGCTGGAGGGGTCGGAAGTCGCTTTTGGCCAGTTAGCAGAACTGAATACCCTAAACAATTTATCGATTTTTTTGGGGTAGGTAAAACTTTAATTCAAAGTACTTACGAAAGATTTTTAAAAATCTGTTTACCAGAGAATATTTTTATTGTTACTAATGAGATTTATTCTGATCTGGTTAAGGAACAACTACCAGAACTTTCTGACAACCAGATATTAGCCGAACCGTTACTTAGAAATACGGCTCCATGTGTGGCCTATGGAAGTTTAAAAATTTATGAGCTTAATCCGGCTGCTACAATTGTTGTGGCGCCGTCTGATCATACCATCGCAAATGTCGACGGCTTTATAGAATCCATAAGTCAATCTTTAAATGCAGCTTCTAAAAATGATTGTCTGATTACGCTTGGTATAAAACCGAACAGGCCTGATACAGGATATGGCTATATCCAACATACGGAATATGTTTTAAACACCGATACTGATTTACATAAAGTTAAGACCTTTACAGAGAAACCTAACCTTGAATTAGCAAAGTCATTTATCCAAAGTGGAGATTTTCTCTGGAACGCAGGAATTTTTATCTGGTCAGCGAAATCGATTTTAAAATCCTTTGAAAAACATTTGCCAGACATGTATGAAATTTTCAATCTGGGTAGATCAGAAATGAACACCGACCGTGAAAAGAATTTCATCAATAATGCTTATCTACAGTGTACGAACATTTCCATCGATTTTGGTATCATGGAAAAAGCTGATAATGTTTACGTTTTACCTGCAGATTTCGGTTGGTCTGACCTAGGAACCTGGGCATCCATATACGAGATGGCAGAAAAGGATTATGTTGGAAACGCTGTTATCCCTTCGGAGCAAGTGATTATGTTCGACTCATCTAACTGCATGGTGAATGTGCCTAAAGATAAACTGGTTATCCTTCAGGGTTTGCATGATTATATTGTGGTAGAAAATAACAATATGCTCATGATTTGCCCAAGAAACGAAGAACAAAAAGTAAAAGAATTTGTGGCCGAAGTAAAATCCAGATTTGGTAATAAATTTATCTAATCGCGTAAAAATTTAATAATTACACCTACATCTTTTGGTTCGAAAACCCTAACTGTTCTTAAAATCATACTTTGAGAAAAGTTAGGGTTAATAATGTTCCGGGCCACGATATCAATTTTACTATCTAAATTACTGATATACCCATCGTACGTATTTGGCAATACTACAGAAAGTGCAAGCGCATTTGCCCAGGCCGTATTTCTAGCTGCAGTAATGCTAAAATTAATTACTGATTCCTTACTACTGTTATCGACATATTTAAGCAGTTTCATCGGTGCACAAATTTCTTCGAGATCTTTTTGCACAATATTGATTAAGCTACCAATAATATTATTAATCAGATCGAAATCTTTTTTAATTAGCTGTATATCATCACCTCTGGCGGTTTCTGCTGCTGCGATCCCTAAATCAAGGTTAATATGAGCATTCATACCCATAAGTAAATGTTGAATTACAGTGTATGGTTGAGCTGTTGCAGCAAAAGCGGATTTCCAGGATGATGTTAAGGGTGCGTTTTTAGCATTACAGACATAGGCACTGATATAACGATTCGCAAAAATCACATCAAGCTTCTCCATTTTCGGTCCATCTGCAAATAACCCGTTGTTAATCCCGTTTTGCACAGCAACAGTCATCTTTCTATACAAACATGCAAAATAACCTGCACGAGATTTTTTGCCACGCTGATGTCGATAATTTCATCCAGGCATGAAATAACTTCAGTAATGTCTTTTGCAGGCAGCATTTGGGTTTGATTTCTAAATAAAAATACATAATTATATTTTCAATTTAGAAATCAAATTAAGATTTATATGGCGGTAGTGCGTTGTCTGACAGCCTCATATAAAATTACACCTGCCGAAACAGATACATTCAGAGATTCAATTTTTCCTGCCATGGGTATCTTAGCCAAGTGATCAGCTACTCTTAAAAGATCATTTGATATACCTTCATCTTCAGAACCCATAACAATGGCTGTTGGCATGGTGTAGTCGGGTGTATAAATCAAGTCGCTGGTTTTTTCAGTACAAGCTACAATCTGCAAGCCACTATCTTGCAAGAATAAACAGGTTTTATGGAGGTTTGCGTGCCTGCAAATTGGAATGCTAAATAATGCTCCGGCAGAAGTTTTGATTGCATCAGCATTTATCTGAGCCGCATTTTTTAATGGCACAACAATCGCATGAACGCCAACGCATGCAGCCGTACGGGCTATTGCACCCATATTGCGAACATCAGTTACACTATCTAGCACTAATATTAAGGGCACCTCGCCTTTTTCAAAAACCGCTGGAACGATGTCTTCTATATTTTGATAGGTAATTGGAGATATCACTGCAATTACACCCTGATGGTTTTTTTGCGACATTCTGTTCAATTTTTCAATTGGAACAGAATTTAAAGGGATCAATGTATCTTTTAAAAGCGCCTTTAATTCCAAAAATAACTCACCACCCAAACCACGTTGTTGATAGATGGTTTCGATATCTCTTCCAGCTTTAACCGCTTCAATTACTGCTCTAATGCCGAATACGAATTCATTATTTTCTTTTACTCGCTGAGGTCTTCTAAAATTATCCATGATTTGAAATTGTTTGCAAAAGTAATTGTTTTGATGGTAAATCTGTTGCTATTGCAAATATTAAGGATTAAATTAATGGAGGTTGCAAACAAAGAATATGAAACACAAATTGATTGATGAAGATCGCAAAATTGAAAACAGGAGATAGATTAGTTGCTTTACTATATCCAATTCTGTTGCCATTCCAACACCGACTCTTCTTCATCTACTGTGCCCTACTCCCTATTAACATTTAAGTGTTTATAGATTGATGATTTTTAGAAAGTTGAAAAATTTAATCTGATTAGACTTCAATTTGTTAACAAACAGCTAGTAACTTGTTAAAACAATCGCGTCAAATTTTACCTACTTTTGTATTATGAGTATGGATAATGAACAAGGCGGAAAAAACAGTTTAACAGCGAGGAAAGCACGATTAACTAATACCGTAAGTACGATGG
>NZ_AJLG01000046.1 GCF_000258495.1 Pedobacter agri PB92
GCATGCAATCATATCAGCACCAACCTTTCTACCAACCCCAGGTTCGGCAATCTTCTTTAATAGTTTGCCATTTTTGTCGATGAGTTTGAATCCAAAATCTTCATCCTGAATCCAAATATTTCCATTATCCAATCTTTTGAAAACGTTGCACTTATTGCCGTGGGGAAATATTTTTCTTTTTAGCTTGCCGGTATTTGTATTGAAAACTTCAATATGTTCTTTGGGAAATTTGACAGATCGCCATAGCTCATGCGCGCTCTCGTTAAACTCCAAATATGACGAGGTCAGCGCCTGATCTTTTGCCAAATAAAATCCGTAGGCATTCTCCTGAATCTTGAACGATCCATAGTGAGTTTGTGCGGTACAGATTTTTAAGGTAACTATGAAGGTACTAAGTAAGGCCGTGAAGTATCGTACCATATCTATTCTTTACTTATTAATTTCCCCGGGCGATGCCCAAGGAAATTAAATCTTGCAACTAAGGTGCAACCTCAACATTCTCAACCTCTTCTTCTTGTGTTCCGCCACAGTTTCCGATGTATTCCGGATTAAGCCTTTTACACGCATGGCCCTCAGATACCGTATTGCAAACGCCAGAGTCACCAGATGTACATTCAAGCGCAGCTGCAAGTTTAAGAGTTGATGAGGTAGCAAAGGCAGCAGAGCCGATGAAAACTAACATTCCTAGAACGCCAATTTTAAATGATTTTGTTTTCATATTTGTTTAAAAGTTTATCTAAAATTAACCTGTCGTCAATGAAAAATCAACGCTGTCTTGCACTAAGTAGGCGTTATTGGGATATAAGGATTTTCTTTGGGGATTAAATACCAGAAAAATGGGACATAACCTTTAGACTGAATCTCAAATTTAAATTTACAGCGTCAAAAATCGATGTTATATTCATTTTTTATTTTTTCATTAAATGATTATCTTGAGCTTTAATTTGCTCTGTCATGAAATTTAGTTGCGTTGTAATCGACGATGAGAAAGATGCCGTTGAGGAAATTACCGAATACATAGATAATACTGAAAGGATCAACATTTTAGCCACCTTTAACAGCTCCATGGATGCGTTGAGGTATATAAAGGAAAATGGTCCAGTTGAAATTGTCTTTATGGATGTTGATATGCCAGTTTTAAATGGTGTGGAATTATCTACAATGATCAGGCCCTATGTTAAAAAACTCATTTTCACTACATCACATGCAAAATATGCTGTTGATGCTTTTGAAATCGAAGCCGAAGGATTTTTACTTAAACCATTCAACTTCGCTAAACTACTTAAACTGGTGGACAGGCTTTTCCCGGAGTATGCTCGTATTGAGATCGAACGAACCCCCAATAATTATATTTTCGTAAAGAGCAAAGAAGATGATCTGAAACTTATTCGGATTAATATTTCAGACATCATTGCGGTAGAGAGCCAGTTAAACTATATTAAAATTTATACTTCAAATGGAAATGTAGTCACTCACATGAGCCTGAAAGAGGCAAAGGAACTGCTTTTGGGCTATCCGGTTATAATACAGCTCCACCGTAGTTTTCTTATTTCCACCAACCATATTCATTCTATTGAGGGAAACCGCCTTGTGATGGCAAATAATATCCGATTTTCAATCGGTGACAATTTTAAAGATGTCCTGAACAACTACCTTAACAATAAAATATTCAGGCCACCTTTAAAGAAATGAGGTTCATATACTATTTTACAGGCGGGAAGCCTGTCACAGTATGTGTTAAGGTGTCAAGCGTTGGATCTGTCGGATAAGGTTTGTTTCTTTCCGGTGATTTGAAGATAAACACTAATTTTTTTTTAATGTTAATTCTTTTCATAGCGTTTATTTTTTTTGGAACATAACAAGCAAATAGTTTTTAGCGAAACTGTTGGGACGAATACCCTGGTTTCTGGTACTAAGTCCTCTTTTTTTGGGATATGGGGCAGTTTGTACAAGTGGATTTTTACCCACAGAATTCACCTAATCGCCTGGTCAGTATATATTTTCTATGAAGCGGGACTAACCGGCATTTTTATTGGGCGCTTTGGTGCAATAGAAAATTACCTAGTTCATTACAGTCTCAATATCTCCCTGTTTTATTTTCACAGCTTTGCGATGCAAAAAGCTGTAGCAGCCAATAACAGATTAGTTTTTCTGCGAGTGCTTTGTCTTATTATTATTGAGATTGCAACCTACATACCAGTACTGGCGTTACTAAACCATTTTTTCACAGCTTACAATCAAGCTATAGGGAGCAATTATGTAGGTATAACGCTAAGCTTTATAGGAGGTGCCACCTACCGCTCCATATTCTTTATTCTTATTTCAAGCGGATATTTTTTCCTGCTTCAGTATTTATCACAACGTGCGAAAGCAGGCGCCCTTGAAAGAGAAAACCTGGAGAAACAGGTACATCACGAAACTGTTCTGAAAGATTTGGCACTTGCGAAAAATGCCTATTTGAGGGCACAGATGAATCCCCATTTATTCTTCAACAGCCTATCCTTTATACATCGCAGAATCAGAAAAACAGATAAAGTCGCAGGCGATATGATCGTTACGCTCTCAGACATGATGCGTTATGCAATAGAAAGTAATTACAGTCAGGAAATGATCACCTTAAGCGAAGAAGTTGAGCAGGTAGAAAACTTGGTTTCGGTTTTCAGAACTATTCATTCAGATAAATTCAATCTTACTTTGGAATATGAGGAAAAACTGCTATCAACCACAACCATACCGCTGGTTTTAATTACCTTGGTTGAAAATATGTATAAACACGGCGAATTGTCGAACATGCAGTTGCCGGGAAAGATTATGATTTATCAATCGGAGAACATGCTAACTATACACTCCCAAAACCAAGTCTCCAAGGAATCAAAAGCACCAAGTTTAGCTACTGGTCTACAAAATCTTAAAAAAAGGCTCAAAGATGTATATCAGGATGAGGTGACAATAAATTGGACATCGAAATCCAATATATTCGAACTGCAGATTGATTTGCCCTTACAAAAAGTTGATTTACATCGAACTGAAGATTAGCACAGAAATTTTCAAATATCAGTAAATCGCTTGCAGTATGATTTACTTACGCTCACTTCCTTCAAACACGTATTGAGATTAGCAAAATCGAGATTGATCAGGTATCGAAATAATTTCACCTATGATTGATGCGTTTCTAAATATAAGGTTATAATATTCTAAATGTTAAAGAGATAAACTATGATCATAAGGGTTTTGGAAAGATCGCTATCTATACAGATTAATACAATATTTTAAATGGAGAAAAAGGAATTGAACTGGCGTTGACAGAATTGGCTATGGAAATTCTGAAAGTAATAAAATAACAAAATTGTTTTGACGGTATATTAAGCTAGTTATATAGGCGTCAAAACGTAAAAAAACACCCTCAAAATTTAATTTCTTGAGGGCATTGTATGTACTATTCCAGAAAAGGAATATATCAAAGGATAGTTAATTGAACGAATAGGTTGCTGAAGCAGATAATACGGTACCTGTTGATTTACCTTCAGCACGTTTCACCCCGTCTATCCATATCTCTGCAGTCAGGGTCGATGAAGCATTTGGACCAATTCCATTAGCACCGAAGCTTATGACTTGAGCAGATGAGGGGATTACGTATTCAGTACTTGTCCATGTCGTACCACTTAGACTGGTAAAACTTTCATTCTTACCTGTTCCATCGGTATAAACAGCGGCTCCAACATTTACCCCACTGGAACCTATAGCTTTAAATACAACTTTGTGGGATCCGGTTAAGGTGTCGTTGTCATTTTTTTTGCAAGACAATAGAACTGTACTAACCAATAGGATGCTTAAGGCAAGGATACTTTTTAATTTGTTCATAGTATAATATATAATTTAAGTAAATCAATACCCCTACAAGCTCTATGCCATTCCAGACTTATTTTAATTTGCCTATCATAACCTGCAATCTTATTTAAAAATTTAAAATTCTGAAGGTGAAATTATTAGATTGAACAAAAACGTCTTATTAGAAGTTTTTGCGTTTAATTAAGATATAAATGTTACAAGCGGCAATTTCTGCAACAGTATGCTTATCAAACAAAATCTATTTAAAATCATTCATATAAAGCTTAGCCCTTCGCTACCGACTATATGGGATAATCAATATATCCTTGTTCCCCGCCACCATATATGGTAGTCCTTTCCGGCTCGCTAAGCAGGGCGTTTTTACTGAACCGTTCAGGGAGGTTTGGGTTTGCAATGTATAGCTTGCCAAAGGAGACAAGCTTAGCAATACCTTTTTCAAGTTCTACTTCGGCGGAAGCCTTATCATAGCCTGCATTAGCAATAACGGTCTGACGGATCTTCCGGCCAAAGAACTCGATCTCGTCTTCAGCTACATAATGTTCAGGCAAAGAAAAATTTGGGCTGTGCCTCATGAGTTCCACATAGGCAAAGTCCAGTTCATTTAGTTTTTCAATCAGGTAGGTATAGGTAGCTTTAGGATCATCCAGGACCATCTCCCCATAGCAGTGGAAAGGCGCTATCTTGATGCCCACCTTTTCACCACCTACTGCATCAATCAATTCCTGCATTACCTCCAGTACAAAGCGGACTTTATTGGGGATAGTGCCGCCATAAGCATCCGCCCTCTGGTTGGAACTTTCCGCTAAGAACTGGTTGGGCAGATAGCCATTGCAGGCGTGGAGCATGACCCCGTCAAATCCTGCCGCTATCGCATTTTTTGCGGCCTGTCCATAATCCCTTATGGTTTGCCTGATTTCCGCGGTCGTCATTTCCTGTGGTATCTCATAATCTTTCCTGCTCTGGGAAGTAAAATGCTGCATGCCCAGGATGGGCAAGGCTGATGGCGCAAGCGGGAGCTTTCCGTTCCGGTCTATAGAGAGTCCCATACGTCCGGTGTGCCAAAGCTGGGCGATTATGATTCCGCCTTTATCATGTACCGCAGTGGTGACCTTCTTCCAGGCAGCTATTTGGCGATCCGTGAAAATACCCGGCGTGAGCGGACTGCCGGTAGCCTCTTCACTGATCCTGATGGCTTCGCTGAACAGCAAACCTGCACTTGCCCTTTGTGCATAGTAGATTGCCGTCATATTACCCACCAGACCATTAATGTCCGCACGGCCCCTGGTCATCGCTGCCATGGCTATTCTGTTTTTTAGGCTGATATCGCCCAACTGTATTTTTTCTAAAAGCTTCATAGGGTTACTTTTCTTCTTTTCGCCGGGCCATACCCTGCGCGATGATGCTGGCGGCTATTAATTGCAGGGCATGGTAAAGCATAAGTGGCAGCAATACGATCCCAGAGATGGTGCTGTGCTGAAAGAGAACTTTTGACATGACAGTTCCGTGTACCAATGACTTTTTAGAACCACAAAATAATACCGTAATTCGATCTTCAGCTGAAAAACCAAACAACCGGCTGAGTAATCCAACACAAAAGAATACGGCAAAAAATAAGGCTACCATTCCTGCGGCAAGTCCCGCAAGTTCGAGCTCAGTAAAGCCTGCGAATAAATTTTCGGAGAATGACTTACAGAACGAGGTATAAATGATGGTAAGGATGATTGCCTGGTCGAAATATTTCAGTTGTTTCTTATATTTTTCAGCAATGGCACCGAACCTTGAGTTGAGGCTGATGCCTATGATGACCGGTAGCAACACTTGGAGAAGCAGTTTGATGACGATATCGATAACATCGAAATCGCCGGTCGCAGAAGCGATGAACAGCCCAACCCATAGCGGCGTCACTACAACGCCGATTAAACTGGAAATGCTTGCATTGAAAATGGCTGCTGGAATGTTGCCTTTGGCGATGGAAACCATGACCACCGAAGAGGAAACGGTGGATGGCAAAGCGGCCAGAAAAAATATACCTAACCAAAGTACTTCCAAGTCGGTGCCAAGGAAAAAGGGGCGAAATGCCAGAACGATGAGCGGAAAAAACAAAAAGGTAGTCAGTTGGACGATGATGTGCATTTTCCAGTTGGCAAGCCCGGCTTTTAATTTCTCCACACTCAACCTTAGGCCGTAGAACAAAAAGATCAACGAAACGCCCGCACCTGCGATCTGCTCCAGGGAAACAGGTTCTCTGACCATGCCCGGCTGTGGTAAAAAATAGGCTAGCAGAATCATGGTGCCTATCATGAGCAAGAAACCGTCGAAACCTGCTTTACTTAATATTGCGAATAACTTCTTCAATGTAATTTTATATAATCTTAACCCGCATATTCTTTGCGTATAATTTCTGCACCTGCGCTCAAAGCACTTAACTTCCCTCTCGCTACCGCTCTTGACAAAGGCGCCATGCCACAGTTTGTACTCGGATAAAGATTTTCGACATCAACGAACTCAAGGGCTTTACGTAGCGTGTTGGCAACTTCTTCAGGGGTTTCAATGGAATTGCTTGCCACATCAATGGCACCCACCATTATTTTCTTCCCACGGACGAGTTCCATTAAATCTAAAGGAACATTTGAGTTGTGGCATTCTAGTGATACCACATCAATTTTAGATTTTTGAATCTTAGGAAAAATTTCTTCGTATTGGCGCCATTCAGAACCCAGTGTTTTTTTCCAATCATTATTGGCCTGTATGCCGTAACCGTAGCAAATATGTACCGCAGTTTCGCACTTTAATCCTTCAATTGCCCTTTCAAGGGTTGCCATCCCCCAATCGTTTACTTCATCGAAAAACACGTTAAACGCAGGTTCATCAAACTGGATGATATCTACCCCAGCCTCCTGCAGCTCCCTGGCTTCTTCATTCAGGGCTTTGGCAAATTCCCAGGCCAGCTTTTCCCTGCTTTTATAATGGCCGTCATACAAAGTGTCTACCATAGTCAAAGGTCCTGGTAATGCCCACTTAATGGATCTATTGGTCTGTTTACGAAGGAACTTGGCATCTTCAACAAAAACTGATTTTTGTCGGGTCACATCACCTACAACCATCGGAACACTCGCATCATAACGGTCACGGATTCGCACCGTTTTGCGGTTTTCAAAATCTACACCGCTTAAATGCTCGATAAAAGTGGTCACGAAATGCTGGCGTGTCTGCTCTCCATCACAAACGATATCCAGTCCTGCCAATTGCTGTTCCTGCAGCGTAATACGTAAAGCGTCCTGTTTTCCTTCCAATAACTGATCGCCGTCTAATTTCCATGGTGACCATAGTTTTTCGGGTGGTGCAAGCCATGCAGGCTTTGGCAGACTTCCAACAATTGAGGTGGGCAATAATAATTTCTTAGTCATAGAATAATTTTAATGTGTCGTATTAATTAATTGAGAAATTGGCAGACCATTGCTCAAGGATATCCTGATAAGGCTTGATGAAATGTTCTTCAGCATACCTGCCTTGTTCAACAGCCAGCCGGCTGCGCTCTTCGCGGTCATATTCCACCCGGGTCAGTGAATAATCTTCGTGTTTGAGACTGGGCTGATAGACTTGCCCGGCAGCCGAATTTGCATTGTAAATTTCCGGGCGGTAAATCTTCTGGAAAGTCTCCATCGTGCTAATCGAGCTGATCAGTCCAAGGTCAGTATAATCAGAAAGCAAATCTCCGGAATGATAAAAAGCCATCGGCGCCACCGCGTTCGCTGGCATGAAAAAACGAACTTTCAAGCCCATTTTAGCGAAATATTCATCGGTAAGCGAATACTGGTCCTGCTGGTACTCAAAACCCAGAACCGGATGCTCATGCTCCGTGCGGGTGTAGGTTTTGTTGCCCGATACACTCAGGCAGATGACCGGTGACATCTTAAAGTGCTGTTTATAAGTGGCCGAATTCACAAAACACTTGTAAAGTTTTCCATGCAAATCGCCAAAATTTTCAGGAACAGTGAACTCAGGTTTATCTTTATTATAGTCGGTTAGTAAAACACTGAAATCATAATCACGCACGTAAGAAGAAAAATTATTTCCGGCAACACCTTCGATTTGCTGACCGGTACTACGGTCAAAAATATTCGTTTTTAAAACTTCAATCATCGGCAGATCGTTAATACCTTTCTTATCATCGATACGCATCGTTACGGTGAGGATTTCGAGTGCTACATGGTAACGGTCGCCTTTTGGATTATCTGCATGAGCCAATGCATTAAACCGGTTGTTGATCATATTTAAGGCATTACGCAGGTTCTGCTGGCGGTTAGCTCCCCTGGCCAGGTTTGCAAAATTGGTTGTCAGACGCGTCTGACTTGCCGGCTGATAATTTTCATCTAAACGAGTGCTATTTAGGGTGAAGACAAAATCCTCCTTCTTGGTATTCTGGATATTTTCCATGTATTTCTTAACTTTTTAAATGGTTAATAATCATTAAAAAGTTCCCTGTTATTCAGGATACGACAGGAAAAAGAAAGGATTTTAGGAAATGATATGCACGACAAACCCCATAGGATTTGAATCTTTTAAGCTGTACAATCTGACCAATAACCTCTTTACGCGGAAGTATCGTCAATTCAGAAAAGGCAGGTATCCTGACTTGTAACGGCTTTTACCGGCCTTCCCGTTTTGCACAGTGACCATCATTGGTAAAACCTTTTGTGTTACTTACAGTTGCGCGACAGCTCGTGATTTGCACACGATTCCCTATTAATTCACCGCTAAGTAAAACCTTTCCCGATTGCTGAAAAAAGCAAAGAACCACGAGTTTTAAACTCTGTCCAAAGCTACAAAAACAGTTATTAAAGTCGAAATAAGCGCATAATTTCGACCGAAATTACTTTAAATTGATTATTTATTGAATTTTTATGCGGTTTACACTTATTTTTGTGTACTGTCACAGTGATTTATGCTATGGAACAACTGGATGATATCGATCTGAAACTATTAAAAATATTAGGCAATGACTCAAGTCATACCATCAAGGAACTCGCTGCAATGGTAAATCTGACGCCATCGCCTGTAGTGCAACGTGTGAAACGCCTGGAAAGTAGTGGTTACATCAAGAAATATATAGCGCTGCTTGATGCGGAAAAGTTCAACCAGGGTTTTATTGTGTTTTGCAATATCCGGCTCAAACAGCATGACCGAAAGGTGGGCCACAGCTTCGTAGAGGATATTCTCAAAATCGAGGAGGTTGTAGAATGTTATAATATCTCCGGCGATTATGATTTCTTTCTGAAAGTGTTTGCCCGGGACATGAAGCATTACCAGGACTTTGTTTTTAATAAATTAGGCTCAGTTGAAAGTATTGGCAGTGCACATAGTACTTTCGTGATGGCTGAAATCAAAAATACACACAATATCAGTTTTTAATATCGGCGGAAGTTTGGGTTAATGGGTATAACCATTTCCTTCCCCCAATCCATCAGTGCCCGGTATATAATAGCTATACTGAAAGAAGGGCCCAGGCAGGCCTTTAAAGTAACCATTAAGTCACCCAGTTCAGACACTGGCATTTTTGTCGAAGGATGGCCGCTAAATAATTGCCTTGAGGCTTTCTTTAATAGAAGTACATCACCCAAATAAAATTGCCCTAGTTCAATACCAGCGATTTTTAAATGACCAATCATGCATAAGTAATCTAACTTTATGTGTTTTTTAAAACGGGTGTGCTCATTCATGGATATGTAGAGCCTATCAAAAGCGATAGTTGACTGGCCTTGAGCATGAGATACGGCACTTCGAAACATTTGCGCATGCGTCCCTGCGGTTCTGACCCAAGTAATGTAACTTTTGAAATCTTCGGCCATTGCCTCGGCACGATGGAGATCAATAGCCCTGTATTTATGCAGAATGTTCAGGCTGCCGGCGTTTTTTAGCTCCCGCTGGTTATCTATAATCCATTTTTGAAAGGCATCGGCATCAGCTTCAGCTTTTTCCCAGCTCCAGCATTGATGGATGGCATTTAACAGTCCGGACCGGCCGATGTAACAGTAAAGAAATAACAACCAGCAAGCTTCATCAGTTGCTGACTGTCGCTGGTATTTTAAAATTTGAGTTAATAGAGGATCCTCAGTAAACGCTTCAATCGGTTGAGAAACTTTTGCAGCATCGGCTAGAAAAGTAGCGAATATTTTCCGCTCGCCAGGTCCGGAAAGGCCTAATAAGGAATAGTATTCGCGATGAAATTCAGCCAGCCGGCTTTCGATATAAGGAACCACTAAAAATAAATCCTGTTCAAGCATCATAATAAATTAATCCAGAACGGTTCGTCTCCGTCCATTATCTATAGCCGCTTCTTGGTTTCGAGAAGCGCATAGGTACAGTTCCAGTATTCCTTACTATAAAAATCACCTTTTTTTTGTGGCCCATGGCGTACCTGACGAATTCTCTTTTTTGCACTCGCCCATTTATGAGGGCCCTAACCTTGACCGGCCAGGATTGAGCAAATCGTTGTTAATTAACTCGTCATATGCGGTATTGCTGAAAAAGAGTACAAATCTGATCTAGGGCCCCGATAATTTCTACATGAAAAGGCATTTTATGAAATCCGAAGAACCGGCTCTTGAGCCGGGCATTCCCCTTGTTAATAACACAGCTGTTAGCCGATGCGTTACGCGTATAAACGATATCGTTGTCAATATAAAGGGCTAGCATAAATTATTATTTGGGAAAGTAGCATAACGGATCAGGCGAGGATCATCCTTGTTAAAAAACAGAAAATAGTCTATGTAATGCTTTAGTAATTTGTTTTGGGGCTTGATAACAAACGATTCCATTTTTATTCAGTTTAGCCAGGCAGATTGGGACCTGCAAAATAATATTATTTCAGCAATCAGGCGATAATATATCCTGTTTTCGTTTGCGAAATAAATTAAGGAAACAAAAAACAAAGCAATGGCTTCACTAATAAACGAGCTTATAGCCCTGGCCCCTGATGCTGATAATGAAAACCGAAGGATCAGCTTTCAGGTATTTTCTAAGCTTGGCAATAAACACGTCAAGACTACGGCCTGAAAAATAATCGTTGTTGGGCCACAAGGTATTTAAGATGAGGTCTCGCCCAAGCATATTATTCCTGTTTAACAATAGCATCTGCAAAATTTCTGCTTCGCGGTTGGTTAAGATGCGTTTTTGGCCCGCAATAATTAATATCCCTTCAGGATAATGAAATTGATAGTTTCCGATGGCTACGGCTTGCTTTTCTACCTTCTCCGGCTTAAGCACTAAGCGGTTCTGGCTAAGCAATGCTTTGATCCTGATGGTTAGTTCTTCAATGCTGAATGGCTTTTTAAGGTAATCATTCCCGCCACTTTCAAATCCCTCAACCACATCCACTGGCAGCGATTTCGAGGTCAGAAAAATGATTGGCGTAGCCTGGTCATTTTGCCTGATCTGCCGGGCAATCGAGAAGCCGTCCCCATCCGGCAGCATCACATCCAGCACCAGAACGTCAGGCTTTACCTGGTGATATGCAGCTACCGTGGCTGATGCGGTTAAGGTATGCACAACGCTGAATCCTTTCAGCTCAAGCGTTTCTTTTACAATCTCGGCAAGTGCCGGCTCATCCTCGGCAAATAAAATCTTACTCATATAGGCCAGCCAAGAATTAAAGTTGTTCCATATTCCGGCTTACTCTCAATACGGACCCAGCCTGCATGTTGCTCCATAATTTGTTTTACATAGCTTAAACCAAGACCATGCCCCTTAACCAGGTGATTATTCCCGGTACCTACACGGTAAAACTTTTCGAAAACCAGGGAAATTTCCTGCTCAGCAATCCCTATCCCATCATCCTGCAACCTGATGACCAGGAAATTGTCTTTTAAGCTAATGCTTACCTTGAGCTTCACAGCCGCTTTCGAATATTTTAAGGCATTATCCAACACATTATTGATGGCATGCTGAAACTGTATTTTATCTGCATTGACAATACTTACGCCGCTTTTATTTTCATAATCGATGCTGATCTGCTTATGCTCGGAGAGCTGATGAAGTTTAATCAGGCCTTCTATGATCTCATCAAAATGGATATTTTCTTTTTTGATTACCATGCTTTCATCCTGATAAATAGAAAGGTTCATAACCTTGTCCACCAACAGGTTTAGCCGCTCTGTTTCAGTTTTTGCATGCGCCAGGTATCGCCTTGTTTTTTCCTCATCGGCTAAAACAGCCTTATCCTTTAAGGCTTCAATGGCTACTAGTACCGTGGCTATAGGCGTTTTAAATTCGTGGGTAATGTTGCTGATAAAATCATTCTTAATGGCCGATAACCGCTTCTCCCTGAACAGGCTTTTCAATATAAGAATCATACAGCCCGAAATTACGAGAATCATAGCCAGCGATGAAAATAAAATCAGGCCAATCCTGGAAACGATATAGGAGCTTGGACTTTTAAACATCGCCCGCACAAACCTTTGGTTATCCGTATAGCGGTAGGTGGCAAAAGACTTGGTAATAACAGGATACGACTCGGCAAGCTTCGCATTTGCTACCCCTTTGTTATTTGTACTGTCTACCTTCTTCACCATAAAGCGGTAGGGTACATTAATATTTCTTTCCTTCAGGTAAATATTAAATGCCGAACGTAATCGGGTGGTATCAAACTGGTATTTCATCGCCTGTTCGTTCATAAATACACCTAATTTTTGCGTCCGATAGTAAATGATATGCTGCTCAAGGTCTTCATCTCGCATTAAAAGCGCTAAGGCAGCCGCAACATGCCTTCTTACGTTTGTGTCACGCTTATTTCTGGGCAGTGCCTTGCTGTAATCGGCTAAACTAAAAGATGATGAAAATTTATCCTTAACATCAGCTTTGGTGCTTATGGTGTAAACGTATTTCTTATCATTTTTATCAAACCTCGCACTGATGTTAAATGTATTGGTATCGAGGATTTTGTTTTCCACAATTTTCTGTATGGTATCACAACGTAAACCAAGCTCTTTTTTTATACCATCTTCAAATGCCAGGTTTACTTCTTTCTCAAAATTAAGCTTGGTAACATGATAATATTTAACAATCCAGAAAGCTTGCAATGCCAGTAAACCGGCCATCGCCACAAAACAAACCACAACCAATAAACCGGCCTTTTTATGCATAAACCAAATGTATAAATTCTTAATTGGCGAATTAAACCCGTTAACATTATATAACCTTAATTAACGCCACCAATAACTTTTCTCAAACTTTTAATGACCAGCTTTGAAGAAATAATTTAAAATGATGAAGCTGATATTTTTTAATTTCATTTTCGCCCTCATAGCCATCAAAGGCATGGCCCAGGGTATACAGGCAAAAGTAGCAGAACAGTTCCCTGATATTCCAATTCAGAATTTAATCAACGCACCGGTTAAGTCCCTTGTCCTCAGCAAGCCACAAAACAAAATTTACATTCTCAATATCTGGGGTACATGGTGCTCCCCTTGCCTTCCAGAAATGGATACCCTGGCAAAATTGCAGCTCGCCAATCCTAATACAATTCAGGTCGTCGGCCTGTCAGATGATACACCGGAAAGATTGAACACTTACCTGAAAAAGAAGCCCTCTAAAATATGGCTGGCAAGTGATACCGCAGGTTTCTTTTACAACTTGTTCGCCCTGGCTTATGTAGGGCAAAGCATCATCGTTAATCCTAAAGGAAAAATTGTAGCCTTGGTTAAAAGCGATTCCATTAATCAGCAAATGATCAATAAACTCGTAAAAGGGGAAACTGTAAAATCCAGCGGCGAAACTAAAAAACAAAAAATGAATGGCGATGGTGATCCCTTTGCAGTCGATTCTACCTTAAGACATAATTTCACGCTAAGGGGCTACATGGAGGGACAACCTGCAGGCAGCAGAAGGTACCTTAACGATGGCCCATACAAAAAAAGAAGGATAACTTTTACCAATGCTACAATTTTAGGGCTTTATAAAGCGGCTTTTGATATCGTTTCCCAAAAACAGGTAGCCTTCGAGCTCCCAGAAAAAGAAGTCAGCGATTACCAGAATAAAGAAACACTCTATTCACTTGATTTACTCGTTAAACCTCAACAAAAAGATAGCTTAATGGCTATCCTGCAGAAATACCTCTTGCTCAACTTACCGATAAAGGCCCGTATAGAATTCAGGGACATTCCCGTTTATGTATTGATTAACAAAACCTTCAAAGCACCCGAATCAGCTAAAAGCGAACTCAGTTACGGATTTAGTGGCAGGGGTTATGAGGGCATTGGAGTAAAAATGGCCGATCTTGCTAATGACTATTTATCAAATGAATTTAACATACCAGTAGTAGACGAAACAGGTCTTGACAAAAGATATGATATAAAAACCAACGTAGAAATGCGAACAACGGATGGAATTATGAAATCCATAAATGATATTGGATTAGCCCTAGAGGAAAAGATCAGGAAGATGAAAGTGCTCATCTTTTATAAGTAAAACATATGGGCAAGAAAATGGCCTGCTGTTTGCAGGCAGGCCATTACGTCTTGAATTGATTAGCTTGAAGAACAATGAAAATTCACACCTTCAGCACACCCTGTGCATGGTCTTTACCTTAGGTTAGACCTTATCCGGCCACACTAATCATCCTTCATCTCGATGCGGATGATTATTTCCTGGGAGAAAATAGTCCGCTGGAGCGAAGAATGGAAAATACGCTTCAAACTTCCAGCGTGGTAATATCTTAAGCGGCTGATCTTGAGAGCCAGATAGCGCTGATTCAAAACCATTTATATCAAACCTATTCGGAAGTGTTTGTTATTACTTTAAAGTGGCTGATAAATCCCATATCATTGCGGTCAGATATGCCGACCTCCCGTCTTGAATTGCTTTTTGGGCAGCTGCCCCTGCCTGTCTGGCCGCAGTATCATACTCAGCTGGCAGCGAGCCAAACTGTCCCTCCACTGTCAACACCGCTGAGGTTGTGGTTCCTTTGGCATCAGTATTCATACCAAACCACTCATAGCCTTCCCTGCTCTTATTGATTCCGGTAAAGGTACCACCGGTTTTGCCGCGATATTTCAGCATTGTCCAGTTTGCATCGTTGATATATATATGTTCATAGGTCACCCCATCTGAAGTAACGGTTTGGCGATAGCCCAATTTAGTGTTTTTCGGCCCAAAGAAACCCCGCGAAACCACTCCGTCTTTAAGCGTCAACTGCCCTACAACAAAGTTATTTGTAGAATCAAGTTCGCCAATAAAGACCCCAAAATCACCGGTTAGCGTCCCTCGTTAACATTTATTGTCCTTAAATGCTCCGGAAAACCTTTGTCCATCTGGGTAGATAATGTCCCCCTTGATAAAATAACCCTTTTTATCATAGGATCCGTTAAAGCTTGTCCGATCCGGATACACCGTTTTGCCATTGGTGATATATCCATTTTCATGTAAACCCTCTGTGGTAGAGCCATCGGGCAAGGTAGTCTTTCCTTTGATTAGATAACCCCCTTTGTTATGCAATCCCACCGTGACCCTACCATCCGAAAAAGTAAACTTACCATTGTAAGGCTGACCAGCCACAACGGCATCACCCTCATATACTGTCCCGTAGTCGTTGGTGAATTTTTTTGCCCCCGCAGGCGGAAGCTGGGAGCGTGCCTGTGTAATAACGGTTTCCTTCCCATTAAGAACATCCATGTCCTTTTCAACAGTATAACCACTTTTAAATGTCCAGGTGTGTTTGCCAATCATCTTATCATCTTTCCAAAGCCCTTTGATCACCGCACCATTACGGTAAAGTGTAGCCAAACCCTGCTTTGCTCCGTTTACATATTCCGCCTCCTCTATATCATCAGTACCCCAGGTAGTGACACCATACCCGTTCTGCTCATTGTTGCGATACCCCCCTTCATAAGTGTAGGGTTTATTTGTAGCAGATGCGGCATAAACTATCTTAACCTTTCCTCCGACAATACTTCCGGTATCGAATTGGCCGGTAAGGGTAGTGCCATTTGGAAAAACAAGTGTACCAAGACCATGAGGCGCGCCATTTTTGGTATTACCCTTATAGACACCAGACCCGTTAACGTAAGTGACCGTTTCCACACAACTACCCGAACATTCTTTTTTTGTACCACCAGTAAAATTTTCGTTCATTCCATTTTCGCGTGCCACAGACTTATTGTAAGCTTCTGCACTGCCCTTTATCACTGTAGTAATCGCAGCCACATCAAGGCCAGCGCCATAGGCGGCGAAAAAGAATTTTTCATGTTTCTCCTTTGTGTCAGGAACGATTCCAGAGGATGAAAGAAAGCTGCGCACTTTGGCAAGTTTTTGGTTCCAGGCACTCTCCTGCGCTTTTAGTTTTGCATTATATGCGGCTTGCTTGCGCTGAAATTCAGCTGCATACGGACTGTAATCTGAGGAGTAGCTTCCCACATTACTGCCATAAGATGTTGAGCTGCCCCCGCCTCTGGAAGAACTTGGCGTGCTAGAGGGAGACTTATAGCCGCTGCTGTAACTGCTGGGGCTACTGACCCTCGGTGGTGCATAGGCTCGTTGGGTAGCCTCGCTCAGGCGCCTGTATTCAGAGGCCTGTCTTTCACGAGCTGAACCAGGCTGGGCGAAACCCGGTGAGATTCCTGCGATTAGATAAGCAGTAGTCAGTAGAATAGTTCTGATTATTGAATATCTTTTTGAATAAAACATGTTGTTGTTTTCTGATTGAAAGCTCATATTGGTTGCGATTTTACCCAAAAATAGCCCGATCACCGAGTTGCTGAAATACCCAGAGGATGGTATTTTTTCTTTTTTTGAAGACCATATGTTTACCGAAAGATGCTAAAAAGCTACAGTTTACTAGTTCTCTTAGTGCTATAAAATACCCTGAAGAGGGTATTATTTGTATCTGTTGGATTGTTAGATTTGTTGCGATGAAACCCGTCAAAGCTTGAAGTACCATAGCATCTAATGGATCTGATTTACAACGATTTATTTTCAGTTTAATATTTCAAAAGCCATCTTATTTGTTTTTATTTGTTTCTATGCTTTCAAAAATAATTCTATATTCTCTCCTTCTAGGATGCTTGATAAGCGGATGTAAGCAACCGACCATTAACCGAAGAACTAACGACACCCCAAGGTTAATGGGTATGCAAAAAGATTCGCTTATGGTATTTGCTGACTCGCTAAAAAACAAGTATTCCAGAACTGAGCTTAAAACTAATTTATCTTATCTGATTGCAATGGGACTGTATCATGCCAAGCTAGCCAGATATGAGCTGTCTCGAATAATGTTTACAGAAGCTTTAGCGTTGGTGGATAAACAGGATGAATATACGCTTGGGAAAATTTACAATTGTCTGGGTAATGCCGCATTTAATGTTGGACAATACCCCAAGGCATTGGGCCTTTACAAAAAAGGTCTGGGTTATTTTGAAAAGATAGATGATAAAAGATCTCAGGCAGGAATACATTCCAACCTTTCACAGCTCTTTCAGCTTACAGGTGACAGCGAGCAGTCAAGGACTCACTTTAAGATTGGGCTATCTCTATTAGAAAATCAAAAGAATTCTGCGTCTTATCTGCTCATGCTACATGCCATGGCGAATGTTTACGGACAAAACAATTTCATAGATAGTGCCCTTCTGCTTGACAAAGAAGGTTTGGCAATTGCCCGGAAGCTCCAATTACCTGAGTATGAATCTATGTTTTTGGACAATAAAGCGAACTGCTTCATGTATAGCAACCGACCGGACAGCGCAAGAAAATACTTCGGCAAATCCTATGCGATTGATGTAGCTTTGGGAAACATCAAGCAACAATCCGATACCTGGTTGAATTTGAGCGTGCTTGCCGACATGGAAAAAAAGCCGGATTCCGCAAAGCGATTTCTTGAAAAATCTATTGCCCTTTCCAGGGAAGCCGGATATAAAACAGGAGAAGTTGCAGCGCTAAAAATGCTCGGAGGGATTTATGAACAGTCAAAACAATTTGAGCAGGCTTTGAAGATTGAAAAATCATTTAACGCCATTCAGGACAGTATCTCCAGTGAGAAAAAAGAGGCCGCGATTGCAGAATGGAAAGCGGTATTTGAAACCGAACAAAAAGATCAGCAGATTAAGCTGGCCAACGTTCTTTTAGAGAGAAAAAACATCATAATTTATGGATTGAGTGCCATCATGATTTTGGCAGCCCTGGCTGTTTATTATGCTGTCAAGCGATACCAGATAAAAAAAGAAAGAAATTATAATGAACGAATCCATCAGAGGGAACAGCAAGCGGCCGCTGATTTAATTAATGCCGAAGAAAAAGAGCGGAGACGCATTGCTGCCGAACTTCACGATGGTATTGGACAAACCATGACCGCTGCATGGCTGAACCTTCAGGCCATCGCTACAAATCCCAGCGTGGAAACACATTATATTGAATTGCTGGATACAACAACTACACTTGTTCAAAACAGCTGCAATGAAATCAGGAGCATCAGTCATCATATGATGCCGGATGTGCTTTTATCAAAAGGATTTATCCCTGCATTAAAAGCTTTAATTTCAAATCTGCCGCAGCACATTTCTATACAATTGTCAGCTGATGAAAAACAGATTAAACTAAACAATATGCAGGAGTTAATGCTATACCGGGTCGTTCAGGAATGTTTACAAAACACGCTAAAACACGCTATGGCTACAGAAATTGACATATCAATAAACGTAGATTTGGTCACACTCTCCTTATTAATCGAAGACAATGGGAAAGGCTTTGAAGTAGCTAATCTTGGAGAGTATAATGGAATGGGTATCAACAGTATCTCCAGCCGGGTTCATTTTCTTAAAGGAACTGTCGAATGGAGCAGCTGTATGGATACAGGTGGAACACTAGTCGCAATTCACATTCCTATATGAACCATAGTCAAACTTTAATCCGCCTGGCGATAGCAGATGATCATCAAATCGTGATAGACGGGCTATGCGCTGCGCTGAAGAATTTTTCGCATATCAGTATTTCCGCAACAGGTACGGATGGAAATGCATTACTGCAATCAATAAGTGAGAAGCCAATAGACATTCTGTTAACTGATGTCATGATGCCGCATATCGGTGGTGTGGAACTGGCACTTGAGGTAAAAAAGAAATATCCCGAGGTCAAGATCATAGCACTCAGCATGAGTGGAAGCGGAACACTGGTAGAGGAGATGATGGGCAAGGCCGCAATTGAAGGATATCTGTTAAAGCACTGTGGGATTGAGGAGCTTATTCTGGCGATAGAAAAAGTTCATGCCGGTGGGCAGTATTTCCAGACTACCGTACTGGATGAATTATCAAAGCACCTCCAACTTAAAAAGCAAACTTCAGACATCAGGCTAACCCAAAGAGAAAAAGAAATCATTTCACTCATGGAAAAAGGCTGCAGCAATAAAGAAATCGCTGAGGGTCTTTTCATTTCTGTACGTACAGTGGAAACACACAGAAAAAACATTTTCAGAAAAACCGGAACCAATACCGTATTGACTTTGGTCAAATGGGCTTATGAGCATAAGATCCTGTAAAATATACCGTTAGCACGGTATTGATCAAAAATCTTGAGTGTTTTAATTTTGGGTATGGAAACAAAGCTGCTATACCTCAGTGCCCCTATGGTCTCCGTTTTGCATCGTGGATATTTTATCTGCATGCCTGACTCCTTTGATAAAATTTTTTGGCTTTCCCCACTCCAGAAAGGACCACTGAAATAAATGTGGCTGTCTGTTTCCAATTGATACTTCCGGATTTTACTAAACAAGATAAAAACACAATTTAAGATGAAAAACTTTACATCCTAAGCGCATGCATGCTAAGTCTTGCCATACCCGTTTCTGCTCAATTTGGCAAATTAAAAAACCTTGTAGGAAAAAAGACAAACCCCAGCAGGAAAACACCCAGGCTCCTGCAGCTAAAGAATCACCCGCATCAGCTGAGGAAGTTGATGCAACAAATACCAGCAATGTTGCATCATCCGGAAAATCATGGAGCATGCAAACTGATGGCAGTATTGACTGGTTTAGGCTCAGCCCGACCGGGAAGCTGATTGCAGGAACCAATCAGGGTTTGGTTGGTATCGAACCAAATTCAGGAAAGGTTGCCTGGAAACATGAATTCCTTAAAAATATATCCAGAACCAATTACAATCCGATTTCAGGCAGTCCTTTTATCGCGATAGTAACCGGAAGTATCTTCAACATGCAGCAGGTTATTTTAGATGTGTCATCCGGAAAAATCATTGCCAATACCACAGAGTTAGGCATGAAGATGGTCAATAAACGTTATACCGTACCATCACTGGGTGGCATTCTTTTTTCAGGATATTTAAACAACCAGCCTTCACTGGTTTTTATAGACGCAGCCAGTGGAGAAAAAAAATGGGTATTGAGCAAAGTTTTCGACAGCAATTCCGAGGTGATGGCTGCAAAGCCACTGGCCGATGGCTCAAACACGATGTTAATAGCAACCAACAAAAGGCTGTATAAAATTGATGTTTCTTCAGGCAATGTCATCTGGAAAGCCGACTTCAAGACCAGCATTGAGGAAGGTACCTTAGCTACCGAAGTCGCTGAGGAAGTTGACGAAAAAGAGAGTACCAAAGCGGATGAGAAAAAGGGTGGTTTAATGAAATCACTGGGCGGACTGGCCAAAGTCCCAGGCCTGGGTAGCGTAGGAAGTGCCGCGGGAGCCGCAAACTCCGCAGGTAAAATGGGCGCGATGGGCGGAAGCATGAAAGACGGCGCAGCAGTATCAGCAGATGCCGCTTATGGTAAGTTTCTGATTTTGGATAACCAGCCAAATGTGGTTTATTATTATTCCAACCAGCAGATGTCTGCATTTGATCGCAGCACAGGAGCTCCGGTTTGGCAGACGGTCAAGTTTTCTGACCCGGTGTCTCAGGTACTTTATGATGAGCGTGGGTTCTTAATTGCAACAGATGATAAACGGGCGGATTTGATGTTACTGGATTATAAAACCGGGGTGCAAAAATGGAAGCCGGTAAGTTTAAGAGGACGCGTAACTGCCTTGAAACTAAAAGGCAATAGCCTCGCCATTGCCTCAGCCAAAGAATCGGGCAATAACTACATCAATATCGTTGATATGAATTCAGGCAGCACCGCAGCCAAATCAGACATGAAGGTTTCGGGGTACGTCATGGACATCAAACAAAATAATTCTGGGCTGATTTATAGAACAGACCGCGAGCTTAATATTCAGGACCCCGCTACCGGAAAAGACGTTTGGCAGAAAGCCCTTCAATATAAACGAGGAGGTATAGGCGTAGATAAGGGCAATAAAAGTTACTTTTTTGCAGATAACCAGCTTTATCTGATGGATAATGATTCAGGTGAGTACAAAGCGATTAGCAAAAGTCTGAAATTCGGAGGCGATGAAACACCCAACGCGATTGAACTCCGGGAAAAAGGAATCTTGGTTAGTTCATCACAAAATATGGCATTATTTGACTGGGAAGGAAACCTGATCTACAATATTTATCAAAAAGCACCGGGAACGAGCCTGGCAAACAAAATCATGAATGTTACTGCAATTGCAGTGTCCGCAGGAAACTCTGCCTCGCATGGTTTCCAGGCAGGCCTTTCAGGACCGAACACCACTTCATACAACAGCAACATGGCCGCTTCTGACCGTTGGTCGAACATTGGAAGTGCGGCATTCTCGGATATGAAAAGACGGTTCACCGCCTCTCAGGACGCGAAGAACTACAAGACGATATTAACCAGTGTTGATAATGGTGAAGATAGTGGTTATGGATTGGTCAGGGTAAATAAGGATACCGGGAAGATAGAAGGAAAAGTGGTGTTGAATGATAAGAAACCTGATTATATCTCTGATGACACCGATAACCTGGTATTCCTGAAAGACGGAAATAAAAACCTGATAGGCTACAAGCTTTAAAACTGTTAACGCTCTCAATTAACCAAATTCTCAATACTTTCACCGCTCATCAACAAATATCCCTGTCACTAAATAAACTATTTAATAAAAATACCCAAGCAGCTGTTATGACAATTGTATTAGTTAAAGAAAAACGAATTTATGCTTTGATCGTTTTTGCATTGATTGTCTTTTTCAATCAGCAGGCGACAGCGCAAACTGACCTGGAGAAAAGACAACAGGCAAATAAAACATTTGATGAACACTTAAATAAAGTATACGAAAATAACCTTCCGAATAAAAAAAGCACTACCTATTCCGCGCTAACCCCTGCTGAAATAGCCGCAGGCTGGAAAGGCGGCAAAACCATGAGCGAAAAAGAACGCTATAATGCTGAAAATCTTGGTAGCAAACAGATGATTTACAATGAATATACAGAGCATTGGGATGCGCTGTATTCTATAAATAAAATCAATATTAATCAAAGTGATTCCAAATTGCTCGACGCGACAATGCATAACTTAGCAGCCAAGAGCCATCTTTATCTTGCGGATAAAATAGATTGGTATAAGGATTTGTACTTCTCCACGGCAATGAATTCAGATCTTGTATTGCAGCTTCGCAAGATAAAGGCATTAGATTACGACTCTGCCTCGGATGCCGCGCTCGAATTTTCTAAGGAAACTTCTACTAAATCATACGATGAGCTAACGGATTTAATCAAAAAAGCGAGCATTTTACCCATGTCTGCCAGGAATATGATATTGTATCTTTATAAAAAGTATCCTGAGCGGCAACAGCAAACTGAACTTTTGGAATTACAACAGCTACCTTATTTTTTCGGTGCTAATCGTCCATACCTATTTCCCAACTGGAGTCGTTTGAATGAATACACGAACAACCCCTATCCGGGAAGTTACTACGAGAACGCGGGTATATCTGCTGAAGCCCGTTCTGAAATTTTAGAGCGATTCATCAATTTGGCCACAAAATATCCAAAGGAAGGATTGGTTGCGGCAGGATTTTGTCGTCCCCAGCTCAATCCATTTACCCTTTATGCAGAGACCAAAGCAAATCTAAGTGATTTACAAAAAAAAGAATTATACTGGAACGCTTTGCACATCAAAAGAATTCCGGCAGAAACCGCTTATACTGATAATCGGGACATGGAATATGTCATTCTCCGAAAACCTCTGGCCTGGCTAATCAGATATGATAAAGACGGCGTAAAGTCACTGTCTCCGGCTGAGTGGACAGACATAGCAGATCAAACCATAGGAGGAATTTTCAGGATGAGAAATTTTAACTTTTATGTTCAAACTGGTAAATATAAGGGTGGAAATGTATCGATGAGAGATAACTTTGGTAGCCTGGATAATGCTTACAAAATCGCTGAAAAAGAATGGAAGGCAAAAGCAAAGAAAAAAGACATCTGATTTGATAAAATGCAATACATTAATTCACCACGGCATTTTTTTTAAAACGGATGGATGATGGGGCTCCAATCTTTTCAAAGATTGACTGCCAATGTTCAACAAATGAAATTATTCAGTAGGAGAAAATGTCGACTCTAGAAGAACGCAATTCAGATACTTAAAACCGTGAAATTTTTTTTCGATGATCTATCTCGCATGAACACTCAGAAATATAAAGTCACGCTTCCATTATAACATCTGCAAAAAAAAGACATAAGAAAATGGCGGGTAATGAGGTGAGTATCCAGTCTAAAGCCAATTAAATATTGATTAAATACATATTTTTCGGACTATGTACAAACTCCAATATCCTGTTTTTTTCTTATGCGTAGAGGTAAACCTCCTGCAAAGCTCCCGCATAGCTGGTTCAGGAATGGCACCAGGATATTCCCTGCCGATGAAAATTTCGGTTACGGCATACCCTTCTATCTTGGAAAAATGAGATGTTCAATGGGAGATTAAAAACCTGCGATAAAATTTCAGCATTTTATGCAGGTAGCATTGTTAATATGGGTTAGTGCGCCAGCTACGAGCTCAAAATAAGCACCTTCCCACACTAACATTACAAAGCGCACCAGTTTCTTTAGAAGTTTTCAATATCTCTATTGCTGAGCGGTTCACTTTAAATTGTGCTTTTCAAAAATATCAATTAATTGCTTATCAAGCACATCATACTTTGTTAGTTGAAGGACTTTCCGATACGAAAATCACCTCCTTTTTTAAATAGACCGATCATACTTTGCAAATCTTCCTGTGGCCGACATTCCAGTATCAGTTGATGTTAAGTAGATAAATCTTCACCATGGCAGGTCAAGCTGATTAATCTGCAATATCTACATGCTTCTACTGTTATTTAAATGTTGCTTTTGAGTTATTGATTACATAATTCTGCTGGTCTGGCCCACGGCAAGGTAAAATCAGATCAAAAACGAACCCAAGATGAGCAGAAGACAAAAAAATACTTTTAGTAATATGAATGAGTTTTAGGTAATTCCCCAGGATTCGAAAACCAATAGCAATAGATTCGGAATAGAAAAATGATTTTCGAATGCTGTTAAATATGATATTTTATACTTTTGCATCCGATTAAACCCAAATAAATTTCACTTAGCTGTTGTTTGGTTTTCATTTATGGATCAGAGTCATTTTTTAGAGCTAACCTCGTATATTGGGATTGTTCTTGTCATTTTTTTAGTGGTGTTCTTGCTGACGGTAAAAACACAAAACAGACTTTCAAACTGGCTTCTTGCCCTGTTCCTTTTCTTATGTGCATTAGATGCCTGTAAATTTTTGATTAAAGATGTTCCATTGCATCTCCTCAGCTTCCAAGCATTCCGCTGGACTTGTGTCTACCTGGTTCCTGCATCATTTTACCTGTATGTTTCTTCAGTCTGCTTCGAAAATTTTCGTTTTAAACCGAAACACCTTTTACACGCCATCCCCTTTTTTGCTCTTAATTTGTATTATCTAATCGAGATATACGCTAGGAACAGCGCAATAAAATTGCAATTCATCAATAGCATAAATAGGGAACCAATGATGCATTTTTTTTATTTGCTGTTCGAACTGTTATTCCAAGTATATTTTATTACTTCATTTAGATTAATAAAACGATCCAGGACTGTATATCTGGAGAATTATGCAGATCCAAACAATTATTTACTTAATGCACTCTACAAAATAACCATTCTGTACTACGCCCTGCATTTCATAGTTCTGCTCAGATGGCTGGTCATCTTTACTTTAGGCTCTGGCGAGTTCATAAAATGGATAATTACACTCGATAGTTTTGCATTTCTTTCTTGTACCAGCTGGTATCTTTTTGTAGCCCTATACAAACCAGAATTTTTTAGAGGGGTGAATTCTAAATTGGAATCGATCAAGGATACTGTTCCAAAGGAAAAACCTGCTGCTACAATTAGCGAGGAAAAACTGCAACAAATGGAATTTTTGAAAATATTTATGCAGACTAACGAACCCTATTTGAATTCTTCATTGACTATTCAGGATTTGGCCGAAAAAATACAAATGCCGGTCAAAGACTTGTCGACATTGATCAACTTATATATGGATAAACACTTTTTCGATTTCATCAATGAATACCGAATTGAAAAAGCCAAAGAAATACTTCGGGATCCATCGCAAAAAGATTTGACAATTCTGGAAATTCTCTATAAAGTTGGTTTTAATTCCAAATCCTCATTCAGCACCTCGTTTAAGAAACACACGGGAACAACGCCGACAGCATTCAGAAACTCTCTATCCTAGGATATTTTCCACACAAATGAGTTCGACTTTTTTTAGTCGGTCGCAATATCAAAAGCCCTTGCTCATATTTGCAACTTATTATTTGACCACAAACCAACATGAGAAATTTCTTGTATACATGCATCATCCTATTATGCAATGATGCTTTTGCTCAGGACAGTATGAGCACAAAATATGTGGATAGACAAAACGTAGTGGCAACTGTAAAAAAGTCGATCGCAAAAAAATCCAACTACGCTACACAAATCGATTCTTTGATGAAGACATCCTTTGAAAGGAATTTATTCAATGGAAACGTACTTGTAGCTAAAGATGGCAAAATCATCTACCAAAAATCCTTTGGCTTTGCTGACGAGCTCAAACAAAATGCCTTGAATAGTCGGTCAATATTCAACATCGGCTCCATAGCCAAAGAATTCAATGCTGTTGCTATCATGATTTTAGTGGAACGTGGTTCGCTAAACCTGGATGACAAGCTATCTAAATTTAACATGGGATTACCCAAATGGTCAGAAAAGGTTACGGTAAGGCATCTGATCAATTATGCCAGCGGAATACCGCCGATTGAATCGGGATTGACACCAGTATACGATGATGATGCCTGGAAAATTTTGCGAAGCAACGAAAACCTACTTTTGAACCGGGAACCAGTTATCGTTATGACAATGGTAATGTGTTTTTGCAAAGAAGAATAATCGAAAAGGTTTCGGGATTATCTTTTGAAGAATTTGTGATGAAGAATATTGTCAAGCCCTTGAAAATGTTTAACGCAGTGTTTGACCCAAAACCAGGTCATAAAAATCGCACTTCCTGCTATGATATGGAAAATATCAGATGTCCGGAAGTTAAATTTATTCGTGGTTGGCTTTGGATAGATATAAACGATTTATATAAGTGGGTCGAAGGGATGAATTCCAATGAAATCATTTCCAAAAAATCCTTCCAAACACTATTAGAAAATCCCTATGCTAAAGATGAAGGTGGATCACTAGGAAGATATTTGGAAAAGGAAGAGCTACAAAGGCACAATGGGGTATCTTATAGATTTGAATCCATCTTCTTAAATGATATGAAAGAGCGTATTACCATCATCTTGTTATCGAATAACCTAAATCGGGTCTGGGAACTAGGCTATACTATTCACAACCTGATGCTGGGAAAGGGTTACGAAATCCCTAAAAAATCCATTTATCAAGCGATTAGAACCGAAGGCCTTGTAAATGTGGATAGGGCTATAGAGTCATATTATCGACTGAAAGCAAATGCTGCTGAGGAGTTTAACTTCAAGAATCCGAGTGAACTCAATAAATTAGGATATGAACTCCTGCGATTAGGTAAACACCGTGAATCAATAGCCATTTTTAGACTGGCCACAACAGAGTTTCCGAATGACGCCAACCTTTTCGACAGTCTGGGAGAAGCTTACTATACAAATAAACAATATGATTTAGCATTGAAAAGCTACAATATGGCCATAACCCTGGGTGAAACAACCGGAAACTCAAACAAAATGGCCGAAAAAATAAGGTCAATTAATTGATGGTAGCCCCTATAGTGAATTGTCAACGTTTAGCTCATTGAGGCCATGTATCATATTAAAGTATAATGATACTAAAAAGGATAAGTCAGAAAGGCGTTCCAAGAATAGTTCCGAAAACCAGAAATGTTAAATAAGTGCTGATTAAATTTTATTGTATGATATTCAAATATCAATCTATATTGAAAACGCATAGCTAAACATTAGACTAGGAAGTTATATTTGAAGACTTACAGTTTAATCTTGAGGCTAATTTGAGCAAAATATAGTCGATTTATTTAAATAGCTTGTACGAATGAAAATTTAATAATTTTAATAAACCGATATATGCTATCAAGCGTTATGTATATCATCATCCCTATGATGATTATACTTTTGTTAGTAAGAAAAGGCATCCTATGGAGGTTTTATTTGGTTTCAAAGCTGAATATTCTTTACTGGATCGCGAAAGAAAGCGATAATTGAACAACTTCCTGGCGTATAGCTCGCCGCAGGGAATGCCAAACACGGTCAGCTGGTGAGCAAATTTACTTTTAATCATCACCCAAATGCAAAATCGCGAAGAAATCTTACTGTTAGCAGACTTTCCATCCTGTAATTTTAAGGCACCATTAGACTAGCAAGCATTATTATTGCTTTGCTCTTTTTTCTTGGCAGCACTTTATATTTTTATAACCGCACGCTGCGTGATTATAAGGTTCGTGCATGCTTGAGAACATGCTGTACTAAGAAACCATGGCAATTGGAAGAAATAGCCGCTTTGAAAGCAAATGCTGAACGTATTGGGGATGGCGAATATGAAATCGCACCAGATCGCTCAAATAAACCTTCAGAGCATCATCCCTCAAATCTTTTTACATCAAAACTCCACTTATTTTTTTGCGAGAGCCGGCAGAAAGATTAGTTGCTTCTGGAAATATCGTTACAACTCAAACAAATACAACTGTTATTTGTCCTATACAATGCCTGAGTTAACAGGCTAAAACTTTATATCAAGAATATGAACCAGCTCCAATTTGCACAAATGATCAATGAGCACAAAACGATGCTCAGCACTTTTGCACTAAAATTCACTAAAGATAATGATGATGCCAATGACCTCATTCAAGATACTATGGTAAAAGCTATTAGATTTTCGGCGGGATTTAAAGAGGGTACAAATGTCAAAGGCTGGTTATACACCATTATGCGCAATACGTTTATTAATGACTACCGTAAAGTTATAAAAACCCAATCTCTAATTTCGCAGGAAGAGGAACTTAGCTCGGCTCATCTTATGCATAGCGCAACGCATAACCAGGTCGATGGCGCCTTTGCGATGCGTGATATTAAACGAGCAATCGGTAATTTACCCGAAGCGCTATCAGCCCCATTTATCCGTTACGTAGAAGGATATAAATATCATGAAATTGCCATTGAACTTAATTTGCCTATAGGTACGATCAAAACTCATATCCACGAGGCCCGCAAACGCCTGAAAAAACAATTACAGATTTACCGTAGTGGTCAATGCAATTAAACTGCGCAAGACATATAGATGCGAAGTGGACCAAATACAGGATATTTGTATTATTTTTCTATACTTTCTATTATTGGTTATTTTAAGAAGAAAAGAGGTCGTTCTTCAATTAACAAATATTTGAGATGTAGTTAAATACCGTATAGAATTTAAAAATTCCATTTGACGCGATTTTGAATATCGCCGTTGTCAGTTTTTCTTTCCTTAATGGCAAATGGATTTCCGAACCGGTATGAAAATGAAAGGATTAATCGACGTCCATCAACGTTTACATGACTATTCATATCAATATTCTGGTAACGGGTAAACTGCCTGAACTGACTTGATTGAAAAACATCATTTAATAGCAGTTTGACATTTGCTTTATCTTTCAACAACGTTTTTTGTCCTGCAATAGAAATTACATAGTAAGCTTTTTCAATTCCTGTGCCATATACTGATTTTGAATTTAAATATCCATTCAGTTCAAATGAATACCCCTTGCCAGCTTTAAATGAGTTTTGGCTATTGAAACTAAAACTGGTCATGCTGTTTGAAAAAATGCCAATCTCTCCCTCGCCATTATATTCGTTTCTGTAAACATTGACAAAATTAGTCGCATTCCACCATTTAAAATAATCAGTCTGCCCCGTGAAACTCAGCCCGTAATTAATAAGATTTTTCAAATTCTGAGGACTTTCAAAAGTTGTATTAATTGCATCAATCTGACCGGTAATCCAGGTCATTACATCTTTTGTTTTGCTATAGTTGAGAGCGCTTGTATATTTTCCTTTAAACACGTGACTGATGACAAAATTCTGGGTCAATTCTGGCCTAAGGTTCGGATTTCCTTCATAATACAGCAACGGATCTCTAAAAACCCGAA
>NZ_AJLG01000047.1 GCF_000258495.1 Pedobacter agri PB92
ACGTACACACTTTAATTGTTTCCAAACTTTAGTTAATTCGCTGAAACCATCTTTGATAATATTAGTCTTTACTTTTCCGGTTTGAGGCGTCCCATCGGGTAGCACCGCAAATGGTATCTGAGAAAAAGCAACCCACCAAAGGCCAACCAAAAGGAATGATAATCGCGGTGGAAATGATGCATCAACAATTCCAAACCATTCTGGTTTAAGTACAAAAAGAAAACAAATCAATTGAAGCACTACTGAGCCCACGTATCCGTAAGAAAATCCTTGTGCACTCACTCTGTCCTGGTGTTCTTCAGTTGCGATTTCCGGCAAATAAGAATTACTAAAAAGCACTCCGCCTATATAACCCATTGCTGCCAGTACAAAAAACAGAATACTGATTTGCAAAGTATCCAGCTTAAAAAAATACAAAGCCATACACGATAATCCACCCATGTAGGTAAAGAATTTCATGAACGATTTTTTATTGCCTCGCCGATCTGCAATAGATGATAATATTGGCAAGGCTAAAGCCATCATGAGGTAAGCAAACGACAATGCATAATTGGATAAAGAGGTATTTACAAATGTTCTGCCTAGAAAAGTTACCTTATCGCCATGTTCTTTTGTCGTAGTGATGATGGTGTAATAAGCAGGGAAAATTGTTGAAGTGATAACTAAATTATAGGCTGAATTTGCCCAATCGAAGAAAGCCCAAGAACGTATGGTTTTCTTATTGTTTTTCTCTATCATGGATAGGTTTTGAAAGTTGAATTTTTGGTATTGATAGTCTAAAATCGTAATTCGTAAATCTAAAATCAAAGATAATATTTCTTCCCGTCAGTTTTTATCTTACCTGCATCTAATAATTCTCTAATCGCATCTATCCTATCGTTTTCCACACCATTTTTGATATGATTGACCAAATCGTCTAAACCTAGAGGTTGTTGCTGAAGTAAAGAAATGATTTCATAAGAAATTTCATCAGTCAGTTTCGATTCATGCTCTGCTCTTTTTTCTGCAAGGCAAATATCGCAAACGCCACATTTCGTTGCATTATGTTCGTCGAAATAATTTAATAGCTGAATACTTCGACATTTACGCGATGTAGTATACGACACCACGGCATTGACCTGCTTTAGCAAAATATCTTTTCTGAGTTCGAGGTATTTTACGTCCAGATCAAAATGATCCATATCTACCCTTGCACGAACGTATTGCAGTTGTGGTTGATCAGTTTGTTGAATGTATGTGAGCATTTCAATGGATTGGAGTTTGTTAGCACAGCGATGATATCTTTAAAAGAAATGCCCAGTTTCTTGGCTAAATCTGCCTCATTAATTTTTACAAACCCATCAAATGCACCGCCATGAGATCTTAAAATAGTTTTAATCACGCCATCATAAGCTTTATTTTCAATTTGAAAGCGATAAACATCTTCATGCCCAACAATAAACATCAATCGGGAAGGTAAAAACACACTTTCAGATAAAGTGATGTAACCGTCATGCTCTAAAAATTTCAAAGCAGAAATTGTTTTTAACACGCTAATGTTAAAACGCTTACAAAAATCAGCTATATCAAAAGTAAAAGTGATTCCCTCTCCTGCTCCAAATGCCAATTGAAAATAATTCCCTAAATAATGATAAACTTTTCTGATTTCATCTGGCGATGGAAAACTGTTGATGTAGCGAGATTCCAGACTTAAAACATCAGATTGATTAGCAAGTAAAACGGCGTAACTTCGTTTCTCATCGCGACCAGCCCTTCCCGCTTCCTGATAATAGGCTTCCAAACTTTCAGGCAAATCCAGGTGCACTACAAAGCGAACATCAGCCTTGTCAATACCCATACCAAAAGCATTTGTAGCCACCATAATTCGGGTTATATTTTGCTTCCAATCTTCTTGTTTCTGGAAACGAACATCGCGTTCTAATCCCGCATGGTAAAAATCAGCTTTGATTTGATTGCGGTTAATAAAATTCGACACCTCAGCTGTTTCCCTGCGGTTACGAACATAAACTAAGCCTGTACCCTTTACGTTTCTACAAATTTCTATCAACTTTTTGTATTTATCTTCCTGCCCGAAAACCACGTAGCTTAAATTATCCCTGGCAAAACTTTTAACGAAAATCTGAGGATTTCTCATCTCGAGCCTTTCTATGATATCTTTGCGAACAAATTCTGTAGCTGTAGCGGTTAATGCCAAAATAGGTACATCTGGAAGAATTTCTCTTAGTTTGGAAATCTGCTGATAAGGAGGCCGAAAATCGTAACCCCATTGCGAAATACAGTGTGCCTCGTCAACAGCGATAAGATTAACGTTCATATAAGAAATGCGGACACGAACCAAATCAGATAATAACCTTTCTGGCGACAAATAAAGGAATTTGATTTTCCCGTAAATGCAATTATCCAGCAGTATATCGATTTCTCGTTTTCCCATACCTGCATAAATAGCAATGGCTTCAATTCCTTTTGATTTCAGGTTTTCTACCTGATCCTTCATCAAGGCTATCAATGGTGAAACAACAATGCAGATTCCTTCTTTCACTAATGCCGGAACCTGAAAACAAATAGACTTGCCTCCGCCAGTTGGCAACAATGCCAGGCTATCATTTCCTTCCAAAACGGAAGTTATGATATCTTGCTGTAATGGTCTGAAAGCCTGGTGTCCCCAATACTTTTGTAAAATCTCTATTGCTGTCATAAATCGGCGGTATCAAAACTATAAAAAAGCTTGTTATATTACTAAATTGCGCCACAATTAATCAACTTTTAAATGAAGCAACTCTACTACCTGTCTGCGCTTACACTTTTATTTCTAACCACAAATGCCCAAGAAAAAAATGGGATGTAGAGAAATATCAGGGTACAACCAAAAACTTCACTTTAAATACCGATGAAGGTACCTGGATGAATGTTGACGTAAGTCCGGACGGACAGGAAATTGCATTTGACCTATTGGGTGATATTTACACAATGCCAATCGCCGGCGGACAAGCAAAGCTGATTAGTGGTGGAATCGCTTACGATGTGCAGCCAAGATTTAGTCCGAATGGGAAATACATTTCTTACACCAGTGATAAAAGTGGCGGCGATAATATCTGGATCATGAATCGTGATGGTTCAGGCAAAAAACAAGTTACTAAAGAAAGTTTTAGGTTGCTGAACAACGCGACCTGGATGCCAAACAGCGAATATATTGTAGCACGTAAACATTTTACAGCAGGCCGTTCTTTAGGTGCTGGTGAAATGTGGATGTACAACATTAATGGTGGCGATGGCGTACAGCTAACTAAACGTAAAAACGATCAGCAAGATGCCGGAGAACCGAATGTTTCGCCAGACGGCCGATATGTTTATTTTAGTGAAGATGTTACGCCCGGACCAAATTTCGAATACAGTAAAGATCCGAACGGCACAATTTACGCGATTCGCCAACTGGATCTAACGACAGGAAAATTGATAACATTAATTAATGAGCAAGGTGGCGCCTGCAGACCTCAGGTATCTCCTGATGGAAATTTAATTGCTTTTGTAAAGCGTGTCAGATTGAAATCTACATTATACGTTCAAAACATTAAAACTGGTGAGGAGTGGCCGGTTAACGAAGATTTATCTCACGATCAGCAGGAAACCTGGGCCATCTTTGGCGTTTATCCAAACTTCGCCTGGACTCCTGACAGCAAAAGTTTGGTGTTTTATGCAAAAGGAAAAATCAGGAAAACAGAACTTGGATCGTTGATTACTTCGACCATTCCCTTCCAGGCAAATACTGTTCAAACCGTTCAGCAAGCCTTACATTTCGAACAACAGGTTTTTAATAATGATTTCTCTGCCAAAATGTTAAGGCAGTTAACTACATCGCCCGATGGCAAAACAATTGTATTCAATGCTGCCGGATATCTTTACAAACAGGAATTGCCAAACGGCACACCTGAGCGCCTAACCAATGGTTTGGATTTTGAGTTTGAGCCTGCTTTTAGTCCGGATGGAAGATTTGTAGTTTACGTTAACTGGAGCGATGAACTTCGTGGGTCGATTAAAAGAGCAGATTTAAAATCGGGCAAAACCATAACTTTAAGTGATGAAAAAGGATTTTATTATTCGCCGCAATATTCTACCAAAGGCGATAAAATCGTTTTTAGAAAAGGAAGTGGAAATGATGTTTTAGGATATAATTATGGCCGCGGAACGGGCATTTTCATAATGCCTGCCAATGGTGGTTCAAAAACATTGGTATCAGATAACGGAATAAAACCATCATTCAATAATAGCGATACCCGAATCTATTTTCAAAGTTATGCCGATGGCAAGAAAGCTTTAAAAAGTATTGATTTAAATGGTGCCAATGAAAGAACGCATTTTACTTCTCAATATGCCAATCAGTATGTGGTTAGTCCGGATAATAAGTGGTTAGCATTTAATGAGCTTTTTAACGTGTACATCACGCCAATGATAAATGTAGGTGTGGCTCAAGATGCTTCGGCTGGAAATAAAGCCATTCCCGTTGCAAAAGTAACTACGGATGGTGGAACTTATATGCAATGGAGTACAGATAGTAAAAACCTACATTGGACTTTAGGCCCGAAATATTTCACCATCGATGTAAACAGTGCATTCAATTTTGATGGTTCTAAACCTAAAACTCAGGCCTCTTCCGTTGACATCAATTTAACTTTAAAAAGCGATGTGCCAACAGGAATTGTTGCGCTGAAAGGTGCCAGAATTATTTCGATGAAGGGCGATGAAGTGATCGAAAACGGAACAATTTTAACAGATGGCAATAAAATTACCTCAATTGGCAAAGTTGATGCAGTATCTATTCCTGCGAACGCAAAAGTGATTGATGTACATGGCAAAACCATTATGCCGGGAATTATTGATGTTCATGCGCATTTGCGCACTAGCCCCGATGGAATTTCGCCACAAAACGATTGGAGTTATTTGGCAAATCTGGCTTTTGGTGTGACCACTTCTCATGATCCATCAAGCAATACAGAAATGGTTTTCAGCCAAAGCGAAATGTTAAAAGCCGGGCGTATGGTTGGCCCAAGAGTTTATTCAACTGGCGGCATTTTATATGGAGCCGATGGCGATTTTAAAGTAGTGATTAACAGTTTAGATGATGCACTTGCAAATTTAAAAAGACTAAAAGCCGTAGGTGCATTTTCTGTAAAATCTTATAATCAACCTCGTAGAGAACAACGCCAGCAAATTTTAGAGGCTGCCCGCCAATTAAAAATGGAAGTTGTACCAGAGGGCGGTTCAACGTTTTTCCATAACATGAATATGGTTGCCGATGGCCATACCGGAATTGAACATAGTATCCCGGTTTTACCGGTTTATAAAGACGTAACTACGCTTTGGAACAATACAACTGTTGGTTATACCCCTACTTTAATTGTGGCTTATGGTGGTCAGTGGGGCGAAAATTATTGGTATGACAGAACGAATGTTTGGGAAAATGAAAAGTTGATGACCTACACACCACGTTCAATTATCGATTCGAGAGCAAGACGTAGAACCACTTCTGAATATAGCGATTACAACCATATTGATATTGCAAAAGCAACCAAACAGATTGCTGATGGTGGCACGAAAGTAAATCTTGGTGCTCACGGACAAATTCAGGGTTTAGGTGCACATTGGGAACTTTGGATGTTTGTTCAAGGCGGCTTTTCGCCACTACAAGCCATTAGAAATGCAACTTTAAATGGCGCACATTATTTAGGCATGGATAAAGAAATCGGTTCTTTGGAAGCTGGAAAATTAGCTGATTTAGTAATCATGGATGCAAATCCTTTAGATGATATTCGGAATTCAGAAAAAATTAAATATGTAATGATTAATGGCCGTTTGTATGATAGCGCAACGATGAATGAAGTAGGAACACGGGAGAAACTTCGCGGCAAATTATGGTTTGAAAGTGCAAAAGGAACTGGCTATGTCATTCCAAATGGAGAATCAGAAACCTGGACTTTTACTGTTCCACATTGTGATTAATTGAATTTTCAGTATATAAGGAATGTAAGTTTATGTAAGCACAGAATCTTATATTTTCTTACGTTCCTTATTTAATTAATTTTCCAGTAATAATCTTTGTTTTGAATTTGTATTACGCGAAATGTCATCCTGAGCTTGTCGAAGGACATTTAACAATTAATAGATAAGAGCGTTTCGACAAGCTCAACGTGACAATATCTTCTGAATATGGTTAAAGTACCAACAACCCAAATCCCCTCAGGGTATTTACCGGTTTCGAATACCAGAACAATTCGAAGTTTTCCATTTCTGCTTCAAAATCTGTTTTAACTTCAGCGAAAGAAAAAACCTTTTCATTGGATATATGGATTTTTTCTAAAATAGACGCCAACCACTCACCTTCAATTTTATTGGTTTGAATGGTAAAGCTTTCTTTTTTATCATGAAAAGTTAAGGAAGCCATTTCCCAGGTGTTTCCTTTTTTCGATTTAGTGAAAAATTCTGTTGATGGTTTTCCTCCTATCCACACTACTTTAGCGGTCGGTTTAGTATTGAAGTTATGATCGTCATTTAAAGCTCTTTCAATAAAATCAGCTGCAATTTTTGTTCTTGGAATTTTAAAATCGAACCAGTCTTGCAGTTCATAATCAAAACATATTCCATGCATAAAATTGAATAACGATTTTTTCAACCCGTAGCTAAATTTATTATGGTCGATACCGGTTTTATCAATGTAATTGATATCATTATTAGCGAACGTTCCAATGGCTTCTGTTTCTTTGACTACGCCAAATTTTTCTGGGTACATGCCCACCGGACTATGAGCCGTCATGGCGAACTGATGCCAGAAACCAGATTGTAAAATTCCGGCTTCAAATAATTGACGAACCATTTCCAAACTATCAACTGTTTCCTGAATAGTCTGTGTTGGGTAGCCATACATCAAATAAGCATGAACCATGATGCCTGCAGCAGTAAAATTTCGGGTAACTTTTGCCACCTGCTCTACCGTTACGCCTTTATCAATTAATTTCAATAGCCGATCGGATGCCACTTCTAAACCACCGGAAACGGCTATACAGCCAGAAGCTTTAAGCAACAAACATAAATCAGCAGTAAAGCTTTTTTCGAAACGAATATTGGTCCACCAGGTAACCGCCAACTTCCTTCGAAGGATCTCCAACGCTACTTCTCTCATTAAAGCGGGTGGAGCCGCTTCATCTACGAAGTGAAAACCATTCTGACCAGTTTTGGTATATAAATTCTCAATCCGATCTACAATTTGCTTCGCCTGAACGGGCTCATAAACTTTAATGTAATCTAGCGAGATATCGCAAAAAGTACATTTCCCCCAGTAGCAGCCGTGTGCCATTGTCAGTTTATTCCAGCGCCCATCGCTCCACATCCGGTGCATCGGGTTTACAATTTCGATTACAGAAATATATTGATCCAAAAGTAAACCAGAATAATCAGGAGTACCCACATCGGCTTGTTTGTAATCCTTTCTAAACGAATCGTTTTTATAGACCACTTCTTCATTTTCGAGCAAAAAAGTACGTTTGTACATTTGCATCTCTTTTGGTACCGTTCCGCTAATGTTTTGAATCAATAATTCAATTGGTAATTCTCCATCATCCAGGGTGATAAAATCGAAAAACTCGAAAACCCGTTTATCAGAAAGCGAACGCAATTCGGTATTTGGAAAACCGCCACCCATTGATATTTTTATTTCCGGGTGATTTGCCTTTACCCATTGCGCACACCGGAAAGCGCTGTATAAATTGCCAGGAAAAGGCACAGAAATCAAAAATAGTTTTGGCTGAACTGTTGCTATTTTATCCTGCAAGATTGAAATTAGGATTTTATCGATGTAGGTCGGTTGTTGTTGTAAAGCAGTATAAAGTTCATCGAAAGAGTTTGCGCTTCGGCCCAACCGCTCTGCATACCGACTAAAACCGAAATTTTCATCGATGCATTCTACAATATAATCGGAAATATCTTCGAGATAAAGTGTGGCCAAATGTTTGGCTTTATCTTGCGTTCCCATGGCGCCAAAAGCCCAATCCAACTCTTCTAGTTGTGCAAAGCGAGATGCTTGCGGTAAAAAATCATCTCCACAAATTTGCAGTGCCAAAGTTGGATTTTTGCCCTGCAGAAATGCGATTACGGCATCAATTGTTTTTAAGTACTCGTCTTTCAAAGCTAAAATGCGCTTTGTATTATCGCTTTTAGGCTTCTGATTATTAACCTCAAATAAATCGGTTAAACCTTTTTTGGAGAATAATTCTAAAATCACTTCAATGCCTAAATCAGCCTGTGTTGAAGAAATATTTTTGGTGTTCAAAAAACCTTTGATGTACGCCGTGGCTGGATAAGGAGTATTCAGTTGGGTAAATGGTGGCGTAATGGCGAAGATTTCCGTTTTCAAAAGAATTATTTTTCTGCAAAAGTAAGGGAATTTTAAGACTTCTAAGCTTATTAATGTCCGGCAGTCATTTCCAGCATTGTTGTCATTCTGAACACAGCGAAGAATCTGTAACGGATTAGCTCAACCTTAAGTCGCCTGTTAGTTTATTGGTAATGTATTTCAGCAATTTGCTATGTCATGAGATTCTTCGTACCAATGAATGAAATGGTAGATAAACTAAAACCTAAATCCAAACGTTTTACAAATACATCACACCTTTTTTTATCTAAATGAAAATCTTTAACTTCTTTATGCTGATGCTCTTTGTGCAGGTGAGTTTTGCGCAAAAAACGTTTTTGTTCCCGAAAGTAAAGTCTTCAGGCAGTTCTGTTGAACAACTTACTCCAAATAACTGGACAGTAATCGAAACTACATCTGGTGATTTGAACGGTGACGGAAGTGATGATGTAGCGGTAATTTACGAATCGGATAAAATTACGGATGAAGCCAGAACCTATGGAGACAACAATTCTGAAATTATTAAAGAAACGCAGAAGCCACGTATTCTGGCCATTTACTTTAAGGATAAAGTCACTGGAGGTTATCGGTTATCAACCCAAAACAATGATTTCATTTTACGTTCTGAAGAAGGGGGAAAACTTGGCGACCCACTAAACCAAATCGGAATTAAAGACCAGCAATTGTATTTGCGGTTTCAGGGAGGTGCCGAATGGCGCTGGGAAATGGGTTATACTTTCAAGTTTGAAAACAAAGATTGGTTTTTAACCAGTGCCATTAACCTATATTTCAACCAAAATACAGGCGACATGACTGAACGTGTTTATGATTTTAAAACCCGTGAACTGTTTACAACCGTTGGCAATTTACACCGTAGAGATGTGGCCAATCGCAAAACGAGTGAAGTGTTATACTTTTCTCAACTAAGGACCTTCAAAACGTTCAAAAAGCCTTGGGCTTGGGAAATTATGCCGAATGTTTATTTATAGTTTGCCACAGAAACATAGAATTCACGGAATGTTTCATTTTTTAAAGTGGCCGTAATTCCTCGGAACGAAGTGATTGTAAAGATAAACCTATATATTCTGAGCAATTACAAATCCGCTTGCCCAGGCCCATTGAAAATTATAACCACCTAACCAGCCAGTAACATCCAGACATTCTCCGCCAAAAAACAAACCTGGAATTTTCTTACATTCCAGAGTTTTGGATGAGATTTCGTTGGTATCTATCCCGCCACGCATTACTTCAGCTTTATCATAACCTTTATCGCCTGCTGGTTTTACTTTGAACTCGTGTATGGTTTGTTCTATTAACTGTATTTCAACATTTGTTAGTGATGCAACAGGCTTGCTTAAAGGTAAAAACTTACCTAAAGCATCAGTAAATTTCTTGGTATAAAATCTATTTAACAAAGTTGATAAAAGCGTTTTGCCGTTGGTTTTCCGTTCCTCATCCAAGAGTGAAACAATATTCTGATGTGGCAATAAATTAAGATTAACCACCTCACCCCTTCTCCAGAATGAAGAAATTTGTAAAATGGCTGGACCGCTTAAACCCCAATGTGTAAATAGAATATTTTCTTCGAAAGAAATTTCATCGTTGCTCACTTCGCAAAAAACTGAATTGCCTGATAGTTGCGCAAACCATTCTTCATCTTTTCCGGTAATGGTAAGCGGAACTAAAGCTGGCGCTGTTTCTACAATTTTTAAATTTTGTTTGCGGGCAAAGCGTAAGGCAAAATCTGTTGCACCCATTTTTGGAATAGGTAATCCGCCAGTTGCGACAACAAGTTTTTCAGCCGTTAAAACATTTTTTTTTCCATTCTTTTCATAACTAACCTGAAAGCCATTTTGTAATATCTCAATGTCTTTAACATCGGCGTTGCAACGAATTTCCTGACCCAAATCTTCGCAAATTGAAGTGAAAACCTGCACTACATCCTTAGCATTTTTATCATCCGGAAATAATTGTCCTAACGTTTTTTCCTTCCCTTGAATACCATAAGTTTCAAAAAAACCAATGGTGTCGTCAACCGTCCATTGTGTAAAAGATGATTTAATGAAATGTGGATTTGCTGATATAAATTGTTCTGCTGAAGCAAATTGATTGGTGTAATTGCATCGGCCGCCACCAGAAATCAAAATCTTAGCTCCGGGTTTTTCATTTTTTTCGAGTACAATTACCTTTTTACCCAAATAGCCAGCTTGTACTGCACACATCAATCCGCAAGCACCCGCACCAATAATTATTGCATCAGCATTCATGTAGCAAAGTTATAAGTTTTAGGTTTATAGTAGTCTTAGTTTTGTAATAGCCCCGATTGTAGTGGAAATACTTTTTGTTGCAGGTCTTCGACAAGTTCAGACTGGCAATCGCAAAAAGATTAAAACGGAAAGCGGGACCGAATTTTAATAATTGCAATGCCTTTGCGCTTCGAAATTTAAGTGATACAAATTAACGATTGTGCCTTTATCCTTGTTCTTTTTGCTATTTTTGCATCTTAAATATCTATCTCATTGATGGCAAAACAGATTAGCGAATTAAAACTAGGGATTTTAGGTGGCGGACAATTAGGCCGAATGCTCATTCAACAAGCGATTAACTATAATGTAAACTCGTTAGTTTTGGACCCTGACCCTGATGCACCTTGTAAACACATTGCAAATTATTTCGAGAACGGTTCGATAACAGATTTTGATACCGTTTATAACTTCGGAAAAAAGGCCGATATTATTACGATTGAAATAGAAAAGGTTAATATCGAAGCTTTAGAGCAGCTGGAAAAAGAAGGTAAACAGGTTTATCCACAATCGAGGGTGATTCGTTTAATCCAGGATAAAGGCGTACAAAAGCAATTTTTTAAAGAAAATGATATTCCCACTTCTCCCTTTCAAATAGTAAACACTAAGGAAGATATGGAAAACAGCCATATTCCTTTTCCCTATATTTTGAAACTCAGAAAAGATGGCTATGATGGTAAAGGTGTAATGAAAATTAATACTGCTGCCGATTTAGATAAAGCCTTTGATGCGCCTTGTATTATCGAAAAACTGGTCGATTTTGAAAAAGAAGTGGCCGTAATTGTTGCCCGTAACTCGAATGGAGATATGAAAACTTTCCCGATGGTCGAAATGGAATTTAACCCGGAGGCAAATCTGGTTGAGTTCTTGATTTCTCCATCTACTTATGCAGAAAGTTTACAGCAGAAAGCAGAAAATATAGCGAAGAACATCGCTTCATCTATGAATATCACAGGAATTTTAGCTGTTGAAATGTTTGTTTGCAGGGATGGCGAAATTTTGGTGAATGAGGTGGCACCTCGCCCACATAACAGCGGTCACCAAACTATTGAGGGTAATTATGTTTCTCAGTTCGAACAACATTTACGTTCTATTTATAATTTGCCATTGGGCGATACCACCAGCATCACCAATGCAATTATGATCAATTTGCTTGGTGAAAAGGGTTCTGAAGGGGTAGCTAAGTATGAAAATCTCGAAAAGATTTTAGCCATTGATGGTGTGTTCGTACATCTTTATGGTAAAAAATATACCAAACCTTTCCGCAAAATGGGTCATGTAACCATTGTTGATATCGACCGAGAAAAAGCTATTGAAAAAGCAAGATACGTTCAAAAAACATTGAAGGTTATTGCTTAGCAGAAAAAAGAGCAAAGAATAAGGAATAAAGATAAAAGAACTAAAGATTAGGATATAAAATGAGTGCTAAAGTAGGTATAATAATGGGCAGCAAATCTGATTTGCCCGTAATGCAAGATGCTGCTGACGTTTTAAAAGAATTTGGAGTTGACTACGAAATTACGGTTGTTTCTGCCCACAGAACACCCGAACGCATGTTTAACTATGCCAAAGAAGCACAAGCAAGAGGTTTAAAAGTCATTATTGCTGGTGCTGGTGGTGCTGCACACTTACCGGGAATGGTTGCTTCGATTACCACATTACCTGTAATTGGCGTTCCCGTAAAATCTTCTAACTCTATTGATGGCTGGGATAGTATTTTATCCATCCTGCAGATGCCAAATGGTATTCCGGTAGCAACGGTAGCTTTAAACGCAGCCAAAAATGCAGGTTTGTTAGCTGCTCAAATTTTGGCTACGGCTGATGAATCTTTGACTGTAAAAATGCAGGCTTATAAAGATGAGCTGCGAAGAAAAGTTGAGGAAAGCGCTGAGGAAATGAACAAAGTATAAATTTCTCTTTGAGCTTGGCGAATAGTATAATCCTTCGGCAAGCTCAGTATGACAATTTTATTAATTTAAACTTGGGTCTGTAGGGAAATTGCTTACATGCGCATACTTCGGGCCCAGGTTTACAATAACATCTCTCCAAAGTTTTTCATCATCGTTATTAAAAATCAAATCGGGGTGCGAAATGTCGCCGACCATCCATGCATTTTGCTCTAGTTCTCGGGTCAATTGCCCATCATCCCAACCAGAATAACCCATAAAAAATTTTATCTCATCTTCCTGAATGGCATTTGAGTTGATTAGGATTTTTAACGTTTCAAAATTTCCACCCCAATAAATGCCATTACCAATTTCTTCTCCACTTTGCAGTTTATCGTAAGCACGATGAATAAAATGTAAAGTATCTGCAGCAACCGGACCTCCAAAATAGATATGATTGTTTGCATCCCATAAATCTTGAATAACATCTTTCAATAATAAATTTCCAACCTGATTCAGAATATAACCTACAGTTCCATCAGCTCCATGTTCTGTTAATAAAACTACAGAGCGCTTAAAGTTAGGGTCAGCCATAAAAGGTTCTGAAATTAATAATCGACCGGTTTTTGGTTTTATATTGTTTAGCATGACGATAATCGTTTGTAGCACCATAAAAGATGCCTATTTTTGTTAAATGCAAGTTACAAACGAATTTCTACAAAACCTGCGCCAAGATTATAAAAGCGCCACGTTAGACGAATCTGACGTAGATAACAATCCTATTACTCAATTTAAAAAATGGTTTGATCATGCTGTGGAAGCACAGGTTTATGAACCAAATGTAATGACTTTGGCAACTGCCGATAAAGCTGGTAGACCTGATGCCCGTATTGTATTGTTAAAGGGCGTTGATGAAGATGGCTTCAGATTTTTTACTAATTATCTAAGTGCCAAAGGAAAAGAATTGAAACGCAACCCTTACGCTGCTCTGGTTTTCTTCTGGCCTGATCTGGAAAGGCAAGTGAGAATTGAAGGAACCGTAGAAAAGTTAGATAAAGAAACTTCTGAAGAATATTTCGTTACACGTCCGGCTGCCAGTCAGATTGGAGCTGTAGCATCTCCTCAAAGCCAGATTATTCCGAACAGAGCTTTTTTGGAAGAAAAATTTGAAGAATTAAAAAGTAAAAGTGATGGAAAGGCAATAGCTAAACCTGCACATTGGGGCGGTTATATTGTAAAACCAACCAGAATTGAGTTTTGGCAAGGCCGAAGAAGCCGTTTACACGACAGAATAAATTTTGAATTGGTAAAAGGTAGCTGGGTAAAAAGCAGGTTAGCGCCATAATAATTCTTTAAAAGTGAAAAGAGATCTGCTATCCAGCCAGACCTCTTTTCAAAAGAATCATTTAACTACCTAATTTTAGGAAGTTTCTTTTCGATCTGAATTCACTAGCTTGAAAAGTGAAAGAAAACGCTTTTGCTTCTAGCTGAACAAGATCAATTCAGCAACCAGCTGTTCGGCTGGTTGCTAAAAATAGTTAAGCAATTTTACGGTCTTGGACCAATGTATTTCAAAACCAAATTCATTTGTCTTGGCGCTGTAGTTTGGTTCCAATCGAAATTAAGCGTGAATGTTCTGGTAGCGGGATCGTAAGCATTTGCTAACCCTGCCCTATTGGCAAGTGTTGCATTTCCTAAAGCGTTCATGGTTATTGCATTTGTGGTTGTATTAATGGTAGCCCTCGTATTATCAATACCAGCTACACTAGATGAACCGCCAAACCACCTCATGTTCTGTACTTCAACTGTATTGGCGCCTGTTGTAACTAAATTAATATTTGGGTTTCCTGCGAGTGAACCATTTAATGTACTTGGATTTTCTACTACGCCCACTGCTGTAAAACGTGTTACCTGACCCGAAACCACTTGATAAATACCATCCCATTGGTTTTTCGCAGACATAATGAATACTCCTGTACCAAAGTTACCACTTACAATACCTGCAGAACTCGAAAGGATTTTAATACCCAAAGCATAAGTTAACGCAAAATTGAACGCCGAAGCTTTAACTTTTATAATCATTGTTGCTTTCTTTTGTCCTTTTGGAATAATCAAGGTGTTATTTGGTATAGTATACAGTGATGTTGGCAATATGGTTAAAGGTGCCGCTGTAGTACTCATCGTTGTTACGGCATCATTGAATATTCCTAATTGAATGGTTACATCAGATGGCGCCCCATTAACTCCGGTATAATTAACCGTAATAGGCACATCGACCTCTGCAGCAGCATCAAATGATTTTGTTACTGTAGTGTATGTAACAGTTGGAATACCAGCAGTTCTTGTCGGAGGCAAGTCTCCTAGTTCTACAAGTGCACTTTCACCACCATTTCCATCATCGGTAAAAATATTTTCTTCTTTTGCGCATGAGGTAAACAGACAAATACCAAATGCTAATATTGCGGTATATAGTTTCGATTGAATTTTCATCTTTGTTTTATTTAACTATTAATTATTATCCCAAAATACTTTTGTTGTAAAAATGTTAATTCCAGATACTGGAGGAACGTTAGGATTTAAGTTATACTCAGTAGTAGGATATAAATTTCTTACCGGCAAGCGATCAGGTGTTGGTGCAACTGATTCTATGGAAACAAACGTTGTAGCCGCAGCTGTTCCAGATATTCTTGGATAACCAGTACGTTTGTATTCTTGCCACGCTTCGTAACCTTCTATAAAGTTAAGTGCAATATATTTTTGTGTGATAATCGCTTCAAGTCTTTGAGCATTTGTAGTAGCAAGGTTATAATTTACCAGGTAATTAGTGTTTGCATTGGTTGTGTTAGCCGTTTTATAAGCATTCAAATAATTATCCAATACTGTAGCAGATTGCGATGCTGTTGATGTTCCTGTTTTAGCTAAATAATTATAAGATGCTTTAATACCATTTTCAAAATTAGCCAACGCAGTACCTGGCAAGCTACGTCCGTTTAATGCAGCTTCAGCCAGTAGGAAGTAAGTTTCCGAAGCAGGAAAAATACACAATCCCATTACTCTACTTTTAAGCAAACCTGCTGCCTCGGTCGAATTCAAACCTGTTCCTGTTCCAACATACCAGTTTGGTCCGCCAGAGTTTGGATTATTTGGTGCGCCAAGCTGGCCTCTAGGTGTAGTGCCTGCCGCAAATAACCTGTAAGTTAACGCACCTCTACCCGCATCAGTTAATTTTGTTCCATTATAAAATGAATACATCCAGGTAGTTGGGATGTAGGAAGTACCGGTTATTGTACCTGTATAAGATGATTGATAAGAATCCCAAACCGGATTTTGACGGGCACTTGTACTCACATAACCTGGCTGAATTAAAACATCTTCTAATAAGAAACCTTCTGATGAAAATGTTCCGAAAGCAGTATTTACGAAACCCGATAAAGGACCAGATTGCGCTCTTGTTAAAATTCTTAATTTAATATTATTAGCAAATTGAATCCATTTCGTAACGTTACCAGCAAATACAATATCAGCACCATTAACGGTTAATTTGGTAACAGTAGATGAAGATGCATTTGCTTTCAAAACAGCGATAGCGGCATCAATTTCAGTTACCAATGATTGATAAATAGCCGTTTGACTATCGTATTTAGGCGTTACATTATCAGCTCCAGTTAATGCTTCAGAATAAGGAACATCTCCATATTCATCTACCAAACGTTGATAATAATAAGACTTTAAGATTCTGGCAACACCATTGTATAGTGCATATTGCGGAGCTCCGGAAGTGCTGTTAATTAAATATTGGATGCTACGCAAATCTGAAAAGGCAGCTGTAAATAAGCCGGTATTACTACCACTATCAAAATTATAGGTGATCGTTGTACTTCCTACGAAAGATACTCCTCCTGCATTGGCCATGTAACCTACAATTCTTCCGCCATAGTTAAAATAGTTCATAAAATTGCTCGACATGTTATTTAATAATGCGGGCAATACCAATTGTGGCGTAGATGAGGTAGCTGAATTTGGATTTTCATTAATATCCAGGTAAGTTTTCTTACAACTTGCCAAGCTGAATACCAGTGCAAGTAATAGCGTTGTTATTTTATAATATTTTTTCATCGTAGTAATTTTAGAAGGTTAATGCTAAAGTTCCACCAAAATATCTGGTTGGAGGAGTTTGAGATAGTGAAGTTATACCCACAGCATTGCTATCAGAACCATTGCTACTTGTTTCTGGATCGCCTAATTTATTGGAGTTCGGTACCCAAATAAATAAGTTACGTCCTTGTGCACTTAAGGTAGCTGTTTTAATAAATTTAATGTCTTTCAATACTGATGAAGGCAGGCGGTATGATATTGAAAGTTCTCTTAATTTCCAGAAATTTCCCGAATAAATATAGTTACTGGTTGTTCCTCTGAATTGACTGCTCGACCAAAATCCTGAATTACCAGTTGAAACTGCTATATTTTCGTTTGCTACATAATTACCACTTGCTGCATCGAAATATGAAGAGTTAGGGAAAATGAATCTTTCTCTGTTATAGTAAACAGAACGAATACTCGATCCAGAGAATTCGAAAGTACTACCCGCACTTGAATACTGAACAAAATCACCTCTGTATTCAAATAATCCCGATAATGTTAAACCCTTCCATGATAAATTGAAATCTAATCCTAATCTATCTTTAGGCTGTGTATTGCCTAAAACGTTTCCTGTTGTGGTTCCTACCGGATTACCAGTATTGCGATCTACAACTACTCTACCTTGTGAATCACGAATATAGTCTGTGCCAATTACGATTGGATAAGTTTGAACATTAACATCTCCGAAAATGGTGCCACTATTTTGTACGCCAATTCGTGATAAACCTGGAGTTAGTGATAATAACTTATTTTCGTTATGCGTATAATTACCACCAACTTCAAGTTTCCAGTTACCTTTGTTATAAGCTACTACATGCAAAGTACTTTCCAAACCGGCGTTGGTTAGTTCTCCAGCATTAAGAAGATAGGTTGTAAAACCACTTGTTGGTGCTATCTGAGCATTGATCGCTTGTCCTGTTGATCGGGTTTTGTAATAGGTTACATCACCATAAATGCGACCATTAAATAATCTAAAGTCTGCACCAAATTCATAACCGTTAGTAATTTCCGGCTTCAAATCAGGTGAAACTATCGAAGCACTTGGTGTATAGCCTGTACCATAATTATAACCAGTTTGCGATCCAAAAGTTGAGCGTAATGCATAGGTATCAACGTTTACGTTACCAACTTTTGAAATACCTCCCCTTAATTTCAAATAATCTAGCACTTTACTTCCTTTTAGCCATTCAAATGCATCCGTTGGAATAAACGAAACATCAACAGCTGGATAAAAGAATGAACGATTTGCTGGTGCCAATACTGAAACCCAGTCATTTCTGCCAGTTACATGTACATACAACCATTTTTTATATCCTACAGTAAAATCACCCCAAATACCATATCTTCTGGTATTTTCAATATTTTCTACTGCGGTGGGTGTACCAGTAATGTTTCCAAGATTATATAAATATGGTACTTGTAAACCACTTCCTGTAGAGGCCATATTTTTATAATTATAGCTTCTTAAGTTCGCACCAGCCAAAAGGTTGAAAGAGAAATCTTTAATATCTTTCTTTACATTAGCAATGAAATCGGTATTGAAGTTACTGTTCTGAAACATACGTTCTGAAACATTACTCGCTGAGTTCGATTTATACGATCCCGAACCCAATACGAAATCTGTATAAGTAAAACCATCAGAACCGGTTTTGCTTTCGTAATTACGATTACTTAAAGAGGCCCTGTAAATAAAACTTAACCAGTCTGTTGGATGATAATTCAATTCGGCCAACCCTGTAATGTAAACGTTCTTTTGATACTGACGGGCATTATCAATAGAAAAATATGGGTTAGCGTAATAATCATTATAGTAATTATTCGGGTTTGCCCAACTGCGAAGATCCTGCCAGTCGGTATAGCTTAAAAGTGGAATTTGGGCCGGAGTGTTTAGTAAATTATTGTAAATACCTGCGGTATTCGGTGTAGTATCGTACTTGTTTTGAGTAAAACTGATATTATATTTTGCTGAGAAATTCTTTGTGATATTCCTATCTCCATTAAATCTTAGTGCTATCCTGTTATATTCATCTTTTGGAGTGGTTCCTTTTCCGTTAAGATATTGAGCTGACATATAAGTAGATGATTTTTCATCACCGGATGATAGCGAGAAGTCTGTTTGATTGGATAATCCAGTATCCCAAAAATCATATTTATCTCTATTAGGAGAATATTGTACCATTTGAGTCTGTCCAAATTGATTAACCCTACCTATTGGTCTCATGGTACCATCGAAAGCAGGACCATATTGTTGATTTTCAATTGGCTCATAAGTAACAGGGTAATCGTCTGTACCAGAACCAAATCGGTTTTGTAACTCCGGATAAAAACTGATTTTTTCTACAACAGTAGTGTTTGAAAGTTTAATAATTGGCGCACCTTGTTTACCACGTTTCGTGTTTATAATCAAAACACCATTGGATGCATCTGAACCATACAATGCAGCACCACTTGCTCCATTTAATACAGTTAGTTCATCAACATCATCCGGATTGATATTTCCAAGCAATTCGTTTGGAACGATAGCTCCGTCTAATACGATTAGCGCCTGGTTATTTCCAGTAATGGAGCGGTCACCTCGCAGCACTAATCTATAAGATGGATTTACACCTGTACCTACAGCATTAATTTGCAAACCTGCAACCTTTCCGTTTAATCCCCCAGCAATAGTTGGAGATTTACCTGCTGTAAGTTTTTCGGCATCAATCCTTGTAGATGCATAACCTTGTTCTCTTGCCGCCCGTTTGATACCCCCAGCCGCAATAACAACCTCATCTAATGTGCTCGCATTTGGATCCATAACCACATCAATAGTTTTAGATGATGTACTGATTTCCTTCGCGTTGTAGCCTACAAAGGTAAAAACTAAGAAATCTTTTTCGGATGACGGAACATTAATGCTATACAACCCTTTAGCATTTGTGACCACGCCCCGAGTGGTTCCTTTTAGCTTCACGCTTACACCAGGTATGGGCAGTCCATCGTCCTTAGCGGTTACCAAGCCCGTAATTGTTTTGTCTTGTGCATAGGTTTTCATACCAGATAGCACAAGAAAGAATAACAAACATTTAAGTAGTTTTCTTTTCATTTAAGTTTAGTTAATAGTGAATGATTAATAAAAAATATATCAAAGCCATAAAATTATAGCTGTAATATGCTAAGCAACATTTATAAATGAGGTAGAAATAGTTTGTTTGTTTTGTGAAAACCCAGTATTATGGATTTTCAAATCACTTCTTCAGTGTTTAATCAATAGAATTTCGCTAGGGATAGATAAATAACAAAAATTAAACAATTACTTAACACAATAATATCTCAAAAATACGTTGTGTCAAAATTTATTTATCAGATCATGTTGATTTTGATAAATTAACATACAGATGCGTTAATTTTGCATAGATATATCGCAATAAAATAAAAATTAATTGGTGTTTTTATATTTGAAATATATTTAACAATCAATAAACATTAATAAAAATTAAAATATGTTGCTTATTGCTTTATTTAATGAAGTATTCGATAAATAAATTCTGTCACTTATATATTTCAAAGGAAATAACATGAAATACATTGAATAAATTCCAATTTCAAGGAATACGATATTTAATTATACTGTTTTTGGAACTGATTAGCCAAACGCTTACAAAAGTTGCATAGCAGGAAAAATTAGTTTAGCCTTTGAAAGCTACCGTAAAAATAAATAGAGATACGCCATCCAGCCATATCTCTATTTTAACTAATCATTAACTAACCTAAATTTACTAGGAAGTACCTTTATAAAAACGTCGTTGTCATTACACTTCGACGGCTATTTTCTTTTATTTATCAAGCAATTAAAAAGCCTTTTTGTTTTCTTGATGAATCAAATTTCCGTCAAAAAACCTGATAAAAAAAGTTTGTATCGATGAATATCGGCTTTGTATCGATTAATCAATTGATTAAAAATTTTAACATTTCATTTAACATATTTTAACTTTATATTTTTGTTAATCAGCATTTTAAATATTAATAATTACATTAAAATCTCATGTTATTTTAAGCGATAATAATGACATCATATCACGTGAGAACTATGTAGGTCATACCAGGGATTTTATCGAATGAATTCTACAACTTAAATAAAATAACAAAGGCTTCACCATTTACGGTAAAGCCTTTTCTCTAATTTTTCGGTCATTTATCTTGACCCAGTATAAGTAAAAGTTTCTTCAAATGTTCTTGCACCATTTGCTTGTTTCCAAAATACCGTCATAACTTTAGTAGTTGGATTCCAGTTACTTCTTGTATCCTGTGGAGTTTGCACACCTAACGATGGACAAGTTACGGTAACTAAATTCGTTACCGGATCAACTGTATAGGTTACCACATTAGTATAGTTAGATAATAATCCTGGGTCGATTTGCACAGTATATTGTCCAATAGTTACCAATTTTGTACTCACTGATCTGTTTGGCAATAAGGATGTTGCTGCTGATGTTTTATAAGCATACACACCGTCATAATCATTTTTGGCAATTATTCTAAATAGTCCTTTTCCATAATTACCACTAATTGTTCCTGCTGAAGAAGATTTTATGATTATACCTAAAGCATAATTTTTAGTAAAATCAAAGGCAGCAGTCTTAACCTTGATATGCATTGTGGCTTTTTTTTCTCCTTTCGGAATAACTACCGTATACGTTGGTACGGTATAAAGCGAAACATCTAACACGGTAAGCGGTACCGCTGTAGTAGTCATGGTACTGACAATAGTTGGATCGAATGCCAAAGTAACGGTAACGTCTTCTGGAGCAGCATCTGCTCCGGTATAATTCACAACTATTGGACAATCAACCTCAGCTTGGGCTGCGAGTGATTTTGATGAAGTTGCATAAGCAGTAGAACTTGCTCTTGCAACTAAATCAGCAAGTTCAATTATACCTGACGAGCCGTTTTCAGCATATATCCCGTCTTCTTTGGTACATGATGATATGCCAAAAAACATAATCATCATGGCTAAATATATTTTATAAGTTTTCATTTCTTTATGCTTTATTGATTTAATTAACATCCCAGAAAATCTTCGAGGTATATGCATTCAACCCTGTCGGAACATTTGGATTTAAGTTATATTCAGTAGTTGGATATAGGTTTCTTACCGGAAGGCGATCGGCCGAGGTTGCTGAAGATTGTAGCGAAACAAAGGTGATGGTTGCCGCTGTACCTGATACAGCTGGATACCCCGTTCTTTTGTATTCCTGCCAGGCCTCATAACCATTCACAAAATTTAGTGCGATGTATTTTTGTGTAATAATCGCTTCCAGTTTTTGTGCATTGGTTGTGGCGAGTGAATAATTCACCAAATAACTTGCCGGATTCGCTGCCTTATAGGCGGTTAAATAACTAGTTAAAGCAGCATCAGTTGCCGATGTAGTGGTCGTGCCAGACTTCTGAAGATAATTATAAGATGCCTTTATTCCATTTTCGAAGTTAGTTGCAGCATCTCCTGATAATAAGTGGCCATTTAATGCAGCTTCCGCCAAAAGAAAATAGGTTTCTGCAGCTGGCATAATTAGCTGACCCATTACCCTGCTTTTTATGATGCCTTGTGTTTCAGGAGCATTTAATGCTGTACCTACACCGATATACCAAGCAGGATAACCAGAAATCCACGAAGAAACACCTGTTTCATTTCCCAATTGATTAATTGGGGTGGTCCCAGCAGTAAAGTTTTTGTAAATCAATGCGCCACGACTTGCATCAGTTAATTTTCCGCCGTTATAAAAAGCATAGATCCATCTGGTTGGAATTTGCTGGGCAGCATAGCTTCCATTGCTCCCTGTATAAGTAGAATGATAAGTGTTCCAGATTGGATTTTGTCTTGCACTCGTACTTACGTAACCTGGATTTATGGTTATATCTTCTGTTAGAAAACCTTCTGCAGAAAATGTACTAAAACCAGCAGCTGCATAAGATGCCAATGTTCCAGCCTGTGCCCTGGTTAAAATGCGGAGTTTGATGTTGTTTGCAAATTTGATCCATTTGGTTACATCGCCCTTAAACATTACGTCGGCACTGCCTAAAGCTGTTACCACAGAACTTGAACCATAGGTTTGGAGATCTTTGATGGCCGCATCTATTTCTGTAACAAGCGACTTGTAAACTGTAGCTGCATCATCATAATGTGGGGTAAGATTATCAACACCGGCTAAACCTTCAGAATAAGGTACATTACCGTATTCATCTACCAGAATCTGATAATAATAAGATTTCATCACCCGGGAAACCGCATTATATAATACAAACTTATTTACTCCGGTGGTAGACGTAATGATGTATTGATAACTTCTGAGATCAGAAAATGCAGCGTTGAATAAACCATTATTTGTTCCTGAATTCCAGTTGTAAGTAAAGAAAGTTGAACCGGTAAATGAATAGCCACCTGCATTTGCTTGATAGCCGGCCATCCAGGCACCATAATTAAAATACGTAACAAAGTTTGATGCAGTATTATTTAATGCTGCCGGCAAAACCAGATTTGGAGAAGATTCAGTTGCCGAGTTTGTATTTTCGTTTATATCCAAGTATTTCTTACAACCTAAGGCGGTAAAAATGATGACCGAAAGGATAGTTAATTTTAAAATTCTTTTCATAATTCTTGTCATTAAAAAGTTAATGATATAGTACCACCATAATATCTTGTAGGAGGCGTTTGAGATAGTGAAGTAATACCAACCGCATTGCTATCAGCTCCATTATTACTGTAATCAGGATCTGCGTATTCATTTGATTTTGGCATCCAGATGAAAAGGTTTCTGCCTTGTGCACTAATGGTTGCCGATTTAATGAACTTTACATTGCGAAGTACTGATGAAGGAAGTTTGTACGCCAGTGAAAGCTCCCTCAACTTCCAATAGTTTCCTGAATAAACGTAATTACTCGTCACACCAGAATAAAGGCTACTGCTTGTCCAAAAACCTGCACCACCATCAGATACCGTAATGCTATTGTTAGCCACATAGGTTCCTGATGTAGAATCATAGTATGAAGAGTTAGGGAAAATAAATTTTTCTCTGTTATAGTAAGCACTTCTGGCAGATGAACCAGAGAAATCATAAGTTGATCCGGCGGTGCTATACTGAACATAATTTGACCTGTATTCAAATAATCCTGAGAAAGTTAGCCCTTTCCAGCTTAACTGAAAATCTAATCCCAATCTATTTTTTTGGAATTGTATTGCCAAGGATATTCCCTGTAGTCGTACCAATGGGATATCCTGTATTCTGATCAACCACTACTCTACCTTCAGCATCCCTGATATAATCAGAACCAATAATAACAGGATAAATCTGACCCACCTGACCATAAATTGTAGTACTATTGCTTACTCCGATGCGGGTTAAATCGTTTGAGAGTGAAACCAGTTTGTTATCGTTATAGGTATAGTTACCGCCTACCGTTAATTTCCAATCGCCTTTTCTAATTGGCGTAAAGTGTAAAGCTGTTTCTAAACCCTCATTCGTTAACTCTCCGGTATTTAAAAGATAATAGCTATAACCTGTTGTTACCGGTACACCAGCAGTAATGGCCTGACCAGTTGAGCTGGTATTATAATAGGTTACGGTACCATCAATTAATCCATTTAACAATCTAAAATCAACACCACCTTCATACCCAGTAGTAATTTCTGGCTTTAAATTATTAGAAACCAGTGTATTATTAGGCGTATAACCTGTTCCATAACCATAACCGGTTTGCGAATCAAAAGTAGATTCCAAAGCGTAAGCGCCACCATTAGTAGTATTACCTACGTTTACGTTACCTACTTTTGATACACCTGCCCTGATTTTCATATAATCGATTACTTTGCTGTTTTTCAAAAAAGAAAAAGCATCAGTTGGAATGAATGAGATATCTGCAGCAGGATAAAAGAAAGAACGGTTTGCGGGTGCTAAAACTGATACCCAATCATTTCTTCCTGTTAAGTGCAAGTACAGATACTTTTTGTAACCTAATGTTACATCTGCCCATACACCATACTGGCGTGTATTATAATTGGTTTCGCTGGCTGATGGCGTTCCGGTAATGTTACCTAAATTATAAAGTTCATTAACCTGTAAACCACTTCCTGAAGCTCCAAGATATTTGTAATTGTAGCTCTTTAATGAAGTACCTATTAATGCATTAAGTGAAAAATCTTTGTAATCTTTCTTAATATTTGCAAAAAAGTCTGTACTGAAGTTACTTGTTGTTAATGTTTCATCAGATACGCCACTGCTTTCATTTGTTTTAGCAGAATGATCTAGTGTATACTGCGTATACGTATAACCCATTGTGCTGTTTTTATTCTTATAATAACGGTTACTGATTGCCGCTCGGTAAGTAAAATCAATCCAGTCAGCAGCTTTGTATTTTAACTCTAATAAACCAGTTAGATATTCATTCTGAGTATTTTGTCTGTAGTTATCAATAGCCCAATATGGGTTTTCGTAATAATCATTATAATAATTATCAGGATTTCCCCAGCCAGAGGTATTCTGCCAATCTTGATAAGATAACAGCGGAATCTGCGCTGGTGTATTTAAAAGGTTGTTATAGATTGTAGATGTAGCACTGGTAATATCATATTTGTTTTGCGTATAACTTGCATTGTAATTAGCACTGAAGTTTTTAGTAAAATTTCTAGATCCGTTATATCGCAATGATGTTCTGGTGTACTTATCTTTAGGTGTTGTACCTGATCCATCTAAATACTGAGCCGATAAATAAGTTGAAGATTTTTCATCTGCTGAAGAAATAGAGAAATCGGTTTGATTAGACACTCCTGTATTCCAGAAATCATATTTATCATCCGTGGCGGAGTATGTAGCATATTGTTGTGTGCCATTCTCTAATACACGCCCAATTGCCCTGGTTGAACCATCGAAAGCTGGTCCGTATTGTTGGTTTTCAATTGGATCGTATATCTGCGCATCAGAAGTTGAACCCGAACCGAAGGTATTTTGTAATAAGGGATAAAAGCTTACCTGTTCTAAAACTGTTGTATTCGAAAGTTTAATCACCGGTGTACCAATTTTTCCTTTTTTAGTGGTGATGATTAATGCACCGTTTGACGCATCAGATCCATACAACGCAGCCCCACTGGCTCCGTTTAAAACCGTGATATCTTCAATGTCATCAGGATTAAGATTACCAAGCAATGCATTGGGAACGACAGCACCATCTAACACGATTAAGGCCTGATTATTTCCTGTGATAGACCTGTTCCCCCTTAGCACTAAACGATAGCTTGGATTAACACCGCTACCTACAGCATTAATTTGTAAGCCTGCAACTTTACCCACTAAACCTCCTGCAATAGTGGGCGATTTTCCTGCTGTTAACGTTGATCCATCAATCCTAGTCGATGCATAACCTTGTTCCCTTGCAGCCCTTTTGATACCACCGGCAGCAATAACAACTTCATCCAATACACTAACATCAGATTCGAGAACCATATCAATAGTTTTAGCATTGACATTGAGTTCCCTTGTTTTGTAGCCAACAAAGGTAAACACGAGTACATCGTTGTTAGTGGTTTTAATGGAATAGGCTCCGTTTGCACCAGTTGTAACCCCATTGTTTGTTCCTTTAACGTTTACGCTTACCCCAGGAATTGGTAATCCGTCTTCTTTGGCAGATACCACCCCCGTAACAATTCTTTCTTGTGCGGATACTCTGGTAACCAGCAGTACAATAAAGAACAACAAACACTTTAGTAGTTTTCTTTTCATTTACATTTAATTTTAGTTTAATAGTTGATCATGTTTGTTGAAGAATTAATCATAACAAGGCCGCGACAGTACTGGAGAGGTACGCCCAAATGAACTTGTAAAATGATTAGTTTAATTTTTCATCGTATTAGGAAAACTTGAGGAGATTTCCAGTTCGTTGCGAACAAGTGCGATGATTAACAATTCAGCCTCTAAGAGATGGCAACGAAAAAAAATAAAATGTTAAGTATCGATAAAACCAACTATTGTATCGATCAATCATTTTAACAATGTTAAAATTAAATAAATCTGATTTTATCTGATAAATTTTACTATTACAGCGATAAAAATGTCTGATAAGTTATTTTTTATTTAACATTCTCAGCGAAATACTAAAATAGTTTCCTGTAAAGACAAAGTGGTAATACATAAACAATTCTCTAAGCGATAAATATTGCACGATAGATCAAAATATCAGGCTAAATGGATTTTCTTAGCAGATGCAGAGCTAAAAATCATGAATATCAGGATACATTTTTACTTATTTTTATAAAATTAGCAATATGAAAACGATGATCATTTTTTGGAGACTAAACAATATATTTGAAAGCCTCGTAAAGAGAACTAAGTTTATGAGCTAAACAAAATCATTTTCGTCATGATTAAAAATATTTCAGTAATTGGATCAGGTACAATGGGAAATGGGATTGCGCATGTATTTGCTCAGTTTAATTATCAGGTAAATCTGATCGATGTAAATCAAGAAGCACTTGATAAAGCTATTTTAACGATCACTAAAAATCTCGATCGACAGATTGCAAAAGGAACATTATCAGAAAACCAAAAGATAATTACCTTAGGAAACATCAAGACTTTTACTGCAATGAAAGATGGCGTTCAACATGCAGATCTTGTTGTTGAAGCTGCAACAGAAAACGTCGATTTAAAACTTAAAATCTTCAAAGATTTAGATCAGTTTGCACCAGCCGATGCAATTTTAGCCTCAAATACTTCGTCAATATCTATTACGCAAATTGCGGCGGCTACCAATCGTGGCGATAAAGTAATCGGCATGCATTTTATGAATCCTGTTCCGGTAATGAAGTTGGTGGAAGTAATTCGGGGTTATCAAACAACCAACGAAACGACAAAAACCATCATGTCACTTTCTGAAAGCCTGGAAAAGATACCTGTTGAGGTAAATGATTACCCAGGTTTTGTAGCGAACAGGATTTTGATGCCAATGATCAACGAAGCCATTTATACTTTATATGAAGGTGTTGCGGGAGTTCATGAAATCGATACGGTGATGAAGTTGGGCATGGCACACCCGATGGGTCCACTTCAACTGGCTGATTTTATAGGTTTAGATGTTTGTTTGGCAATATTGAAAGTGTTGCATGATGGGTTTGGAAATCCTAAATATGCTCCTTGTCCGCTATTAGTGAATATGGTTACTGCAGGAAAAAAAGGAGCAAAAACCGGAGAAGGTTTTTATAAATACACTGCTGGATCAAAGGAATTAATTGTGGCTGATAAATTTAAAAAATCCTAATTTTTTTAGCATTTAATTTTATATTTGCTCTATGAATGAAAATCTTGATCCAGATGCAAGCAACTTAACACCTACCGATAGAGATATTGAAAGGGTTTTAAGGCCACAAGCTTTTGAAGATTTTACCGGACAAGAGAAAGTGATGGAGAACCTGAGAATTTTTGTTCAGGCGGCTAAACTTCGTGGCGAGGCACTTGATCATGTGCTGCTTCACGGCCCTCCGGGATTAGGAAAAACAACGCTTTCTTACATTATTGCCAATGAGATGGGTGCTGGAATCAAAGTTACATCGGGTCCGGTATTAGATAAACCTGGTGATTTAGCTGGCTTACTTACGGGGTTAGACACAGGCGATATCTTATTCATTGACGAAATCCATCGCCTCTCTCCTTTGGTTGAAGAATATTTGTATTCAGCCATGGAAGATTTCAAGATTGATATCATGTTGGAGACAGGTCCAAACGCTCGTTCCGTTCAAATTTCCTTAAATCCATTTACACTGGTTGGCGCAACTACACGTTCGGGTTTGTTAACAGCGCCTTTGCGGGCTCGATTTGGTATCAATTGCCGTTTAGCTTATTACGATGCAAAGCTTTTAACCACCATTGTGTTGCGCTCATCTGATATTCTGAATACACCTATTGATGATGAAGGTGCTTATGAAATTGCCCGAAGAAGTAGAGGTACGCCTCGTATTGCAAATGCATTGTTACGTAGAACAAGGGATTTTGCACAAATTAAAGGTACTGGTAACATTGATCCTGAAATAGCTAACTATGCTTTAAATGCATTAAATGTAGATGAACATGGTTTGGATGAAATGGACAATAAGATCTTGGTTACCATTATCGATAAATTTAAAGGTGGTCCGGTGGGCTTAAAAACCATCGCTACGGCTGTAGGTGAAGATGAAGGTACGATTGAAGAAGTTTATGAGCCCTTTTTAATTCAGGAAGGTTACATCATGCGCACCTCCCGCGGACGAGAGGTAACAGAAGCAGCATACAAACATTTGAAGAAAAATTTCCCTGGCCAGACTGGAAAATTGTTTTAGTTTTTTTCGTCGCAGATCTAATCGTTTTTGGTTATATCTATTCAAAATGCTATTTAGCCAATAATATCTCGCTATATATTATCTGCTCATGATCATGTTTGCAGCGCTATCGTTATGATAAGTGTGTA
>NZ_AJLG01000048.1 GCF_000258495.1 Pedobacter agri PB92
ACGTACACACTCAACGTGAGTTTGATTTTTTGAAAGAAGCTGATGCAATCGTTTCTCCTTCTAAAGAATTGATTAAAACCTATGTTAAACTGGGTATAAAAAATGACTTTTATCATTTGCCCCTACTTTTCTCTCTAAATAATATTTCTGTTCCTTACACATTAACCCCACAAAACAACCGTCTTAAAATAGTTTTCTTCGGACGTCTTGAAAAAAGAAAAGGAATACTAAATATAATCGAAGTAATACCACATATTCTTAAATCTAACCTGAATGTTCATTTCTATTTTGTTGGTGCGCCTGCGTTATCTCCGAAAAGTAAACTTATGATGGATGACTTCATTAAATTTAAGCTTAAAAAATATAAAGAATACATAACTGTATTGCCAGCAATCCCTTACAATCAAGTAAAAAGCCTAATTCAAGCCGGAGACATCTTCTTACAACCAAGTTTATTTGATAATTTTCCAGTAGCGTGTTTAGAAATTATGGCTAATGGGAAATGCATAATTGGGTCAGATAGCGGAGGAATGGCAGAAATGATTGAAAATGCAAAAAGTGGTATTTTAATAAAACCTGATAATACCAGAGATTTGATTTTTGCAATAAACCAATTATTAACAGACCAATCGTTAATTAAAAAATATGGAAGCCAGGCTAAGCAAAGAGCAAATCTTTTCCATCCAGAAAAAATTGTTAAACAACAAATTGCTATATATCAAAAGGTAATTGACGAGTTTAAATTATTGAAATGAAAAAATCAAAATATATCAAAAAGCCTTCGATATAAATTTGTATGACTCTAGAAATTAAATTAAGTGTTATCTTATGCGCCTACAATCCAAATAGAGAAATTTTCGAACAAGTAATAACTTCACTAAAAGCTCAAACTCTTAGTTTTGAGCAATGGGAACTCATCATAATTGACAATAATAGTTCTGAGCCTATTTCTTCGTGGCTCAACCTTGACTGGCATCCCAAAGCAAAAATTATTTTTGAAGCAAAACCGGGTTTAATATATGCAAGAGTTAGAGGCACTTTAGAGTCTAAAAACAATTGTTTAATTAGTGTTGATGATGATACGCCTTTATTTAATGATTATCTAGAAAAAGCATTTAGCATATTTTCGTCTGACCCTCAATTAGGCATAATTGGAGGCAAATCAATACCTATCTTTTTAGAAAAACCTCCAAAATGGATTTCCGAATTTTATGGCCTTTTGGCAATTCGAGACTTAGGAAACGAAGATATAATTCAACAGACTGAAGGAAAAGAAATTACTTCTTATCCAATGTGCGCACCATTGCTCATTGCTCCTAGAAAAAAGTGTATGGAAGAATACTTAGCCTTCTTCAAAATAAGTTCAATTAGTCAAAATTTAGGCAGAAAAGGCAATGAATTAACTTCTGGAGAAGACAATGATATCAATATGTTCATTTTTTCGCAGGGCTACAAAATTGGTTACTTCCATTCTCTTAAATTCTATCACATTATTCCCCCGTTTCGCACTAAGAAAAACTACTTGGCAAATATGGCTTTTCAAAGTAGCCGTTCTTGGGTAAAGATGTTAACAAATCACAAAATTAATCCATGGAAAAAGATAAATAGAATTACATTACTACCCAGACAAGCCAAAGCATACCTTACTTACAAGGCATGGAAAAATACCCCTAATTATATTAAATGGAGAGGGGCTTGTGGACTATTCAAAGGTTTAAGTGAATTATAAGCATCTAGTTTTTTAAGTGGACAATAAAAGATTAAAATATTTAGATGCGATGAGAGGCGTGGCTGTATTAATGGTGTTAATGGTCCATTCTACAGAATTAAGTGACATTACACAATTAAAACCTATGATTAGTAATTTCATAGAATCAGGTGTGTTTGGTGTTCAATTTTTTTTCGTCATTAGCTCCTATACTTTGTTCTACACACTTTATCATCATAAAAAAAGCAGTGTTAACTTTTATTTAAGACGTTTATTTAGAATTGCGCCAGCATATTATGTAGCAATTTTATTTTATTCGTTCCATAATCAGACTTTTGGCGTTGGCGAGCTTTTAAATTTTACTTTTACACATAGTTTTTCGCCACAATATATCAATAGTATTGTTCCTGGAGGATGGTCAATAGGTATCGAAATGTTCTTTTATCTTATAGTACCTTTTTTATTCCTATACATCACTAATCTAAACAAAGCGATTTATTTTTTTTCTATTACGTTAATTGTAAAGCTTTTGTGTTATTATCTCATTAAGTTACCGATCTTTTTAGTTGCTGCCAACGATGGCTCGTTTATGTACTTTTGGTTTCCGAACCAACTTCCTGTGTTTGCTATTGGCTTTATATTGTTTTTCTGTATACAAAAGCCCGAAATGATATCTAAGCAATTAAATCTGGCGTTATTAGGCGTAGCGGGATTAGTAATTTTTTCACTAATGACATCTTTACAAATTTTTAGCAATCATATAGTTATTTCAGTTGCATTTGCAGTAGTACTTGCATTTTCTGCAAATGTTAGGAGTTATTCGTTATTAGAAAATAAGATACTACTGTTTATTGGAAAAATAAGTTATAGCGCTTATTTATGGCAATACGCAACGATTTTCTTGTTAAAAGAAATTGGCTTTTATAATTTTATAAGCAAGGATATTTCGGCAAGTAGCTACATAAATTTTGCTCTTAACTTCTTTATTTTATTTATGTTCACTAGTTTCACTGCCTATATTTCTTTCGTTACAATAGAAAAGCCTGGCCAAAAACTGGGGCTAAAAATTGTTAACCGTTATTTTTCACAACATGAAAGAGTCGTTAATAGTTAAAATGATTCAGCAAATAATTAACCAGTTATATCGTTATCCCAAATCTAACTGGAAAAACATAAAACGCTTTGGCGGTATAGTTAGTTATCGCAAAATGTTAAAGGGGAAAAAGGAAATGATCAGAGCAAGCTACTGGCTCCCTGAAATAGTCTCCCATCAAGATGGCCTACCTATTTATTTTCTCACAGGCAAAAATTATCTCTATCAAACGCTCTTCTGTGCAAAATCTCTTGTTAATACTTCGCAAGAAAAATTTAAGTTCATTTTAGTAGATGATGGAAGTTTTGACGATCAATTAATTGAAAGGGCAAGTAAGCAAATGCCTGGTGTGGAAATTATCACAAAAGATATTATTAGACAGAACGTAGAAAACACTCTGCCGGAAGAAAAATTCCCATATCTACATTGGAAAAGAAAAGTGTACCCCCACATAAAAAAACTAACAGATGTGCATACCCTCAGTAATAACCCTTATAAATTAGTGTTAGACTCTGATATGTTATTTTGGGATGAACCTAAAGAAATAATCAATTGGCTTCAAAACCCTCAAGGTTGTATTCACATGGTAGACAGTAAAGAATCTTATGGATATGATAGGAAAGTAATGCAACTTTTAAGTGGTAAAAAAATATCATCTTTAGTAAATGTGGGTGCAATAGGGTGTAAATCTTCAATTATTAACTGGCAAGATTTAGAACGATGGGCTAAACATTTAGAAATGAATTACGGCGCTTCTTATTTTTTGGAACAAGCACTTTCTGCAATGATTATAGCCGAACAGCAACAAACTATTTTAGATAAAGATGATTATATTGTAAATCCTTTAAACACAATTACAAGAGATTTAAGAATAAATAAACTTCACCATTATGTAGATTTATCTAAAAAATTTTATTTTGAAAAGGCTTGGAAAAAAATCTAATTAACCTAACCAAAGAAACCACGAGTTGTTAAATAATGCTTTAGTCTCGATTTGTATTCCATGTTATAATTCTGCAAGTTATCTTCATGATACTTTATCCTGTTTACTTCATCAAACGCACCAAGCTATAGAAATTATCATTATTGACGACAATTCTAATGATGAAAGTCTTAAAATTATAAGCGAATTTGCTTTCTACGACAATAGAATAAAATTTGAATTGACAACTAAAAAGGGTGCTTCTTCAGCAAGAAATCAAGCCTATAGTCAAAGTAAGGGAGCGTATATCATATTTTTCGATGCAGATGATTGGATACCTAAAAATTTCATTGCGTCTCAGTTAGCAACTTTGAAATCTGATAATGAAGTTGTAGTTGCAAAATGGGGACGTTTTGAAAAGAATGAGCTGTCGACGATAAAAACAGATGAATATCAAATAGAAAGAGATTTAACTTTTGAAGAATGGATTGTAGCATATTGGAATAATAATTCTAACATGACCTGTCCTGGAAGAATATTAATTCCTCGAAATCAGATTGAATTATCGGGTTTATGGGATGAAGATTTAACTTTAAATGACGACTTTCCTTTTTATATGCGCCTATTTTGTAATAGCAGTTCTATAAGATTTAACAAAGAAACACTATTTCATTATCGATCAGGGATTAATGGACTGTCCTCTAAAAACGATACCTTAAGTAACATATCTTTTTTTCAGTCAATCAAAAGATGTGTGGATGTTGCTCTAGAAAAATTTAAGCACAATAAAAATGTTGCTTTAGCATGCGCAAATTTATGGCAAAATTTCATTTATGAAGTGTATCCAAATCAGTCAGATTTATTAAAATCAGCAACTAAACAAATACAGCTGTTAGGAGGATCTGATTATCCATTTCCTGCTGGAGGTGTGACAAGAATTTTAAATTATATTATCGGTTGGAAAATAGTTAGTAGATTAAAACATTTTAAAAAATATGAGAGGAAGATTTAGTACAAGTAAAAATGAAAGTTTACCAATACTGAGGTACTTTAATTTACCTAAAGCTCTGTATTTAGCAATACTAAGAAAATATTTCAATAAGTATCCGGTTTTGCCATGGATACCATTTTCTGCCATAAAAAATTTAGACAAAATTATAAAACCAAATTGGACGATTCTTGAAGTAGGGGCTGGAATGTCCACATTATGGCTTTCAAAAAAGGGAGGCAAAGTTATTAGTATTGAAGCCGATAAAAATTGGTTCGAAAATTTATCTAGAAGAATTAAGTCAGAAGGTATAAAAAACATCGATTTAAGATATGAATGGGAAGCAGAAAAAATGTCAAATTTTGATGAATTTCCGGACCTTCATTTTGATTTAATATACATTGATGGAGGCCCTAGAGAATTGTGTTGTTTAAAAGCACCACCAAAAGTGAAAAAAGGAGGATATATATATTTGGATAATTCAGATAACGAAGAATTATCTGGAAATAGCTCAACTATATTAAAGAATCTTGTTAAAGATCATCCTGAAAAATTAATAAAACACATAGACTTTGTTCCAGGCAATTTTATGATAAATGAAGGAGCATTAATACAGTTGATTTGAAAATCGCACTAATAGCAGACCCCGAGTTGCCGGTTCCACCCCTTTTATATGGAGGTATAGAAAGAATAATTTTTATGTTAATTGAGAGTTACGTAAAACTTGGATATGAAGTTAGCCTTTTTGCACATGCAGATTCTATAACTTCCGCTAAGCTATTTCCGTATAAGGGTAAAACTAGCACTAATAAAATTGATGTACTCAAAAATGTTTGTCTAATTAATGCTGAGCTTTTCAAAAACAAATATGATATCATACATAGCTTCGGCAGATTAATTTATCTGCTTCCTCAATTACCTTTCCGTATCCAGAAGCTAATGAGCTACCAACGTGAGCCTACACTTTCGCAAATTAGAAGGGCAACGTCTTTAGCGAGAAAAAAAACTTTATCATTTACAGGTTGTAGTGCATATATCAGTAAGCAGATAGCGCCAATTGCATCTGCATTCCCAATTTTTAATGGCGTTGATTTAATGACCTACATATTCAAAGAGACTGTATCGCCTGATGCTCCCTTGGTATTTTTAGGAAGAATTGAACCCATTAAAGGTACACATACGGCTATAGGGGTGGCCTTGGCGACGGGTAGAAAACTAATCATTGCTGGAAATGTTCCCTCCGAATATCAAGAATATTTTAATGAACAAATTAGCCCTTGTTTAAATGATCAAATTACTTATATAGGACCGGTAAATGATGCTCAAAAAAAATGAAATGCTAGGGAGCGCTTTAGCTTTTTTAATGCCAATAAATTGGAATGAGCCTTTTGGAATTGTAATGGCAGAAGCCTTGGCTTGTGGTACTCCGGTTATTGGTTTTAATAAAGGCTCGGTACCAGAAGTTGTAATCCACGGTAAAAATGGCTTTCGATGCAACACTAAAGAAGAAATGATTACATATGTAAACCGTATCAATGAAATTAATCGAACTGAGGTTAGAATTGATGCCGAAAGAAGATTCTCTTCAGAAGTAATTGTTGAGCAATATCTATCACTATATCGAAAAATAATTGAAAAAAATGTATAATCAGAAAAAGCCTCGTGTTACGGTTAGTTGTGGCACAAAATTCCACTCAGATTATACGTCATTCCAGTTACAGCAACACGGACTTTTACAACAAGTAATTACTGCTCACCCAAAGCGTAGGTATTTAAACAGGGTTAACCTTATTAAAAAATCTGTCACGTTCTTTCCTCCAATTTTCGCACTATCATACATCTTAAATAGAATTTTTGGAAGCTCTAACAAGCTAAGCAAATGGTTAGATTTTAACTTACCGGTATTATTTGACTGGTTTGCCGCTAAGAAATTAAAAAATACGAATGTACTATTAACATGGGCTTGGTCTGGATTGAGTTCGATTAAACAAATTAGAAAGCAAGGCGGAATAGCGCTAGTGGAAGAATGTGGTTCGTGCAATAAATTTCAAAATGAATTGCTAGAAGAAGAGTATCAACACTTAGGGTTAAAGTTCGAAACACCAACACCTAACTTTATCATAGAAAGACAATTAGAAGAAGCTAAAATTGCCGATTACCTACTATGTCCTTCTCAACATGTAATTAACTCTTTTGTAACTAATGGAATTGAGAAAGAGAAATGTATCCTTATACCCTATGGGGTTAATCTTGGTATTTTTAAGCCAGAATGGCTAAAAAAAAGAAGAATTTACATTAATCTGTGTTGGAACTGTTGGTGTTAGAAAAGGCTATCTGTATCTATTTAGAGCTTTGGAAATAATCAGCAAAAAAATCCCGGTTAAATGTATAATTATCGGAAGAACAGAAAATCAGTTTCAACCTTATTTTGATAAGCACAAACATCTGTTTACGCATTATGAACATATCGCTCATCATGAATTGGGTAAATATTACAATCAAGCTTCATTATTTGTATTCCCGAGTTTAGACGAAGGTATGGCATTAGTACAATTAGAAGCCATGGCCTGCGGATTACCTATTATCTGTACCACTAACTCTGGCGGAGATTCTGCCGTAACAGATGGAATTGAAGGCTGTGTAGTACCTATAAGAAATGCAGAAGCAATTGCGGAAAAAGTTATTTCACTGTATAAAAACCCTGAGCTTTTGAAAGAGATGAGCTCTAATGCACATCTAAAAGCCCAGGAGTTTACTTGGGATAAGTATGGAGAAAAACTTGCAACATTTATAAAATCTTTATAAAAATTGGGTAATCCTCAACTAAAAAAAATCTGCCTAATAACACCCGGGCATCTTGCCACAAATCCTAGACTGGTAAAGGAAGCAAGTGCGCTTTTAGAAGCTGGCTACCAAGTTCATGTAATCTTTACACAGTACATGGATTATCTGTTAGTTGATGATGAAAAAATTCTAAACACTTACACTAACCTCACCTACGATAAATTAAATTGGACAAGAAATAATGCGTTGCGAAGAATTTACAGCGGTGCTGTTCAAAAAATCTGCAAATGGTTATCTCGTCTACTACCAAAAAACAATCTTATCCATAAATTAATTTTAAATAGAAACTATTTTTGGCAATACAGAAAAGCTGTTAGTGCAAAAGCTTCTATGTACATTTCGCATAATTTAGGAGCTTTGCCCGTTGCTGCAGACGCTGCTAAAAAAAATAGAGCTAAGTGTGGGTTCGACGCAGAAGACTTCCATAGAAATGAAGTATCTAACGTTCCAAACGATTTTCAAGTAAAACTTAAAACATTTATTGACGATAAATATTTAAAAGAAGTTGATTACTTAACTTGTGCAAGTCCATTAATATCAAAAGCTTACAAGACGTTATATCTACAACTTTATCCTATTGTAATTAACAATGTGTTTGAACTTAAACATCAGTCTCAAATTAAGTTAAATCAAAATAAAGGTTTAAAATTGTTTTGGTTTTCACAAACTATAGGCAAAAATAGAGGTTTGGAGGAAGTAATTCTAGCATTAAATTTAATTGACAACCCCTTAATAGAATTACACTTGTTAGGATATTTAGATCAAAATGAAAACGGATATTTTAACAATTTAGCTAATTTCAGTATAAATTATCATCAGCCCATTTCTAACAGTGATATCTTTAAACTTGCTAGTCAATTTGATATTGGTTTAGCGCTTGAACGTAAACAACCTCTCAACAGGGACATTTGTTTAACAAACAAAATTTTCACTTATTTAATTTCTGGTTTGGCGATTATTGCATCCAACACTCAAGCACAGCAACTTTTTTTAAAAGAAAACGAAGCAATTGGTAAGGTTTATCCTATCGGTAATACAACAGAACTTTCCAAAATTATTGTCGAATTATTAAATAATAAAGATTTGCTGAACACCTATAAGGCTAATGCTTACAAACTAGCGCAAACCAAGTACAATTGGGAAATGGAAAGTAAACAGTTTATCGATATAGTTGAAAAAACACTAAACAATTGAAAAAACTACTTATCATATCGCCCTACTTCCCTCCTTCTAATGCTGCGGATATGCAAAGGATTAGGATGAGTTTACCCTATTTTAAAGAATTTGGATGGGATGCGGAAGTAATAACGGTTGATCCGTCACATAGTGATATGACTAAGGATGAGTTATTGCTAACGAACATTCCTTCAGAAATAAAGATACACCAAGTAAAAGCATTTGAAAAAAAATCGACGAGCAAGCTTGGTCTCGGAAGTATAGCTTTACGATCTTTGTGGTTTTATAAAAAGTACGTCGATAGTTTACTTAAACAACAACACTTTGATTTAATTTATTTTTCTACTACTCAGTTTCCTGTAATGGTTTTGGGTGCACATTGGAAGAAGAAATACGATATCCCTTATGTAATAGATATGCAAGATCCTTGGCATTCTACCTATTATGAAAATAAACCCAAATCTGAAAGACCATCCAAATATTGGTTTTCTTATCGCTTAAACCAATTCTTGGAGCCTATTGCAATGAAAAACGTAGATGGCCTGATTAGTGTTTCACAAGGCTACCTTAATACGTTATTAATTAGGTATGCTAATTTGAAAAACGTGCCAAAAACGGTAATTACATTCGGCGTATTTGAAGCAGATTCATTGCTAGTTAAAAACGAACAATATAGATTTAAGTCAGCATTTGAAAAGCATACAAGTTTAAAGCATTTTGTTTATGTTGGAAGAGGTGGTTTGGATATGAAAGATGCAGTGATAATTTTGTTTAAGGCATTCAAAATAGGATTAGAAAATGAGCTCAATTTATTTGATAAAGTTCGTTTTCATTTTATAGGCACTAGTTATGCTCCGAACGGCGAAGGTATTAGAACTATAAAACCTATCGCCGATGATTTAGGAATTGGTAGATATGTTGAGGAAAAAACTGACCGTGTTTCTTTTTTCAACGGACTTTTCACCTTACAACAAGCCGATGCACTGGTTATTTTGGGCTCTAACGATGTTCAGTATACTGCTTCAAAGATCTATCCCTACATTACGGCTGAGAAACCGTTAGTTGCAATTTTTCATCCAGCTAGTAGTGCAAACAAAATACTTGATTTATGTACAAATATAAAAGCAAATTCTTTATTAAATGATAATGAAGATGCCGAACGAAGCGTATTTGAAAGTATGCTTGCCATTTTACAAGGCAAAACAGCGTTAGAAATAAATGAAGCGAACTTTGCTAACTATTCTGCAAAAGTGATGACGCGTAAACAGGTCGAACTATTTAACCAAGTGCTCAAAAATATCAGTTGAAAAAACTAGCCATCATCATCACCCACCCTATTCAATATTATATCCCAGTTTTTCAACTGTTAGCAAAAAAAATGTGAATTAAAAGTTTTTTACACTTGGGGTGAGGATGGAGCAAACGCAAAGTACGACCCCGACTTTAAACAAACCATAGTTTGGGACGTACCCTTGCTTGAGGGATATAATTACGAGTTTCTGACTAATATTGCTAAAGATCCAGGTTCGCATCATTATATTGGCATTGACAATCCGGATTTGAAAGCTGTAATATCTCGCTTTTCTCCAGATGCAATATTGATTTATGGCTGGGCGTATAAAAGCCATTTATCCACCATGCGGTATTTTAAAGGAAAAATACCACTTTGGTTTAGAGGCGATTCTACATTGATAGATGAAAAACGGAGTTTTAAAGATATTGCTAGGACATTGTTTTTAAAATGGGTTTATAAAAATATCGACAAAGCTTTTTATGTTGGTTCGGCAAACAAAGCCTATTTTGAAAAGTTTGGCTTAAAACCTGGTCAACTTAAATTTGCGCCACATGCCATAGACAACGATCGATTCGTGATGGATCGGTTTGATGAAACTCAAACTTTGCGGAATAAATTAGGTATTGTTGATGGTGAAATATTAGTATTATTTGCAGGAAAATTGGAAAGGAAGAAAAGCCCAGACTTATTATCGCAAGCATTTTTGGAATTGAATACGAATGATGTTCACCTATTATTTGTGGGGAATGGGGAATTGGAGGAACAACTTAAAGCATTAGCCCTTCGACAAGCTCAGGGCGATAATAAAATTCATTTTATAGATTTTCAAAACCAAACGCAAATGCCTTTGATTTATCAGGCTTGTAACTTATTTGTTTTACCTTCGCAGGGTCCCGGCGAAACCTGGGGTTTAGCCGTAAATGAAGCAATGGCTGCTGGTAGAGCGGTTTTAGTTTCTGACAAAGTAGGTTGTGCAAGTGATCTAGTGTATCGTGGCCAAAACGGTGATATCTTCAGGTCAAATGACCTGAATGATTTAAAAAGCAAGCTCAGTAAACTGCTTTCAGACCCTTCTAAACTCGAACAAATGGGAATAAAAAGTAAACATATCATCAGCGACTGGAACATTGATAAGCAAGTGAGAATTTTCCTAAAAACCTTAAATGACTAACACTAAACACATTTATTACTTACTGCTCTACATCCCCTATGCTTTAAGCTTACTGATTCAGTTATCTCCGCATAGCTCCTATCTGGTGGCCTGGCTGGGTTCTATTTTTTATTATTTTTTATTTGCTATAAAGGTGTGATCAAAAAGCTTCCTGATGACTTACCTATCATCGAGCAGCTCCTTAGACCTATTTTCTTTTTACAAATCGTTTTTGCAGGATATATGGCCTGTACTTCTATTTTCTACTATGCCAACGCCTTGGGCTATGAATATCTAACTTATATCGGAAATCGAAATCTACTTTCCGGTGATATTTACCAATCTATAGCCAACTGTCAGCGTTATTATGTTTTAGGTCATGCAGCACTTGCCCATGGCCTGATTGCAGGAATGAAAGGCCAACAGGAAAAGCGATACCAGATTTATGCCCCATCGATGAGTAATCTATTATTGGGCATTTCTTCATTTTGTTTACCATTAGGCTATTTATTTTCCAAAGTTGGTGCTTTAAATCAGTTTAGCGTTCAGCTAAGTGGTTTAAGTTTTGTTGCCGGGGCTATTGCACTGTCTTTTGCCATTCAGGAAAATAAAAGGGTAAATTTATGGGCTTCAGGTGGTTTATTTGCTGTAAACATGCTCTTTGCCTTAAGTTCGGGTTTCAAGGAGCCTATTATAATCTGCATATTATTATTAGGGATTTTCCTGCTGCCGGTATACGGTAAAAAGGTGCTCCCGGTATTATTTTCTGTTTTGTTGGTTCTATTTTTTGTACTGCCCACCTTTATTGGAAATTTCAGAAAAATGGTTTCAGAGGGTACTGATGCAACGACTGCCCGAAATGAAAGTATCAATCGGATTATTAACAGTGCTAACCTGGTAGAAGATTTACAAGAAGATAACTGGATGTTTTTGACGGATCGTTTATCCGAGATTGGTATGTTCATCCGCTACACTGAATCTACCCCATATTTTGTTCCCTTTTATAAAACGACGCTGCTCAAGGATGCCTTTCAAACGGTCATTCCGCGTTTTTTCTGGCCAGGAAAGCCTAATGTAGAACAGTTGGTGATGAACCGGGTATATGCCGCCGGCGTGGTTGACCGGCAGGCAATCGTTTCGGCAAAGCCCGCTTATGTTGTAGATTGCTATTTGTCGTATGGTGCAATAGGCATTTGGATAGGTTTATTCCTATATGGCTATCTTGCACAGTTCCTTTCCAATTTAGCCGAAAAAATGTTTGGAGGTTATTTTTTAGGCTCTGCGGTGATGTTTGCCGGGCTTTTCCAGATTTTATGGAGAGGAAACAGCCTTGAATTCTTGTTCAATGCCGTTTTCTGGAGCATTGTTACCTTATTTATCTTCCAGTTTATTTTTAAAACAAGGGGAATATTATATAGGGTTTAGCGGTTGGCGTTGAGGGCAAGGTTGAGACCAAGAGATAAATGAGCTTAAAAGTAATCCATATTACAGCATCATATAAACCTGCATACGTGTATGGCGGACCTATACAGAGTGTAGGAAAACTTTGTGAAGCGCTGGACAGTTTAATTGTTGGTGATCAGCTGTTGTCCGTCGACTATGTTCGGGATGACACCGGACGATTCCAGCATGCCACCGATTACAAACATAGTGCGCCAGTTATGGTGCCGGGGAGCTGGGAAGTTGAAAAGTCACTGCAGGTAGCCGTATTCACCACAACGGCCAATGGAAAAGATGAGCTCGAAGTTGAAACCGGAAAAGCCATCCTGGTTAATCATATACCTGTAACCTATTTCAAACGCTGGACAAAGGATCACAGTCATTTTTCGCCAGGGTTGCTCATAAACTTACGAAATGAGATCCTTCGCTGCGCTCAAGATGACAAAATTGTAATTCACATCCATGCCTGGTGGAACCTGGTTTCGGTATTCAGCTGTTTAATGGCTAGGTGGTACAAGGTACCTGTTCTGCTTTCACCAAGAGGAATGCTTACACCTTATAGTCAGAACAATCGCCATTCTTCTGCTAAAAATTTTATTCATCAAACCATCGGAAAACGACTTTTGAAATATTGCCATATCCACGCCACCAGTGCGCAGGAGAAAAGAGAAATATTGGCGATTGTTCAGCCGAAAAGTATTAGGGTAATTCCAAATCTGGTAAAGTTTCCGTCGATCGTTCAGCATTTATCGCTTGATGATCAGGAAGAAGGGAATGCAGATCTAATGATCAAAGATGCAATTATGGTATCTGGCGAGCAACAAATAACGATCAAACAAAAACCAAAAACGCCTTTCAAACTCCTTTTCCTATCTCGTATTGAAGAAAAAAAAGGGCTGGATTTATTATTTGATGCCTTAGAAACACTCCCAATTTCATGGACTTTAACTATTGCCGGAAGCGGGGACAAAAATTATATTGAAAGTTTAAAGTTGAAAGTTGAAAGCTTAAAGCTGAGTGATCGAATCCAATGGATTGGCCACGTTGATAATGAGCATAAGTTTGAATTAATGGCTGATCACAACCTGCTGCTGCTCACTTCGTACAATGAAAATTTCGCGAACGTCATCATAGAAAGCTTAAGTGTTGGCACCCCTGTGCTTGTATCAGAACATGTGGGATTATCAGAATATGTGAAGGAGCATCAGTTAGGATGGATAACTTCCCTGCAAACACCACATGTTGCAGAGACAATATTAGCAGCAGCAAGATCAACCGATCTATTGGCTAACATTAGAAAAACTGCACCCGATATTATTAAAAGGGATTTCAATGACGAGGTTTTAGCCAAACAATACCTACAACTCTACCAAAAAATAAAATAAATTGAAAAGTCCCCTTACAGTAATTATACTGACATTTAATGAAGCGAAGAAAATTAAAGATTGCCTGGGAAGCGTAATAGACTTTGCCTCAGAAATATTCGTGGTTGATTCAGGATCAACCGACCAGACTTTAGAAATCATATCAGAATATTCCGAAGTGAAAGTGTTCCATCATGCCTTTGAAAATTATAGCCAGCAACGAAACTGGGCCCTGGAAAATTTACCGATTAAAACCGGTTGGATTTTAAATCTGGATGCCGACCAACGCTTAAGTAATGAGTTTAAAGTAGAAGTAGGCAACTATTTTCAGAAAGGAATTCCAGAAAATATTAACGGCTTTTTAGCAAGCAGAAAAACCATATTCATGGGCAAATGGATTAAATATGGAGGCCACTACCCTACCTTCCATGCCATGATGTTTAGAAAAGGGAAAGGCAATTGTGAACAAAAACTTTACGATCAGCACTATGTAGTGTCAGGCGATACCCTTCAGCTGAAAGGAGATGTAATTGACCTGATCACAGAGTCGCTGAGCACTTTTACTTTAAGACACGATAAATGGTCAACGCTGGAATCTATTCAACAATTTAATCTAAAAAACCCAACTGCAGAAACCGTTTCAGGAAATTTGAACGGAAACCCGATGCAACGCAGGCGATATTTTAAAAATTTATATGAAAGAATGCCCCTATTTGTGAGGCCATTCCTTTATTTTATCATCAGGTATTTTTTCCTTTTGGGATTTCTGGATGGAAAAAGAGGCTTGATATTTCATTTCCTGCAATGCTTTTGGTTCAGATTTCTGATTGATGCCAAAATTTATGAACTTCGTAAACAACAAAAGAATAATCCTTATTGATCATGAGCGAAATCACAGTTAAAGAAGCCAAGAAACAAGCTGATAAAAAGGCAATCAAATTTGTAGTGATATTATTTGTGCTCTACATCCTTTTTAGCCAGGGTAATATTTTCATGAATAGTGTCATGAGTCCTGGTGGTAAATATTACAATGCTTTCATTGCTGAGCATTTCGACTATATCCAGGGGTTGAAAACAGCCTTGATTAAACCAGCGGTTTTGATTATCAAGCTATTCGGTTTTTATGCCATTCATAATGAAATGGATGTGATGGTGGTAAATGGCCCCTATCTACGCATCAATTATTCTTGCCTTGGATTAGGTGTAATGAGTTTCCTTGCAGCCTTTGTATTAGCATTTCCGACTTCCTGGAAATCAACAATCAAGATGCTCGTTATCGGAATTGTATCCATTTACCTTTTAAACATCGCCAGAATTGCTGGGTTAGGACTTCTTTTTGGTTTTTTTCAAAGCCAGCGGAACTATTTTGAATATCATCATGAAATCTTTAACATCCTTGTTTACATCATCATATTTGTGATGTTATTTATATGGATCAAGAGAAACACAACGGTAAAAAATAAAGATGTCTGAGGGTTTAAAGCCGATGGAGCAAAAAAAATTGAACCAAACCCAGTTACATAAAAACTTTAATACAGGAAAATTTGATATTGGCGCTTCTAGATTGAAGCAGTTCTTGTGGTATTTTACTGAGGTTTTCTTTTTTAGATCTCAATTGATGCCAATTAGTGTTATACTGGTCTTTTTGCTGCGAATTTTTGGAGCCAAAATAGGGAAAGAAGTCCGAATCAAGCCTGGTATTCATATCAAATATCCCTGGAAACTAACCGTTGGAGATTATAGCTGGTTAGCCGATTGCTATATTGAAAATCTTGATTGGGTAAGAATCGAGAGTAATTGTTGTATATCACAGCGAGCTGTTTTAATAACCGGCAATCATAATTATAAAAGTTCGAATTTTGATCTAATGACGGCTCCAATAATTTTGGAAGCTGGAGCCTGGATTGGTGCCGCTGCCAAAGTTTGCCCAGGTGTGAGGCTTGGAAGTCATTCAGTTTTAACAATGGGTAGCATTGCAACTACTGATCTTGATGCCTACGGGATTTATCAGGGTAATCCAGCATCAAAAGTCAACGTGCGAAAAATTAGCTAAATAAATTTTTAGTGAAATAGCAGTTGCCACTTCTGCGTGGCTTTTTTTTATGCTGTCTAAGTTTAAACTAAGGGATAGCTGCTAACTTCTGGATTTCCTTCCGTAAGATAAACTAGCTAATGAGTGGCCATTTAGCTTAGGAAAAAAATTTAGATTTGTCTCCATATTCATAAATGATCTAAATTACACCAATGTATAAATTTTTCGTAGCCATTGGCTTCTTATTCTTAATCAATCCGGCATTTTCACAGCGTAGCCATCGTCTACCAGAAAGCTCATCTATTAAATTCGATAGTTCCTCATTTGTAGCTCAAAAGCAATACCTCAACAACCTATCCGCTAGTGATTATCAAAAGAAGGAGTTTAAGCAAAAGAATATCTCCATCCCTTACCGATTATTGAGCCCGTCAAATCTCAAGTCAACAAAGAAATATCCTCTCGTGGTCACCCTGCACAACTCCACCAGAATAGGAAATGATAATGAAAAGCAACTGGAACCGCTATCCAGGATCTGGCTTAAGCCCGATATCCGAAAAAATTTTCAAGCCTTTGTACTTGCACCGCAATTCGAAACCCGATCAACAGATTATGTTTTTGATCAGGTCAAAAATGTACAGGTTTCCAAGCTAAATGCAAACCTTCCGATTATTATCGATTTGATTGAGCAATTAAAAAAGGAGCTTAATATTGATGAAAACAGGATTTACCTGATTGGTTATTCGATGGGTGGTTCATCTGTACAGAATTTGTTGAGCTTAAGTCCGGGTACTTTTGCAGCAATGATTTCTATTGCAGGCATTCCCGATTTTTCATCAACAAATGCCCTGCAATCAAAACCCATCTGGCTGATTCATGGAGCAAAAGATAATGAAAATCCATTTAATGGAAGTGAAGCCTTATTTAATGAATTGAAACATGACAAGAAAATCCGGTTTAGTACTTTTGCTAATCTTGATCACAATACCATTAATTACCCTTTATTAAACACCGATGAACTGCCAAAATGGTTGTTCCAATGGAAAAAATAATCTATTATCACCATGAACATCATACTTGCTTCAACCTCCACCCTATTTGGCGGCAATTACCTGGAATACCTCAAAGCAGAAATCATATCGCTTTATCAAAATATCGACGAAATCATATTTATTCCCTTCGCCAGACCGGGAGGAATTTCACACGATGGGTACACTTCAAAAGTTAAATCCTTCTTTTCCACATTGAATATAAAAGTAAACGGATTACATGAATTTCAAGATCAAAAATCGGGCATTAACCAGGCAAAAGGATTTTTCACCGGTGGAGGTAATACCTTTCTTTTGGTTAAAACGTTGCATGAATTAGGGCTAATGGAAGTTTTGAAAGCAAACATTGAAACTGGTAAACCTTATCTCGGATGCAGTGCAGGCAGTAATATTGGAGGAATCAATATGAAAACCACCAATGATATGCCTATTGTTTATCCACCCTCTTTTGAGTGTATGGGCTTGGTTCCCTTTAATGTTAATCCACACTATTTAGATCCAAATCCGGATTTAAAACATAATGGAGAGACCAGGGAAACCCGGATCAAAGAGTTTTTGACTCAGAACGAAACTAAAGTAATTGGTCTGAGAGAAGGAAACTGGATTAGAAAAGTAGGTGAAAAAATTACTGTAGAAGGAACAGAGTTAACCCGCATTTTCGAGCATGGGAAAGCCCCTTATGAGTTGAATCCTGGTGCTGTATTGCTTTGATCAATACAAAAGCTCCTTACATAAATGAAGTGACTATCGCCAAATCGAGCGCAAAAAATAGTATTGAACAGTCAAAGCTCGATCATAGCGTTGTTGATATTCGACTACGTTTGGAAAGTGAAGTTTTTGTAATGAATATTTACATCCTAATAGCGTGATAACAAATTTGTCAAATCGAACTCTTCAAAGGGGTATACATTTAAAAACCTTAATCTGGTTAATACCGTATCTGTAATTGTACATCTGGAACTAACTGATGTATAACTTAGGTTACCTCAGGCTAAGCTTGAGAAATATAACATGACGCACTATCACTTTTAACACACAACTTAAAAGGGATTTATGAGCAGATACACTTAATTGTATCTGCTTTTTTAATGCCAACTGATGATGATCACTCAGATGGAATGATATACGAATTTCTTCGACCGAATAACAATTAAGTCAATAAACTAGCATTAATTAGACGACTTTTTTGTATCATCATTATTAATACTGCGCTCACTCTTCTTGATTGATCCTTTAAGTTTTCCGAATTTCCAGTTCAGTGAGCCGCTTACACGTCTGAACGGATTCTCGCGAATGCGCTCCTGGGTGAAGTTCACTCCTTCTGTGAAACTTCTATATTCCCGGTTTTTTTGAAAAGGATTTGCCACCATAACAGATACCGTTAATTTATCTTTGATAATGTCCTTGCTACCACTAAATCCCAGGTAATAATAATTGTTTGATTGCCCTTGCAACATTACATCGGGTGCGCCATAATTAAAAGACACACTTGTTTTCCAGGTTTTCTCGAATTTATAACTGGTGGTAAAACTAGAGTATCCGGTTACACCACTGTTTTGTGCCAGCACTCCGTTAATCATACCTTCCAGCCAAATGTAATTGACATTGGCACTTATATTCAGATTCCATTTTGCCGTTAAGGGATAATTAAAATTGGCATTGGTACCTAACAATCTGGTTTTACCGATATTAAATGAGGTAACACGGGTCAGGTTTTCTGCAGGAAAATAGGTAGAAACCTCCTGCTGGGTATTGTTCGCAAAATTATAGCTTAAGCTTAAGTTCAGTGATCCTTTTTTAAAGTTGCTGTAGGTCAGTTCGAAATTGTTACTTAACGTGGCTTCTAAATCAGGATTACCAAAATATTCAAAATTGGGCCTCGATTTATCGACAAAGGGATTCAGGTTCCATATTCCAGGTCGCTGAATTCTTTGGGTAAAACCAAGGCTTAAACTCTGACTGTTTTTTAAAGTCCGGTTAAACGATACCGATGGGATCAAGTTAAAATAATCTGTTTTTACACTTGTGCCGGTAGTTTCGAAATTACCTGTAACATAAGTTCCTTCCAGGCGGGCGCCTGCTTTGAAAGTCCAGTCTTTAAGTTTGAGCGTATAGGTATTGTAAACACCAAATATATTCTGATCATTTCCATAAACATTGCTCTGAGCCGGATCTATGATGTAGCTATTTTGGTCCGAATTAAAACCAAGGTATTGGAAATCACTATCCCCCCGCCTTAATATCGCCTTCACGCCAGCCTCCAGGGTTAATTTCTTCCAGGGGTTTACGTAATCAATCTGGGCAGTTTGTTCCTTCGAGCTGCTCACATTATCTTGCCTGTAATTTACACCGGTAAAATTTAACCGGTTGTTAAACATTACATCGTTGGTTTGCGGTTCTGAACTGTCGAAAAACTTATAAGAAAAAGTTAACAGGTGCTCTTTTTTATCTTTGAAGCCCTTTTGATAATTGAACGTATAATCTGTTCCTCCCCATTCATAACGGGTTTTTCCATCGAGATCATAAGAAGACAATACCGAACCATCCCGCAAATCAAAATGCTGATTCAGGTTTTGCTGGTTATAACCGCCGTAGGGATTAATTTCTACCGTGATCAGATTCAACGAGTCGATTTCATAACTTAACTCACCTCCACCCCAGGCCCATTTATTATCGGTTTGCTGAAAACCTAACGAATTCAGGCTTGATGGGATCGCTACGCCGCGGCTGTTTCTTGCATCGGTGATTTTTACGCCATCTACCTGCCAAACGCCGGTCCCTGCATAAAAGTTTGCACCAAAGTTGCCTTGTTTAATGGTAAAGTTTAGGTTTCCGCTGGGTCCACCTGGAGATTGGTAACGGGCATTTAGGTTTCCGTTGTAACCATTGTCCATCTTTCTGGAAGTGATGATGTTAATTATTCCAGATAAACCTTCACTTTCATACTTCGATGGTGGCGTGGTAATTACCTCGATTTTTTGCACACCCGCGGCAGGCATACTTTTTAAATACTCTTTTGGATCGCGTGTCAGAATTCCTGAAGGCTTTCCATTAATTAGAATCCTGTAATTACCAGTTCCTTTGAGTTTCACATTATCATCTGCATCTACAGACAAAAGAGGAACTTTTCGCATCATATCCATCACAGAAAGCACCTTACTTTCTGCATCTGCCTGAATATCGTAAACGATCCTGTCCGGCTCCTGTTTAATCAGCGGCCTGCTGGCTGCGACAGCAACTTCTCCAAGTTCATTACCTGATGAAACCACTAGGATTTTGTTCAGATCCGTATCACGGCTGAGCTTCACCAGAATAGTTTTCGATTTATATCCCAAGGCGCCAATAATAACTTTGTAGTTTCCTTCCACAATTCCGGAAAAAGAAAATTTCCCATGTTCATTGGAAACAGCGCTTTTGATCACGGTTGAATCCTTGCTAAGCGCAATGGTAAAAAATTCCCCTGGTTTTCCCGAAACACTATCTATAAGTGTTCCTGAAAGCTGAAATTTGTTTTGCTGGGCCGTAGCCTGATTTGAGATGAGAATGCATTGAAAGGCAATGCATAGCGTTAATAAGTATCTGCTCATAAAATAGTTTTGTCTGATCGGCTATATGCGATTTGTTATATACTAGATGCAAAAAAATTGAAAGTGTTGCATGGACAATGAATATTTTTCAGAAGACTTTGAAAATCAATCAGATATTTTGTCTTACCATCGCCATGCTGATGATGAAATTAGTCTGAAAACCTGTAACCGCTACTGCTGAAAACAGCATGACTCTGTTATAATTGATCGTTAAGTTTAACAGTTGTGCAAAAAATTAGATTGGAATAATGGGCCAAAGGGCATTAAAATGTGAGTCTTGAAGTGTTCCTTAAAGCAATAATTAGTTTCTTCGCGGCATCAGGCCAGCAAACTCTTTTATATTGCGCAAAAATCACTTGGACCTCAAGAATAAAAAACGTTTAAAAACAATTCTCGGAATAGATTGTCTGAGAATTTAGTTTGTTTGGTTTAGTTTTAAAGACGGATGTCAATAGAACATAAAATATAGCCCCTTAGAAATATGGGGCTTTCTCCTTTTACAGACTCACTGAAAAGCATTCTAAACGAATCACATTCCTTTTCAAACAGATAAAACTAAATTGATGGGCAGAAAGCATGGTTAATATAAACTTTGTCAAACCTAAAGAGCGATTTTGTATTTCCTCACGGTCTAGAGAGCAATCGTTACCTAGACATCAATCATACAGCCCTGATTTTAAGACAAATGTTATCTTTTAAAATTAGCAGAGTTTGTGCGTTCATTAACTTCCGTAATGACATCCGGCGTCTGAGTAGATGGGATGGCTAAGGGTTGAAGATTGATCTTTTTCATTTCTGAAAAGTCTGGAAACAGTTGCTGCTTGGTCAGCAGAACCATTTCAGTATTGAAGACGTCCAGGCGTTTAAGCTCCGGGTTTGCTGAAACATAGACAGGAATCTTCTTTCCATCAAGCTCCATAGATAGAGAAATTAAATTGCCGTAACTCAGTGCCTTAATGCTCGCCATTTTTTTCTCCTCATCCTGAAAATCCATAAACGGATATTTTTCAACGGTTTGCTGAAGGTTAAAGCCATATTCAGGAAAAAACCATTTTAAAGGATGCTCGCCACTTTTATCGGTTACTCCAAGATCGAGCTTGAACCAGACGGTTACTCTTTTCCGGCTATCTTTTTCTAGGTTATCCAGATCCTTGACAAAAATGTCCTTTTGCAAAGAAAGCCCGCACATCAGCTTATAACACTGAAGTGCGGTCATTCTATGATCCTGTACGATGTCGAATCGTTTATTTACCGGTTCAGTGGAATTATAGCGTTGCAGTTTGGCCTCAATTGCATTTAAAAAATAGACCTCACTGGTCGCTGAGCGGCTGAAGCGAATTTCAAAGTGCATGGTGTCAACTCCTTTTGAAGGGTCTGAGCGAAATTCTGCCGGGATATAGCGTTGATTGATACCGATAGAGAATGAGCGGGATCCTTTGTAAATCGCATCCTCCAATACCGAATTTAAGCGTGTCCCAAAGCCTAAATAGTCGAGTGATTTTTGCAAATATGCTAAGTTATTCTGATCCATGTGTTTTCTGTTTTAAGTGAACTGGTAATTAAACTGACTGACTCACCTTGATATTTTTCTTATCGCAGGTTCTGTCTGCCGGGCAGGGATATCTTCGGTCCGGTGCCGCAACTTTCTTGCGCCCTCCATTTCTGAAAGCGCCTGATTAAACGCCGGCGTTCGGTGATCGAGCTGCTGGGCGTTCTCTTGCAGCGCAGCAATGCCCCGAAGAAGCAGATAGCTGATACCGCCGTCAAGTAGCACCGAAAGCACCAGCGCTTTGCGGTCAGATAAGATTCCATTAAGCGCTGTAGCGCGATGCCTTAAACGGGTCCCGTCTTCAAGTTCCAATACTTCTCCTCTGCGAAAAGTGGATTTTTCTTCCTCAGATAGCAGCATGCCATTTACCCGGTCAGGGGCCTGGACTTTGGACACATCATAACTGACAAAGTCTTTAGTTAACGGATCGTATTCAATGTTCACCATGGTTGACCTGCCCTCTTCCTGCTCAACAGCTTTCCCTATGAAACTTCGCTTGCCGCTGATCAGCTCCTGGGTTTCCTGGTGATTAAGCAAAGGATGAACGCGCGGCTGTTTATAAATGGGGTGAATGAATAGTTCAACTTCGCCAGAATCCTGCCTGCGCAGGGAAAGCCTGGCATCTAACCGCTCAATAAGAAAATCTGCCCCTTTGATTTCATGCAGGGAGATCAGATCCGTTCGTCTTCCAGCAAGGAGGGCCTGGACCTGCGAGGGAGAAAGCAGCAACTGTTGATCATGATAAATACCTAACGCTTCAAGCTTGGAAAGCGGAAGCTCCTTCACATCAAATGGTGTTTTCATAGTCTTATCTTTTTTTGGTTGATGATGGTAAATTATTTTTTAATGTTTCGGCTGAAATCTGCTCAAGGGAAATCAATGGATGCTGAGCGATTTTTTTCTCCAGCAACTCACCGTATAGCGGGTCTGCACTGGAAAGGGTAAACTGTATGCCAGAAGGCAGTTGCTCCATGCGAAGCCGCCCCTGTTTCAAATGCCCCTCGACCCTATAAATCCGGTCCTTATATAGGATCTCATCGCCCGTTGAAAGAAAAGGTCTTGGAGTCTCCGTTGCTGAAGCCAGCATTGTGGGATCAAGCTCAATACTTTGTTTTCGCTCGATGGCTAATAAATATTCAAAGATCTTTTCCGCATCAGCCGCCGCAGCATGAATTTCAAATGGGGTATCCTCGAGTACTGAAACCCAACTGTCTACATAAGCAGCATGTTGTCCGGGGTCATGTCCGATTCGAAGTTCTGATCCGATTAGCATCGAGGCAATTTCTGCCCTAAGCTCTTCCTTGCTGTACTCAATCATTCCATTATGAAGTAAACTTGCCCGGTCTAACCTGGAGGGATGTCCTGTCCAATGCGCCAGCTCATGCAGGGCGGTGGCATAATACAGATCAGCCGCTGCAAACTGGGACCGCTCAGGCAAAGTAATTGCATCGTATCTCACATCATAGTAAGCCGAATCAATGTAGCGATGATTGATTTCTGCACTGCTGTTTTTTATCAGCGCTTCTGCGCGTTCCATGGGATCCCATGAAATTTCTTTGGGGCCCGTTTTTACTATGGCTTCAAGTCCTGATATTTGCTGGGCATTGAAAACCCAGGCCGATGAAACTATAGGCCGGGACAGCGGAAGTCTTTGCTTGACCGGATTCCCCAGCTCATCGAAGACCATGCTACCCTGTTCATCCCGCATCGTTTTTTGCTCATGGGTTTTGACGAACTGAATCATGGTTCCTTTTTCGCCTTTAAGGATTTTGGCGCCCATGGATTCAGCCTGCTTAAAGGTGAGCCACCTGGGGTCCTCGTAGCCCGAGAGCAGCAAATTCATGGCATTAATCCCTTTATACCTGTTACCACTTTGCGCATTGTAAGGCAGCATCTGAATGAGCATTCCCTCTGTATTCCATGGTTTCTGCCACGGGGCAGTCCCTTTCTTCAATTGCTCAATGAGTGTTGATGCAACCTGTTCATGCAAGGGGCGTGATTTATTTTCCATCATTCGCCTCCTCTTCTGTTGGTAACTGATCTGCCACTTCTACCCCATACTGTTTTGCCTGGAGCGGAGATAAAGAAATCGAACTGTGATGGTTAAGCAATGAAAGCAGCACAGCTAAAGGCAGCTCATCATTTTGAATAGGCGCTAGGTTTTCCATAAGATTGTTTTGGTTTGTAGTTTTCAGAATTTCAAGGGTTCGCACAGGGTCAATGAATTTTCCGGCCACTTTAATAGATAGATGCAAATGAGGCGCAGTGGATCTGCCGGAGTTTCCTGAGATGCCTAATACCTGTCCACTGTGCACCTGCTCAGAGGGGATGACAAAAACTTTGGAAAGGTGAGCATAAATGCTTTCTATTCCTCTATGGTTAATTTTTACATATTTTCCAAGAATGCTGTTCTCTCCGCTATCACTCACCATGCCGGCCATTACCGACATCACCGGCTCATAGTGAGCGCGCAGGTCTGTTCCGGAATGAAACTGCAATATTTTAGTAATGGGATGTATCCTCAGGCCAAAGGCGCTGGTTGGAATAAATCTGTTCAACGGCCAACTTACCTGGGCTTTCAGCGGGCAAGTGCAGCATAGCGAAATTAAAAGCACAGATAGTGGAAAGACGGAAGCAAGCGTTCTCATCGCTTAGGATGATGAAGATTGGCCTGCTGCAGAATTTCAGCCACATGCAAACGCTCACCAAGCGGATCAGTAGCTACTGCAGCGGCAGATGGGGAGAACTTTAAAAGCTGAAAGGCATCCAGCAAAGCGGAAGGGTCTCCCCGATCCTGAAGCATATTTACTTTGAAAAGGGTTTTAAAATCTCCTAAAGGTATACTGCCCGAAGCCGACATCAGCAGCTGATACAGCGAATGCCTGTCTTTAAGCACATGGACCTGATGAAGGGCAAACTGCTCTTTTTGCAGACTGGCAAAGGTAATATCTACTTTGCCAAGCAGCGGGTCAACTGCGGATATGATGCCGATCTGCATCTGTTTAACTACGCCACCATTTATTTCGCTTACCAATGCGATAGTTCCATTAAAATTTTCCATAAAAATTTTGGTTTAAAAGTTTGGACTTAGCTGTTTGTTCTCAGGCAACGCAAAACCACGCCGTCCACTTCTTTATTGATTCTTGCAAAATTCTCTGTGAGAACTTTCTGTTTATTGCCTTTGAAATCATAATACCTGGGAAGTTCTATTGGCTGGGATTCTTCCTGAGCGATCGCTTTTAGGTCTAAATTTATTTTGCAATTGACCACTGAAGGAGAAAAACTGCCTTTATATGCATGATCGGCTTCTTTGGCCAGCATCCCTACCATCTCTCCAGTTCCAAGTGAGGCAATTTTACCTGATGGGATGAGGTATTCCAGGCGTTCAGATAAAGAAAGCGAAGTTTTTGAACGGTCAATGGAGAGACTTTCAGATTCCTGTTTGATCTTGCCAAAAAGCTTTTCCAGCCAGTCCAGTGTTTCTTTGCTCCTGACAGATCCTGAAAGCACATTTCCTACGACCGAACAGATAGTATTGGCGACCTCTTTCCCGTAATGCTGATGGAACTGCGGAAGTTCCTGCAAACCCATCAGTACGGCCACTTTATTAGACCGTGCAGTGGCGATCAGGTTTTCAATGCGGTGTACAAAAATCGTCGGAAGCTCATCCAGTATCAACGCACTTGGCAGATTGCCTTTGGAATTGATGAGTCTGGTCAGCCGGTTAAGCACTACTGAATAACAGGCGGAATTGATATTCTGAGTAGAGGGATCATTTGCTAACACCAGTATCGATGGTGAATTCTGATCGCTGATCTTGAGCGAAAAATCATCGCCCGAGAATACCCAGAATGTTTCCAGGGTGGCGAGCCGGGAAATAAATATTTTTAAAGTGCCCACCTGCCCTTCCAATTGATCGAATGCCTTGGCGTGGTAAGCGCTCATGAATGGTGATAATAGTGAGGCCAGCTCTATATTACTTACCAGGCAGTCGAAAATTTCCTGATAAGACCGGTTTAAAAAGGCGAGCACATGAGGAAGCGAGGAATAGCGGCCTGATTCATAGCGGGCAAAAAAATAAATGCAGGCGGCTAAAAAATTTATAGCACTTTGGGTAAAAAATTGGTCACTTCCTCCTGACTTATCTCCCTTTTTAAGCGCTTCTACCAGCGCTTCAGCCGTCTCGGCAGCATCTGCCAGGGTGGCAATATAATCACGCCGGAAAACATTTACCCTTCTGCTCATCTCGACTTGGTTTAAGTTCACGACATTAAATTTGCGACCGGATGGCGAAACCTTTTCTGCTGCTAAGTAGCGGCGGTAAGCCAGCGAAGCCAGATCGGGAAACTTGAAATCATAAAGACACATCGTGTATCCCTTATCGATCAGCTGCCGGATAAAGGGAATCACTACGCCAAAAGATTTTCCAGAACCAGGCGTACCAATGAGCAAGGTTCCCCGGAATATATTTTCAATATTGATAAATCCTTTTCTGACTTTTTTTTCATAATAAAACAGCATAGGGATACTCACCGCGTGCGGGATCCCGCTTGGCCTGATCTCCTGCATAAAAGATTCTCCTTCCACATTCCACTTATCTTTGCCCAGTTTGGAAGAAATGATTTTTGAAATGTTATCCATCGAGATGTGCAGGGCAATTGTTCCACTTAAAAGCAGCATACCATATATTGCCTGAAAAACCATTGGTGAGAAATTACGCCATGAAACTTCCAGCGAATAAACCAGAATACCTGCAAAGAGCAGCACAAGGCTGATAAATAGCGGAAGAAGGATATGCCGTTTTGGGGAAAGCATCCTTTGCTTTTTACTCCTTGTTCCAATAGCTACCAGCATCACCAGCAGCATGATAAAAATCCTGCTGTATAAAGGATGCCCATAAATCTGAACCCTGCTCATCACCTGGTGCAGATTCACCAGCGCCTGCATCGATTGCAGATGAATCCCGGGAATGATAATAAAATACAGCAGATCCAGGAATACAAAAAAATAAATGCTAAACTGCATAAACCGGTGTAGCCCGATCAGCTCGCTTCGTTCTTCCATAATGAATTAAGGGTTTAATGATGCAATTCACTCTCGCGTGATCAAGCTTTGGATGGCTGGAAAGCAGTGAATTTTCTGAGGCTCTAAGCATGCTAAAAATCCTAAAAACTATCTGCCGAAAGGATGTCGCGATAGTTTAATGATAAGCTGACCAGTCTGGATGAAGGCTGTTTTTCACTCAACTCAATGACCAGTCTTTTATCCGAAGAAAATGTAGCTTTATCAAGGACATAAATGTTTCTCCCCTGCTTGGAAAATTTATCCAGGGGATGCAAGGCTTGTTTTATTTTCAGGGGGAACTGCTGAAAATTGGTGGCCTTAAGGATTTTTTTATCGCTGATACTAAAGCTTATCCGTTCAATCTGATATTCCAGTGCCGTAGCATTTTCAAAGCCAAGATCTAAAAAAATCAGCTCCCCGCAGCTTAGTATCTGATGCACGCTGAGGCTGATGCCCTGGTTGCTAGCCTTAGCCAGCGACCTTATCGGCTTACTGGAGATCACCTCCATGGCCTTTGTCCGGATCTGGGGCGTAGACAATGATGATACAGCAGGCACAAGCGGAAGCATATGTTGGGGCAGTATTTCTATTTCGCTATTCGCCTGCGCTGCTTGTGGTGAGACCAGAATGATGCGATACTGGGCCAGAAACTGTTCCCCGGTAACAGTCAGAATACCCAGTTCACGGGGATAGCTAACAGAAGAATCCTGACGCAAAATCCGAAGGCGAAGCAGATTTTTCAGTGGCAGGTCTCCGGAAATTTTGCCAGTGGGTAAATCGACATAACTGATGGGCTCTGGTGAGCGTAAATGGACAGCACTTGTAGTGCTGATGTAAATAACAGGCAATGGATTTGCGGATGCATGAGCGGAAAAAATCCAGCTGCAGATTGCAAAAAAAAAGATGATGTTGGCGCTTAAATTTTTCATAACAGCGGTTTATTTTTTAGTAGTGGTTGATGCATCTATCAGATAGACCATTGAAGGATAGCGTATCTTTGCTTTGTTGGAACGGATCAGCCTATTCACCGCTCCGGTAGTCGACTGAAACATCCGCCCGAGTAGACTCATGAGCTGCTGGTTTTGATCAGTGGATGCTTGCATCGTGATTCCTGAAACCGAGCCAGATGCAAGCTCCCGGCTAAATTCACGGTAAGCTGAGGCCGGTACATAGATACCCTTAATCCCATCCAGATCATAAATCTCCAGCTTCACCGGGAAGATAACACCCTGATTGGCAATTGAAGATATACTCATCAGTACCCTTTGAGCAGAAAACCCGGTAATGAGCGCATAAACCAAAGTGCCTTTTTTAACTAATTGCTCCCCGATGCGGATATCGTCTAGCAATCTGATGCCAACACGCGAGCCATTGAATCCTGTCAGCGATTGATCAATCATTGCCTGCATCAGCTCTGGAGATTCCCTCCTTGCAAGCACCGTCAGGGAATCTGCAGGCCAGTATTGCTGCTTTCTGGCCTGTAATGGCGGAGGGTC
>NZ_AJLG01000049.1 GCF_000258495.1 Pedobacter agri PB92
ACGTACACACTGAAACCCTCTTTGTTGTTTATCAATTCGATTAATAATTCATCATTTCTTGGAACATGCGAACGTTTTTCTTGTAATAGAAACAATGGATACACAACATCCAGCTCTTCATCCTGATGGGTTTTATCCAAAGCTTCATTATATTTTTTGCGCAAAACGGAACCTAAATTTGAAGATAGGGGCAATCTGCCACCATTCCAACTCGGCGAAATGGCGTTTGATTGCTTACTTACCCGCACAATTACCGTCATATCTTTAACGTGTATGAATTCCAAAACCCTGCCAGCCAAACGGAAATTATCGCCAGCTTTTAAACGGGTAACAAAATACTCTTCAACCATGCCAATGTAACCACCAGATAGAAATTTCACTTTTAGCATAGCATCGCTTACTATGGTGCCGATATGCAGCCGATGGCGCATGGCCAGCTGTCGGCTTTTTACTTTCCAAAGTCCATCTTCATCTTTGGTAACTTTTTTAAACTCATTATAAGCACCTAAGCTATCGCCACCTGAAGTGATAAACTGCATTACCCATGTCCACTCTTCGGGCAAAATCAATTTAAAGGCATGCGTATTTTTGATTTCTTCGTAGATGATTTTATCATCAAAACCATCGCCAATGGCTAAAGTTACGAGGTATTGAACGAGTAAATCGAAAACCATAATAAAAGGTTCGCGACTTTCAATATTGTTAGTTTTTGCCGCTTCCTTTATTGCTGCCGCTTCCACCAGCTCCAATGCGTGAGTAGGCATGAAATAGATTTTAGAAACTTCGTGTGGCGAATGGCCTGAGCGACCAGCCCTTTGTAAAAACCTGGCCACACCTTTTGGCGAACCTACTTGTACAACGGTATCTACAGGTTTAAAATCGACACCCAAATCCAGTGATGAGGTAGCAATAACTGCTTTCAGCTGACCAGTATGCAAGGCATCTTCAATCCAGTTTCGCAGTTCAAAATCTATCGAGCCGTGATGGATGGCAATTCTACCCGCCAGTTCAGGTTCAATGTTCAGTAAATGTTGATACCACATTTCCGATTGCCCACGTGTATTGATGAAGATTAGCGTAGTTTTACTTTTCTCAATAATAGGAAGCAGTTTGTAAGCCAGTTTTAAACCCAGGTGACCTGCCCAGGGTAAGGTTTCAATATCATCTGGTAGGATAGATTTGATGAGGATTTTCTTTTCCAAATCTGCCTTGATGATGATTCTTTTGGCTTCTTGATTAGGCTCCAAAACATCTAAAGCTTCTTCAATATTGCCAATAGTTGCCGAAATTCCCCAAACCCTTAAAAATTGTTGCTGCTCTAATTTTTGTAAGCCTTTTATTCTTGAAACTGCAAGTTCTACCAAAACGCCACGTTTGCTACCTAATAGTTCATGCCATTCATCAGCAACAATACATTTCAGGTTTTTGAACAATGTCGATGAACCTTTTTGAGCCAATAAAAGATGCAGACTTTCGGGTGTAATTAATAAAATCTCGGGCATCGATTTTTTTTGCTGCACTTTTTCTGCCTGCGAGGTATCTCCATTTCGAACGCCTACATGCCAATCCAATTCTAGTTCTGTCAAAGTTTCCCGCATGGCTCTGGCCAAATCTTTTGCCAGAGAGCGGAGAGGAGTAATCCAAATGAGTTGTAAACGGTCTTTAGCTTTTTTATTGCTCGCTTCAGAAGCGTTCAAAGCCTCAATAACCACGGCCAGAAACAAAGAAAATGTTTTTCCGAAACCTGTAGGTGCATTTACCAAACCACTATAACCGTTAAGATAATTTTGCCAGGCATCCTCCTGAAATTGAAATGGCTTGCGTTTATTAGCCTTAAGCCATGCTTTTATCTTTTTATAACCTTTGGTTTTGGTTTGGTCCATGTAATCTCTAATATTTTTTTTTGAAAAGCAATTGCAGTAACTCTTCAGTACAATCTGCCCCGCCATTCGTTGCAATCTTTTGTTAATGTCAGTCTGAGCTTGTCGAAGACCTGCAACAAAAGTATTTCCACTATTGTCGGGTTTAGGATAATAAAGTAAACCTAAGTAAAATAAACCTGACCGACTTGACGGCATAGTAAAGCTACTGTTTTAATAGGTTGTAGTTAGTTCATAACTGCTATTCTTTATTTTTTACGTCATTGCGAGGCACGAAGCAATCTATGCAGATTAACATCTTCCTAACGAGATTGCTTCGTGCCTCGCAATGACGACCGCCTAAAAACAGTAATTGTATCAATTGAAAAAATCCTGTCTGGCTAAGACAATTAAACACCCCGTCCTGGTGGCATCCTTTGAAAAAAGAGAATGCAAATCGCAAAAAAAAACTTTCTACTCATTTATAAAAGTTGATGCCAGCAACTGCCTTAAATCCTCTAACGTATTAATTTCTGCAGCTTTCTTATCTTTTCGCCAGCGTAAAATACGCGGAAAACGTAAAGCTAAGCCTGCTTTATGTCGTTTACTTTCAGCAATTCCCTCAAATGCAATTTCAAAAACCAATTCGGGTTTAACGGTTCTAACTGGTCCGAATTTTTCGATTGCGTTTCTGGTTACAAATGAATTTACTTCCTTAATTTCTTTATCTGTTAAACCCGAATAAGCCTTAGCAATGGTAACTAAATTTTCACCATCTCGAACGGCAAAAGTATAATCGGTAAAAAAGTTTGCCCTTCTGCCACTACCTTTCTGGGCATAAATCATCACCGCATCAACAGTATAAGGGTTAATTTTCCATTTCCACCAGTCGCCACGTTTTCGGCCACTATGGTAATGCGAACTTAGCTTTTTAAGCATAATACCTTCACTGTTGATGGAACGAGAAGTTTGCCGTAATTCAGCCAATTCTTCCCAGGTGTTACAATTTATCACAGGCGATAGAATCACAGCACCTTCATCTAAACCACCAATAAGCTGTTCTAATATTTTTCGCCTTTCACTTAGTGGGTGCTCACGGAAATCATTTGCCTCAAACTCTAAAATATCATAAACGAAAAAGCCAATTGGCGCATCTTCCAGCTGTTTTTTGCTTATCGTTTTACGGTTTAATCGCTGTTGTAAGGTGCTGAAAGATAATACCTGTTTATCTTGTACAGCCAATATTTCACCATCCAGTACAACGCCATCGGGTAAAACATCAATTAAAAAATGAAGTTCAGGGAACTGTTCTGTTACTAATTCTTCACCGCGGCTCCAGATGAAAAGTTCGCCATTGCGCTTTACAATTTGTCCACGAATGCCATCCCATTTCCATTCGGCTTGCCATTCTGAAATATCTCCAAGTTTTTCAGTTTCTTGTTCTAAAGCATAAGCCAGACAAAAAGGGTAGGGCCATGAATTATCGGTATTTACATGAGTTCCGTTAATCAATTCTGCAAAAGTGATTTCGTATGGATTCCATTTACCCATAATGCTGTGCATAATCTGAGCACTATCTAAACTGCTTTGCTTGGCCAGGGCATTTACAAGCATTTTATTCGAAACGCCAATTCTAAAGTTACCCGAAATAAGTTTGTTAAAAATGAAACGTTCCTGCGTCTCCAGTGTATTCCAAGCATTTAAAATGAAGTTTTTTTTAGTTTTCATCATCTTTGCCTTCTAAATCATGTAAATTTTCAATCCATTTATGCAGTTGGAAATCGGATGTATTTTCTGCAGGAGGCAGGAGCAGGGCAATTGTTTCGCTTAAATCGCCAACGTTTGAGTAACTTTCAGAAAATAACCATTCAGGCGTTTGCGTAATTTCTATAGCCCAGTATTTTAATAAGGCAGATTTAATTGGTCGCCGTGGTTTCTTGCCTGTAAATAAAGCAATTACCCAGATCTTATCTTTATCGTCAGCATAGTTGAAATAATCAACCAATGCTGCTATTTTATCATTGGTTTTATTGCTCAGTTCGAGCTGTTGAATTAATCTGGCGAAACGTTTCATACTGATTTTTGGTTTTCGGTTTCAGTATTTTGATTTTCGGTATCAGCCAAATCAACTTTATTTTCTTCATCATCTTCCTGCCCAAACTTGGTCATTACTTCTTCTGATTCAATACCTTCATCATTTAAAAACCGACTAAAGGCTGCCGTAAAACCATGCGTTACATAAACTTTTTCAGCTCCGGTTGCAGTAATGGCATCCATTAATCCTGTCCAGTCGGCATGGTCGCTTAGCGCAAAACCCGCATCAGCACTTTGCCATCGGCGATGCGCCCGAACCTGCATCCAGCCAGAGCAAATGCCTGTTACAGGATGTGATAAGTTTTTAATCCAACGGCTATCACGCATTGCAGGTGGCACAATCACAATGCCTTTCTGCAAGTCATCTTTAGTAGTTTCTGGTGTAATCCTAATCGTTTCTGGCAAGTTTACGCCTGCATTGATAATTACCTCATTTAAGTTGGCGATGCTATTATGAACATAAATTGGAACATCGCCGGCCAGGTTTTTAATTAAACGCTGTGCTTTCCCTAAACTATATGCGATTAATACACTAGTTTTTTGTTGAGGAATATTATCGCTTACCCAACTTTTAATTTTATCGAAAACGATGTCTTGTTTCTGCCATTTGTAAACAGGTAAACCGAACGTACTTTCTGAAACAAATGAATGGCATTTCACGGGTTCGAAAACGTCGCTGATGCCATCATCTTCAGTTTTATAATCACCTGAGATTACACAGATTTCTCCTTTATATTCTAATCTAACCTGCGCCGAACCGATGATATGACCAGCGGGATAAAATGAAATATGTACACCATTACGAACGATACTTTCGCCATAATTAAGGGTTTCTACATCTAAATCTTCGCTGATTCTACGCTTAATTATTGGTTTTGTTAAGGTATGGCAGAGGTAGTGTTTGTTACCAAAGCGCACATGGTCGCTATGGCCATGAGTGGTAACGGCATAATCTACAGGCCACCAGGGATCTACGTAAAAATCGCCTTGCTTACAGTAAATGCCTCTTTTAGTAAATTCGATTAATGCCATGATTCTTTAAACAATAAATGCCCATATAAGTTTTAAGATAATATCGGGTAATTAGCCGATAATCTTAAATATCGGGTAATTAGCCGATAATTTGAAATATCGGGTAATTAGCCGATAATTTTTGAATGATGAATATAAAGGCTTATATTAGTGATATGATTTGCATTATAACTGGAGATATTGTTGGTTCAAGAAAGATAAAGGACAGTTGGTTATTAAGCTTAAAAAACTGCTTTAAAAACAGTTTCAGGGCAAAATGGCAAATGGGAGATTTATCGGGGAGATAGCTTTCAAGTAGAGGTAGATGCAGAAGATGCCATTAAAACAGCTGCCTACATAAAAGCTTGTATCAGAATAAATAAGCCAGCTGATGTAAGAATGGGAATTGGTATTGGGGAAGTCAAAACTAAACGTAAAAAACTTTCAGAATCGAGCGGAGATGTTTTCGTGAATTCAGGTGCTGCTTTCGATAGTTTAAAACAAGCAAAAGTGAATCTTGCAATCAAAACTGAAAATCCGGACTTTGATGAGGAAATAAATGTTTTGATTAAACTATCTTTAATCGCGATGGACAGTTGGGGTGTAGTTGCTGCAGAAATGGTAAAACTAGCTTTGGAAAACGAGAATGTTGTGCAAAGCGAATTGGCAATTATTTCAAAAAGAACGCAATCATCTGTTAGTGAGGCACTAAAACGTGCCCGCTATTCAGAAATCATGGAAATGGATAAACTATATCGTAAAAAACTGAATCAAATTCTTTCTCAATAATGGATATCATTTTAGTCAAACTCATCCTTGCGCATTTAATTGGAGATTTTTTTCTTCAACCTACATCGTGGGTTAAGGATAAGGAAAGAAAGAAACTTAAATCAGGTAAACTGTATTTACATGTTTTAATTCATGTGGTTTTAATATTTATTGTTTTTTTAAGCTTTAATGTTTGGAAAACAGCTTTATCAATTGGTGTGCTACATTTAATAATTGATGCTTCAAAATCGCTGTTTCAAACTAAAAAGAATGCTAGAATATTGTTTTTTGCTGACCAGGTTTTGCACTTTGGCTCTATTGTTTTTGTGTGGCATCTTTTTTTTAAAGGCTATTTAGATATTAGTTATTTAAATGATGTAAAAACCTGGTTTTTGATTGTGGGTGTATTGTTTTTATCTCTGCCGACATCGATAATTATGAAAGTAATTATTGCTAAATGGTTACCTGAAAGTGATGATGAAAGCCCAAAATCGTTGCAGAATGCAGGAAAATATATCGGGATTTTAGAACGGGTTTTAATTTTTGTTTTTATACTCACCAATCATTTTGAAGCGGTTGGTTTCTTATTGGCAGCAAAATCTATCTTCCGCTTTGGCGATTTAAAAGAAGCACACGACCTTAAATTAACGGAATATGTATTGATTGGAACGCTGCTAAGTTTCGGGATTGCAGTAGTAGTTTCTTTTATGATTTTAGGTTTAGTAAGATAGTTTTAACGTGATTTTCATTAGGCATTTTGCCAGGGAAACGTTAAAAGGAGCGGAGCGCCCTGAAGTTTAAACCCGATTGTAGTGGAAATACTTTTTGGTGTACTGTCATCCTGAGCTTGTCGAAGGATTTATATTGCAAGTGCTTCGATAAACCAAGCATGACGACATTTATCATAAGTAACATTCACAAAAAGATTGAAATGAAAAGCGGGGCTATCGAAACCGACTCCCCGCTGTAATTGCTTTTCAAATATTTACAATCTATCTCGCTCCTGGAGGGCAATTATCTTTTAAAAACTTGGTATAAGTAAGTGATAAATGCTCGCTGGTGCCCTCGCCTTCGGATATGCTATGGGTACGATTTGGATAACTCATCAATTGAAAAACCTTTTTGTTTTTAATTAATTCATTGATGAGCATCTCTGCATTTTGGTAGTGAACGTTGTCATCGCCTGTTCCGTGGATGTAGAGTAAATTACCTTTTAAATTTTTAGCATAGGTAATAGGAGAGCCCTTAACATAGGCCTCTTTACTTGGGAATGGTGTGCCCATGTAACGCTCCTGGTAAATGTTATCGTAAGTTAACTGGTTGCCAACTGCAGCAATTGAAATACCTGTTTTATAAATTTCAGGGTATTGGAACATCAAATTAAGGGTTGATGAACCGCCGCCACTCCAGCCCCAAACGGCTACACGGTCTTTATCCATAAATGAGTGGGTTGCCAATAATTTTTTAGCAGCCATGGCCTGATCGCGGATATTGATTACGCCAATGTTTTTGTAAATACCTTTACGCCATGCAGCACCTTTTGGAACTGGTGCGCCACGGTTATCCATTGAAATGTAGATGTAACCATCTTTGGCCATATCACCTGCGTAAAGGAAATTTCTGCCTGCTCCATAAGTATCTGATGCGGTAGGCGAAGCAGGTTCGCCATAAACATAAAAAACAACAGGATATTTTTTATCCGGATTGAAATTATCTGGTTTTTTCATCCAGCCATCCAGTTCCACACCATCTTCAGTAGTAACTTTAAAAAATTCCACTTTATTTTTAGGTGCTTCTTGCTTTGATAATTGTGTGGTGATGCTGCCATCCATAGTAAATGGATTTCCGGTAGTAAAGTTCATCCATTCGGTAATTGGCCTTACGGTAGAACTGTTGTAACTATGGCGGGCGAAAGCAGCATTTGGCGAAATATCATAACTGTGCGTACCTGGAAGTAGCGTCGATGGCGTAACTTGCTCTAATTTACCTTTACCATCTAATTTGGTTTTGTATAAATAACGTTGTGTAGCATTGTTAGGTGAGGCGATGAAGTATAAGTAATTATTATTGTCGTCTATTAATTTCACATCAACTACATCGTAATTTCCTTTGGTAACCAAGGTTTGCTTTTTACCATCGCGACTGATTCTATACAAATGATTCCAGCCATCTTTATCAGATGTGATGGTAAATTCCTGATTATTATTTAACCATTTCCATTCGTCCTGAGCATCTATCCAGGCTTTAGCTTTTTCGGTATAAACTGCTTTTGCTGTTCCGCTGGCCGCATCGCAAATAAAAACAATACTTTCGTTTTGCTCGCGATTTAGTTGTTGCAAGATAACTTCGTTGCTATTCGGTACCCATTGCATACGTGGAATGTAATGTTGAATATCATCACCAGGAACGTTTAACCATTTTGTTTTTGCGGTGGCAATATCAACAATACCTACTTTACAAGCTGACGGATTTTCGCCAACTTTAGGATACTCAACCGGAATGGTATAAGGATAAATAGAGTCTGTATTGTTAACCATCAAAAAGTTTTTGATTTTGGTCGCGTCAATTTGCCAGTAAGCAATTGATTTACCATCAGGACTCCATCTAAAACCATCTCTGCAATCGAATTCTTCTTCATAAACCCAATCGAAGGTTCCATTAATCATTCGATCGGTGCCATTGGTTGTTAAGGCTTTTGAATTCGAACCATCAATATTTTCTACATACAGATTATGTTTGCTTACGTAAGCAACTTTGTTTCCATCTGGAGATAGTTTCGCAAACATTAAAGACGATGCAGGTTTATCTTTTCCAATTTGAGTGATTTTGTTTGCCGTTAAATCAGCCAACCAATAGTCGCCACGGGTATCATAACGCCAAACTTTTTTACTATTGGTATAAATTAGGGCTTTAGTTCCATCGGCAGATAATTGAAAACTGCGAACAGCGATGGGTGCATTTTTCCCAGCTGGCGTTAAAAGTGCCCTTGATATAACAGTTTTTTTATCGCTCTTGGGCAATGTCACACTAATAATTTCTCCACTGGCGATTTGGTAATAGGAGTTTCCATGCTTTGCCCAGTTTATACTTTGGGCCTGGGTATCAATAATTGCAAAAATGGCAATACAAGTAATTGATAGTTTAACGAGTAGGTTTTTAATCATAAAAATTAGTCATAAAAAAAGCTTTTTAACTTTCGGGCTAATTTAGATAAAAAGCCGGCGGTTAAAAAGCCTTCGATTGTAAGATATAGGTTAATTATTCACCACCACCCTGCATTTTCATTAATTCATCCATGGTAACTACTTCGTAGCCAGTAGGAACCTCTTTAGAGATTGCACCCACTTTACCTTCAGAAATTGATTTTAAAGTTGTTGTAGTTTCAATGCCGCGTTGAACCATTGTATATTTTACTGGAAAAGCGCCTAAACCTGGAAAATAATTTTGTGATCCTACGTTTGGTAATTCAACATCTTTAGTTGCCCAAAGTTCGTGTGATGCACCTTTATCATCTTTGAAAGTATATTTTTCTGCGTTAAAACCTCCAACTGTTTGTTTTTCGCCAGTAGCTTTAAAATCTGAATATTTTGCGATGCCACCCATTGCTTTCTCTACATCTTCTTTAGATTGTTTCACTGCAAATTGTTTTTGTGCAATTGGCACATCAATTAATAACAAACCAGTTTTTTCATTGTTATCTGATACAATTCCGATCAAAGCTGGTCCTTGTTCCATTTCGATTTTCGTTAGGCCGTTATTAAACTTTACTTTAAGTTCTGCAGGTGGTTCCTGTCCGCCCATGGCTGCCTTTTGCTCATCAGTAAGTTTATATTCCAATCCATAAGTAATTGTACCTTCGGCAATTTTCTTCTGTGCGTGAGCAATTACTGCACCACCTACAAGGATTAAAGCGACAACGCTCGTTTTGATAGATTTTAACATGTTTTTATTTAAGTTTAGTTGTTTACCAGTTAATTTTTTCTTTATTGAGAAATGATGCAATACCTTTTTTAAAATCTTCGCTTTCCCGCACCCTGGCATTAATTTGGACAGCAAATTCCAAACTTTTTTCAAGGAGTGGGTTAGTGGTTTGGGTAATTAATTGTTTTGTAATCATTAACGAATTACCAGAACTCTCTTTACACAAACTTAAAGCAAATTCTTTAACAGTTTGATGAATTTCTTCTGAATTTGTTACAAAGTTGATCAAATTATATTCGAGTGCTTTTTCTGCAGAGAAGATTTTGCCTGTTAATAAGAGCTCTTTGGCTATCGTTTCATTTACTTTTTGTTTTAAGAAACAGGATACGATTGCGGGAACAAAACCAATTTTAACTTCGGTATAACCAAAATTGCTTTTTGGTGTGGCAAAAACGATATCACAGATTGTTGCCAAGCCACAGCCACCGGCAATTGCATGTCCCTCGACCTGTGCAATTACAACTTTTGGCAGATAGTAGATTGTAGTGAAAAGTTTTTTCAGGTTATTGGAATCCGCCACATTTTCTTCGAAAGTATTATAACGCAATTGTTGAAGGTATTCTAAATCAGCACCAGCGCTGAAAACACCGCCAACGGCATTTAAAATAACTACTTTAACATCATCATCTTCAGAAGCACGAATAAAGTTTTCAGTTAGTTCGGAAATTAACTGGGGATTTAATGCATTTCGCTTCTCAGGTCTGTTAATAGTTATGGTGGCTATTCTTTCAGCTACATGATATAAAACCAAATTTGGCATATTATTGGGTTAGGTGTACCAAATATGCAGGATTTTTCTTTAAAATATGTGCTTGCACTTTATTATTATCTGCAAAAGTTTTAAACGTTGCTATTTTATAATCTTTGTTGGTGGCATCGATAATTATACTTTCGTATTCGAGTTTATCCGGCAGATTTTCAAGTTTAAATTTATGGTTACCTGTTAACCAAATACTTTTGAACTTTCCCGTAACCGCTAAATTTTTGTAATTCATTTTTTCGTTGATCAGAAGAATATTGTAGTCCTCGAAAATTATTTGATTATCTTTTTTAATAAAATGATGTAAGGTCGTATCCGTTTTTAAACTGATGACATCGATTTTCCTAATTTGAGATTGCTCCAAAGCCGGAGACACAAAAAACAGGTAGTTTTTATCAATTTCTGTTAAATCTGTAACCAAAACTGCCTCCCGACCTGTAATAAATGCCGCAGCATAATTTTTCCTCAAAGTGAAAAATATAATTTTCTTTTGATGAAGCACCTTCCAGTCATGATAGAATGTTAATGCAGAACAGATAAGATACACTGAAGCAGACGCCGTAACACATCTTTTATTTTTCTTCGCTAAGCCATAAACAAGCAAGCACAAAGCTGCGCTTAAAAGGATGAATTCAGTGAGGCTGATCCAAACTGAAGAAAAAGTAGAAAATGGTAAATCAGCAATCCATTTTAAAATGGTGTTTGTGGTGACAATTATCCACTCCACCAATGGAGAAATTTTATCTACTATAGGAATAAGAATCGCTATTCCCAAAAGCATAATGAGAAGAAGCGGGATGGAGATAAAAAGATTCCCTAACAGAAAATAAACAGGAAATTGATGGAAATAGTAAATGCAAAGTGGGAAAGTAACTAATTGAGCAGCCAGAGAAAGTGCTATTAATTCCCAAACCTTATTCAGTATTTTGTTTTTAACATATATCCATTTGTATATTTTTGGCTGTAGATAAATTAAGCCAAATACCGAAATGTAAGAAAGTTGAAAGCCAACATCCCATATTAAAAATGGATTATAAACCAATTGACAAAATGCGGCAAAAGCCAGGGTGTTGTAGCTATTTTTGTTTCTTGCAAATGTTCTTGCCACAATGAAAATGTTTATCATAATCGCAGCCCGTACAACCGATGGAGACAAACCTGTAATTAAGGCATAGCCCCAAATTAAGCTGCAGATTAAGACAAATTTGAATATTCGAAGCCATCGTTTTTTGTCCAAAAAGGCCAAACAGATATCTAACACAAAGAAAATTATCGCAACATGACTTCCAGAAACAGATAGTGCATGAATGGTTCCTGTTTTTGAATAAGCAGCCAAGGTTTCTTTGCTTAAATCTGCCCGATAGCCTAATATCAATGTTGAAGCCACTGCAAAAGCTTCATCATTCTTAATCATCTTTCGATATTTCGCCACTTGTTTTTCTCTCAAATCAAGTGCGAATTTGATGATGCGATTTCCAATATTTCGATTGGTTTTCAGCACATGGTTTTGACGTATAAATGTTTGTTGATAGATGTTCTGACTTCCTAACCAACTTTTAAAATCAAATTCTGCAGGATTGTAAGGCAGCTCAACCTCCAAGTATTTTGCTGACACCAATAACTCATCACCGTATTTTAAGTAAATAGGTTGAATACTATCTACCTTTAAGGCTAAAAGTAATTGTCCGCTAAGTTTAATTTGTTTAGAATTTTTATAACCTGAAACAACTCTTGCCTTGAACCTAACAATATCATTGGTTTGCTCAGGTTCGTCATTCACCCAGATTTTTAAAATCTTATAATTGTTCCTTGCGAAGTAGTCAGATTTTAGGGTTTCATTATTTAGTATAGAAAGTAAAGCTCCCAAAAAGAAGAAAAAAAGTAGGATTGAAATTCCGGTTAGACCTTTAAATTTATAAGCATTATGTTTCTTATAAGTGATGTTGATGAAGGATATGGATAAGATAATTACAGCAGAGATGATTGCCAGAATAAAAATCATTTTTTCTGATGGGAAAAAATAAAATATCCCAATCCCAATGATAAAAGGAAGTAGAATCCTAGCGAAAATATATTCTGCCTTAAACATATTTTAAAATTGATACCGCATTTGAACTTTGATCTCAGATTTCTTGTTACCCTGAATTTCATCTAAATATGAACCGACAGTTTCTACATCTTTATAAATGAACATTGCATATCTTAACCAAATATTTAATTTTTTAGCAACGTTATACTTTAGATTTAGATATGTTCGAAACCCTTTTCCGCTATACATACCAAAAGCGAAGCTGTATAATACATCATCTTCATAAGCATAAATTCTGCTATTATAACTTGGCGTATTAAAATAGGCAAGCCGCATGTTTCCTGTGATTTTAGAAAACATTGGAGAATAGTCTACATCCTGATAAATCAAATAGCCGAACTCACGGTTTGCATTACCTTTTTTATATTGAGAAACCTCTGCCCGGTTTTGAAAACTCCATTTTTTATTAATCTGCCAGCTTACTTCGATGCGGTAGCCTTCTTTTTTTACATCATCAAGAAAGTTGATCGGAACATCTAAATCAGTATTTTGCTGCTTGTTTTCAGTTTTGAATCTTGCCAGGGCTTTGAAGGTTTTGCTGGGTGTATAAATCGCCTGACCTAAAATTTCGTATCCCTTGGAAGGTGCATCAACTCGATATTTGAGCCATGGAAATTGAAAATAGTCGCCGTAAGCAGAAAATGTCCATCGTTTATTTGGCGTAATATTTAAGCCTGCATACAACCCTTTTTCATTAACGGCCTCACTGGCTTCAGCAACTGCCTGATTAAAAAAGTTATGGAAATCTTTTGCATAATTCCGATAGGTGATGGCTGCTGAAATGGCCGGAGTTAGACTAATCAAAGCACCATTAACATGAGCTAAGCCGCTATTGAGGCTTTTCCCGGCTTCGCCGAAAAAATAAATGTTTTTATAGGTATAATTATAATGAACACCAACATTGGTTAATGAATTTCCGGTGAAACTAAATCGGTCGTAAACCGCCGTTTGTGTAATGAAACTATTTCCGTATTCACTTTGATAAGCGACAGCCCCAATACCCAACTGATTTCTATTGTATTGCAGCGCCAAGCCATAAATTTGTTGTTTTAACGAACCTTTGTTCTCTATTTCTGTAGGTGTGCGGTGATAGCCGCTTTGATTAACTGTTGCTTGTACCAGGTTGCCACCAGCATCTAAATCCTGACTAGCATCCAGCTTTCTGAACGAAACAAAGGGTGTAATGTCGAAATTTTTATAGAGGTTAATTGTTGCTGATGCGCCTCTTAAAAATGAATATTCATTTGCCGAAGTGTAAGGCCTTAAGCCCAAATCCTTTCTCGCCACACTTGTTACGTCTGGTCCTTTGCCAAAAGCAAAGCCCGACCACATGGTTAAACCCTGACCAAATTGTAACGTGTAATCGCCTATGATCAATTTCTTTACCTTGCCTAACTTAAAAAGCGCAACATTTCCCGAGTAAAAATCAAATGGCCTTCCAATAAATTTTTCACCAGCATCTTTATCTAGCGTTAGCGCTGCAGAAACAATTGTTCCATAATGATAACGGTAACGGCTTTGAAATTTTTCTGGTGAACCTAAATAGCGATTGCCAGGCAAATCTGTAAAGCCTTTTTGCGTTTGTAAGGTTTGCGCAAATCGAATAAGCAAATCGCTTTCGCCTAAACTTAACAAGTTTTTGAATGTAAGTTTCTCGTATTCGGTAACAGTATTTAAAGTAACAAAGGGAAGCAAACTTTGAACAGTTTTAATATCGAAACCGTCAATACTTTGAAGCTCTAGCACATCAACAAAATTTCCGTTTTCTTTTACGTAGGCAAAGAAGTTACTGATTTGTAACGGCGATAAAAACAAAAGTGTTTTCAATTCATCGGGCGAGGTTTTATTTAAATTAATAGGGTGTTTTTTATATCTGGTCAACATTTCAATCAGCTCAGTCATGTCATAATCGTCTGGAAGATTTTCTGCTACACTTTCTATAATATCTTTCACATCTGTTTCTTGCTCGCCTATTTGGGCATTTGCGATGAATCCCATCATCACAATTGCCATTGTGATCAAACTAAAACGCATAGCCTACGGCAATTTGTGGTGCATAACCTAAATTGGCATCAAACGTTGTTGCCATATCCAATAAGAATTTCTTATAATTTAAACCGAAGCCTGCATATTGCTTAAAAGGCCTGGTACTTAAGCCACCTCTTAGGCTTAGCAATTCAATAATTTTATAATCGATTCCTATGCTTACATCAACAGATTGACCAAGAGATTTACTTAGGGAAGTTGCAATCAAGACTTTATCAGATGCAAGGTAACTTGCACCAGCATGGAACGTTGTTGGAATACTTAGCGATACCTCTTTGCTGCTGAACTTTTGCTTTGATGGATTATTTACGAAAGCTCCAAAAGCAAATTCACTATTGAGATGGTAGAGTGCCCCGACATCGACGGAGAAACCGGAAGAAGTACCATAATTAGATATCTTTAACTGATGATAATTGATGTTTATGGCAATAGATAATCTTTCTCCAAACTGCTTGGCATATGCAAAACCTATTTTACTTTCATTGTATTCAGCAAATCCATAGCGCTGAAAGCTTGCTCCGATAAAATTGTTATTGATCGGCAAAACGAAAACTGAGGCCTGAGTACTGATCTCATCACTAAAGAGGTGTTTAATATAATTTATCGAAACTGTTGGCCTGGTGAGTGAAGCAATACCAGCCGGGTTTGCCTGCAAAGCCCAAACATCGGTAACAGCTGCACCATTGTTGCCCATGGCAGTAAGCCTTGGACCCAAACTGTTTTGAGCAAATAGATAAAAAGGCGTGAGGGAGATTAACAATACAATCCATATCTTCATTTGAGGGCGTTAAACCAGTAAATAAAAAATAGGGTGATTGTTGTTCGGTTATATTAAATATAGAAAATTATTTTGAAAGAAATAAAATCAAAAATTTAATCCATTTAAATTTAAATGTTGGGCAAGAAGATCCTAAAAAAAATCAGGGTGAAGAAATTTTATAACATTGCATTAAGTTTTACAACTCCTGCGCTAAATTCATTAAAAACCCTTTTAGCTTTTCCAGAGAATCTATGATCTTTTGATTTTCCTTTACATCGCCTTTATTGTTTTTTAAATGTTCTTTTGCACCTTTAAGTGTAAAGCCTTTTTCATCAACAAGGTTGAAGATAATTTTTAAGTTTTCGATATCTTCAGGGGTAAATAAACGATTACCTTTTTTGTTTTTCTTAGGTTGGAGAATATCGAATTCCTTTTCGTAAAAACGAATTTGCGATGCGTTAACATTAAACATTTCAGTCACTTCGCCCATGGTGTAATACATTTTATTAATGTCTCTTTCTTTATATGGCATAATTGGTGCTTGATTATGAGTGTTTTACATCGATTAATTAAAGTATTCAAATGTAGCTTGATTTTTCCTTATTAACGCAATAAAATTTTAATTTTGTTCCTCCAATTAATAAAATGTAATGACAGCACAAGAGATTAGACAGGCATTCCTTAGTTTTTTTGAATCGAAACAACATCATGTTGTTCCTTCGGCACCAATTGTAGTTAAAAATGATCCAACTTTGATGTTTACCAATGCGGGTATGAACCAATTTAAGGATTTATTTTTAGGCGAAGCCGCGATTAAATATGCCCGTGTTGCAGATACTCAACGCTGCTTACGTGTTTCTGGTAAGCATAACGATTTGGAAGAAGTGGGTATCGATACTTACCACCACACCATGTTCGAAATGCTGGGTAATTGGAGCTTTGGCGATTATTTTAAAAAGGATGCGATTGCCTGGAGCTGGGAATTACTAACGGAGATTTATAAAATTCCAAAGGATAAATTATATGTTACTTACTTTGAAGGTGATGAAAAAGAGGGCTTAGAAAAAGACCAGGAAGCGTACGACTTATGGAAACAATATGTTGATGAAAGCCACATTTTACCTGGGAATAAAAAAGATAATTTTTGGGAGATGGGCGATACCGGACCATGCGGGCCTTGCTCTGAAATTCATGTAGATTGTCGTACTGATGAAGAAAAAGCTTTGGTAGATGGCGCCACTTTGGTCAATGCAGATCATCCTCAGGTTATTGAAATCTGGAACAATGTATTTATGCAATTTAACCGTTTGAAAGATGGTTCACTTCAAAGTTTACCTGCTAAACACGTGGATACCGGAATGGGCTTTGAGCGTTTGGTACGTGTGCTTCAACAAAAAAGTTCCAACTACGATACTGATGTGTTCCAGCCCATGATTCAGTTTATTGCTGACAAATCTGGAATTAAATATGGTGCTAATGAGAAAACGGACATCGCTATGCGTGTAATGGCCGATCATATTCGTGCCATTGCTTTCGTAATTGCTGATGGTCAGCTGCCTTCAAATAATAAAGCAGGATATGTTATTCGTAGAATTTTACGTCGTGCTGTACGTTACGCTTACACTTTCTTAAATTTTAAAGAGCCATTTTTAAACCAGTTAGTACCTTTATTAGCTGAGCAATTTAAAGGTGTGTTTGATGAACTGATTTCTCAACAGTATTTCGTTCAGAAAGTAGTTTTAGAGGAAGAAGTTTCATTTTTAAGAACCTTATCAACAGGAATTCAACGTTTCGAAAGATATCAGGCAACAAATAATACAGTAGAAGGAAGTTTCGCTTTTGAACTATCTGATACATTTGGTTTTCCAATCGATCTAACTGAGTTAATGGCTAGAGAGAAGGGTTGGAGTGTTGATTTAGCTGGATACGAACAAGCGCTTAAAAAGCAAAAAGACGATAGTCGTGCTGCTACTGCCATTGACACCGGCGATTGGGTTATCGTTAATGCAGATGAACAAAGTGAGTTTGTTGGATATGATGACCTAGAAATCGAAACTGAAATTCTAAAATACCGTAAAGTTAAAGCAAAAGGGAAAGAGCAATATCAAATCGTTTTACGTCAAACACCTTTTTATGCAGAAAGCGGAGGGCAGGTAGGAGATACCGGACGTTTAGAAGATCATAGTAGACAGTTTTGGGTTGATATTACCGACACTAAAAAAGAAAATGGCTTAACCGTTCACTTCGCAGATATTCTTCCAGATAATTTGGAAGGAAAATTCTGGGCTGTGATTGATGAAGATAAACGCATTTTAACAGAGGATAATCACTCGGCTACGCATTTATTACATGCTGCTTTAAAGCAAGTTTTGGGTAATCATGTAAACCAAAAAGGTTCTCTTGTAAATGCTGATTATCTACGTTTTGACTTTTCTCATTTTGCTAAGGTGACAGATGACGAGCTGGCTCAAATCGAAGTAATCGTTAATCAGAAGATTAGACAAAATATTAAGTTAAAGGAAGAGAGAGATGTGCCTTATCAGGATGCAATTGAAAGTGGCGTGACTGCTTTGTTTGGCGAAAAATATGGCGATTTCGTTCGTATGATAACTTTTGATGATCATTTCTCGAAAGAGCTTTGTGGTGGTACACACGTAAAAGCAACAGGACAAATTGGTTCGTTTAAAATTGTTTCAGAAAGTGCAGTTGCGGCAGGTGTTCGAAGAATTGAAGCCATTACCGCTGACAAAGCAGAACAATATTTCTTAGACCAAAGAAAAGAATTAGGGCATTTAAAAGCTTTGTTAAATGGCTCAAAAGATTTATCAGCTTCAGTTCAGGCTTTGTTAGACGAAAATGCTAAACTTAAAAAAGAGATTGAAAAATCGACTTTAGAGCGTGTTAATAACTTAAAACATGAAATCGTTCATCACGTTCGTGGTATAAATGGAGTAAATTTGATTGCTAAGCACATCGATTTACAAAGCGCTGATGCAGTGAAAAATCTTGCATTTTCATTAAAAGATATGATTGATAACTTGTTCCTGGTTTTTACATCTGAAATTGATGGCAAACCTGGAATCACTGTAATGCTTTCTGATGATTTGGTTAAGAAAGGAATGAACGCATCAAATATCGTTCGTGAGTTAGGCAAAGAAATTCAAGGCGGTGGCGGTGGTCAGCCGTTTTATGCAACCGCTGGTGGTAAAAATTCTGCTGGTTTACCAAACGTGTTAAGTAAAGCTGAGGGTTTTATTTCACAATAATTTACAAAGAACCGTCATTGCGAGGCACGAAGCAATTTTTTCATGATAGAGTTGCTTCGTGTCTCGCAATGACGATCACAATAATGAAACTGGACTAATTGTTAGTTTTTCATTAATAGGTGTATCATCTTTGCAATTTAAACCCGATTGAAGTGGAAATACTTTTAAAAAGTAATAACCTTTAATATCTTTCATACTGAGGAACGAAGTATCTGCAAGCAATGAAGAAGATTCTTATTTCCTCAGAATGACAGAAGTTTTTTAAAAGATTGCAACGAAAGCGGGACTGCTTTAACCTAAACATTACTGCGATTGCTTTTCAAATTATTTATCAAATCGTATTTTAGTTTTAAAACTAATTTATTAGTTTCGTTTGAAAAAATCTAAATGAAAAAATCACTCTTAATGATCGTCTTCCTTGCTTCAATGAGCTGGTGTAAGGCACAAAGCAAAAACCCAGATAGCATATCAAAAGCAATCGAATCGAGATCAAAAGCAATTGGCCATGGTGGCAATAATGAGATCAAGATTAATCTTTTTTATGCTGTTTTGGCTATTCCTGAAATTACCTACGAAAGAATTATAGAAGACAATATGGGTGCTGGAATTTCTGTTGCTATTGGCGCAACAAATGAAAATGTTTTCGGAAGCAGAATTAATTATATCATTACCCCTCATTACCGATTATATTTTGGAAATAAAAAAGCGAATGGATTCTTTATAGAAGGGAATGCAGGAGTTATTTCATATAAAGAATATGACTATGCATCATTAGCTTATACCTCTTATCCGGCAGGATATAATTATACGCTACCAGAAATAAATTATACTTCTTTTGGGTTGGGTGCTGCCGCTGGTGCAAAGTTTTTAACAAGAAATGGCTTTTTAGGAGAAGCTTATTTAGGTTTAGGCAGAGTTTTTAGCAGCAAGAATAATGCAATAGAAGCCTACCCAAGGTTTGGTTTAACCATTGGTAAAAGATTTTAATCATAAAAAAGAGGCTATAAAGCCTCTTTTTTATTCTAATGTCTGCCGTGTTTTTCCCGGTGTCCTTTTGAGAATAAACTAGAATTTACTCTTCTGTCATGGTGTCGTTTATCAACTTTATACGATCTATAGTTATTTCTTCCGGGTGCGCTATATCTTACACGGTTTCCTCCACCATATGAAGACCTGTAGATGTTCGAACGATTTGAATATTTTACACGATGTGTATTGTAACTTCTGTACGGGCTATGACCATAAACCACAACCTTTCTACCGCGGTGCAAATCGTAACCTCTGTACCTGGCTGGTAAATGTCTGTTTCTAACCCATCGGTTCCCGTTTAGATAAACAAACTGACGTTGCGGAACGTAATAGTAAGATTGCACTTCGGGCAAATAATAATAATTAACGTTTTGATAACCCACCGGAACCCAGGCAGGCTGTGTGCCGATGTTCACATTTAAACTTACCTGAGCGTTAGATTGATTTGATGTTAAAGCCACGATACCTACAATCGCGGAGATGATTAATAACTTTTTCATAATCGTTTCTATTTGTGTATACTGATAGAATTCAAACGCTGTGCCAAATTTTCTATTGTAACAGAGATATAAAAAAAGGGAGCTTCTTTCGAAAACCCCCTCTACACAACTAAATAACTGCTATCCACGTCCTTCACCGTTATTTCTTTCAGGACGGTTATTAGACGCTTTTCTGTCATTCCCCGGTGCATTATTCCTACCAGGTTTTGCTTTCTGATTTGGTTTTACAATAGTTACCTGTGTGCGACTTGGGCGGTTGTTGTTATTTTGTGAGCGAACAACTTGCGTTGGTCTATTGATACTATTTCCATTATATTTCGGATGACCTTTTACCACATAATATTTACGATCACGACTATCTCTAATCACCGCCTGACGCCCGTTGTAATTTTTGAATTTACTGTATTTTGCTACATAAATGTCGTTTCTTAAATATGGTTTTGGTTCGTTGACCACAACTTTATAAGCATTGTAAACATCAAAGTTTCTGTATTGATTAGGTAAACTATTTACCCAAACCCAACGCCCGCCATTTGAATAAATATATTGGCTTGATGGAACATTGTAATAGGCGTCGATATCAGGAAAATAGTAATAGTCTACATGGTCGTAACCGGTAGGTCCCCAGGCTGGTTGTGAGCCGATATTGATACTTAAGTTAACTTGTGCTTTTGCATTGTTTATGCCGAATAATGAAACCATCAGAACTGCAGCAAATAATACTAACTTTTTCATAACTTTTTAATTTAAGGTTTCTTTTGTGTGTTAATTATTGAAATAGACAGAAGCATTACACAGTAGTTTAACTGTGGCAATTCGTTTTAACATTCTTTAACTATATTTGCCAAAGCAATACATAAAAGGCACAATTTTAATATGGGTTTAGGTACAAACCAAAGCAATTACGAACTCGTTTCAGGACTGGAAATACACGTTCAGTTAAATACCAATACAAAAATATTTTCTTCAGATAGTGCTTCTTTTGGGGCTTTGCCTAATCAAAATATTTCTACCGTATCGCTGGCCCTGCCGGGTGCTTTGCCAAAGCTTAATAAAGAAGTTGTGGCAAAAGCCATTAGGATTGGTCTTGCCTTAAATTGTACAATTAATCAAATCAATCATTTCGATAGGAAGAATTATTTCTATGCTGATTTACCAAAGGGATATCAGATTACACAGGATAATCAACCTATTTGTGTTAATGGCTTTCTTGAAGTGGAATTATCTGATGGTTCCAAGAAGAAAATTGGTATCAATAGAATCCATTTAGAAGAAGACGCCGGCAAGAGCATTCACGATCAGGATGATCATTATTCTTTAGTTGATTTAAACCGTGCAGGTGTACCTTTAATTGAGATTGTAACCGAGCCAGATATTCGCAGTGCAGAAGAAGCATCAGCTTTACTAAGCGAAATTAGAAAGTTAGTGCGCCACTTAGATGTAAGCGATGGAAACATGGAAGAGGGTAGTTTACGCTGTGATGCAAATATTTCAATCCGCGAAAGCGGAACAACGGAATTTGGTACCCGTTGTGAAGTAAAAAACTTAAATTCCATGCGTAACGTACGTAGGGCGATGGACTTTGAATTCGGCAGACAAGTAGAAGTAATTTCTAGCGGTGGTACCATTATTCAAAGTACATTAAATTTTGATGCAGATAAGGGTACAACCTCGCCAATGCGAACCAAAGAAGAAGCAAATGACTATCGCTATTTCTCTGATCCTGATTTACAGCCCATTTATATTTCTGATGATTGGTTGGCAGAAATAACATCAGCGATGCCGGCATTACCCAATGAAATTTCGAAACAAATGGTTTCAGAATTTGGTATTAGCAAAGCTGATGCAGCGCTATTTGCAGAAGACCTGGATTTATTAAATTATTTCAACCAGGCTTTGCCATTGGTTAACACGAAGAAAACTTTAATTAACTGGCTAATCGGGCCCATCAGAGCCGTATTGAGCGAAAAAGCTATCGGTATTGCTGATTACAAAATCAAACCCCAACAATTAGCTGCTGCGATTAATTTGGTTGATGATAAAAAAATTACCCAACAAATTGCCATCCAGCAATTATTGCCCGCACTTGAAGGAGCCGAAGATGATGTTGTAAGCCTAGCACAATCATTAAATCTATTAATATCCGAAAATAGTGATGAGTTAGGTGGATTTATCGATGATGTATTAAGCAAGTTTCCGGCGCAAGTAGAAGCCTATAAAAAAGGTAAAAAAGGTGTATTAGGTTTATTTGTAGGTGAAGTGATGAAGCTGGCAAAAGGTAAGGCTGATGCCAAAAAATTAAATGAATTGATACTTGAAAAACTAAAATAATAATGAAATTAAAAAACTTAAGCCTGATCTTATTGATCGCAGTTGCTTTCACAGCTTGTAAACCAAAAGATAGCTTTAACATTGACGGAACTTTTCAAAATCCGGGTACGGACAAGAAGGTTTATCTGTACGGAATGCAAAGTAGCCAGATGGTTGCTATTGATTCAACAAATTTATCTGAAAAAGGGGAGTTTAAATTTATTCGTAAAACACCATCTGTAGACTTTTTCAGGGTTTCAATTGGTAATCATGAGTTTATGTTAATTGCCAAAAATGGTGATGACATCAAGCTGGAAGCTGATTTAGCGGATAAAACAATGGCTTATAAAATCTCAGGTGCTAATGAGGTTGAAAAGTTATCAGAGTTAAATACGATTAGAAACAACTTCGCGAAGCAGGCAGAAAAACTCCAGGCCGATTTTGAAGCTAAGGTGGCTGAGCAACCTCAGAACAGGGCTAAGATTTTAGAAGATATGAGACCTCAGTATCAATCCTATATTAATCAGCTGAATTCGCAAATCATTAAATTTGCGAAGGATAACAAGGGAACGCTGGCAAGTTTCTATGCAATGAACACATTAAGTCCGCAAGAATATGAAGCCGAACTGGTAAAGTTTGCCGATGAAGTAAAGGAGGAGATTAAAGGAAATGCCACTGTAGATACTTTTGTAAAACAGATGGCGCTTTTAAAAACAGTGCAGGTTGGACAGATTGCACCTGCATTTACCATGAACACTGCAGATGGAAAAGCAATCAGCTTATCTGCTTATAAAGGAAAATATGTTTTATTAGATTTTTGGGCATCCTGGTGCCAACCTTGCCGTCAGGAAAACCCAAATGTAGTTAAAGCTTATAATCAATACAAAACTAAGAATTTCGATATTTTAGGGATTTCATTAGATACTGATAAAGCAGCTTGGTTGGGCGCAATAAAGGCAGATGGATTAACTTGGTCTCATGTTTCTGAATTAAAAGATTTCAATGGAGAAACCGTAAAGAAATATCAGGTTCAGGCTATTCCAACATCTTACATTATTGATCCAAATGGTAAGATAGCTGCTAAAAATCTTCGTGGCGCAGAATTGGAAGCTTATTTAGCAAAAACGTTACGTTAAAAGAAACTCAATGTTAACCTAATTTAAGTCGTTAACAATTTCTTAACTTAGCCTTAACTAATAGTTACATCAGAGACAGTACTTTCGTAACAAATATTTAACTATGAATAACGCAGGTCAGAAAATATTAATTGTTGATGATGAACCAGATATTCTGGAATTGATTGAGTACAATCTGAAAAAAGAAGGTTACCAGGTTTTTACCGCTTCTAACGGGCAGGAGGGAATTACGGTTGCTAAAAAGGTTCATCCAGACTTGATTATTCTTGATATCATGATGCCAAAGATGGACGGGATTGAAGCTTGTAGATTGATGAGAGCTATTCCTGATTTCAAAAATACATTCATGGTATTTTTAACGGCCAGAAGTGAAGAATATTCAGAAATCGCAGGTTTTAATGTAGGTGCTGATGATTACATTGCGAAACCAATTAAACCGCGTGCTTTAGTTAGCCGGATTAATGCAATTTTGCGAAGAAATACCGGAACGGAGGAAATATCGGAAAACAAGTTAGAAATTGGCGATCTGGTGATCGATCGTGAGGCCTACTTGGTATTTCAGAGTGGAAACAAAGTGGTTTTGGCAAAAAAGGAATTTGAATTATTATATCTTTTAGCCTCAAAACCCGGCAAGGTGTACACTCGTGAATCTATCCTTAAAAACATTTGGGAAGATTCAGTAGTGGTAACCAACCGCACCATTGATGTGCATATACGTAAACTCCGCGAAAAGCTTGGCGAAACTTACGTATCAACAGTAAAAGGTGTTGGTTATAAGTTCGAGCTTTCTTAATAAAATATTAACTATATTCAAACACAGATTAATGCAGATTTTCGCTGACGATTAATCTGTGTTTTTTTTGGTGACATTTTCAGTGAAGTCTTTTTGCTATCCCTGATTTCGGGATTAGCATTAAATTAAATAAGCCACAGAAATAAATTCAGGGTGACGACACCCTTAAAAGATAAAATCCGTATTTTTGTGCTTCATTAATAATTCTACAGTTTGAAGTACCCAAATTTTAAAGACCTTATTCTTTTCGAAGACAACGATTTCATCGTAATCAATAAACCTCCGTTTTTAGCTTCACTTGATGAAAGAGGCGGTTCGGGTGAAACCAATGTATTACGTTTAGCCAAACAATACAGCGACGATGCACAGGTTTGTCACCGTTTAGATAAAGAAACTTCAGGCGCTTTAATAATAGCTAAAAATCCCGAGGGTTATCGTCATGCATCTATGCAGTTCGAGCGTAGAAAAGTAAACAAAACTTATCATGCGGTTGTAGATGGGCATGTAATTTTTGATAAGTTATTAGTGGATTTACCTATCCTTAACGATGGAAACAAGAATGTAACCATTGACAGGGCGGAAGGTAAAAGAGCTGAAACGATTTTCGACTCGTTGAAATACTACAAGCATTACACTTTGGTTGAATGTAAGCCGATAACTGGCAGAATGCACCAGATTCGTATCCACCTGGCAACTCAACGTGCTGCAATTGTTGGCGATGATATGTATAAAGGAAAACCGGTGTTTCTTTCTTCCATTAAACGTGGTTACAGATTATCAAAGGGAGAGGAAGAGCAACCTATAATGAAACGTTTTGCACTACATGCTAAGCATTTGGTATTTAAAGGATTAAACGATCAGGATATTGTGATTGATGCCCCTTATCCTAAAGATTTTGCAACATTAATTAAGCAATTAGACAAGTTTGATGTTTAAATAAGCGCTTAATAAATATCGCCATCAAGCTTTTTTATTACTTTTGGAATATTCGCCCTCTATTAAATTTAAATAGAATGTATATCCGTTTTGTAAATTATCTTGATAATATTAATCAATACCGAAAATCAAAGATATCAAACCGTAATTTCCTGATTATTCTTGCAGTAGTTGTTGGAATCTTGGCGGGTTTAGCTGCAGCTGCGTTAAAAAGTTTAACACATCATATCGAAGAATTCCTCCAGTCAGATTGGCAATGGAAATACAAGTATTATCTGTACCTGCTTTTCCCTATGATTGGAATATTTTTTACTGTACTTTATATTAAATTTTTCATTCGTAAAAGTAAATTTGAAACAGGCCTGACACCACTTCTGTATGCCATTTCAAAAAAATCAAGCAGGGTAGAGCCACATAATATTTACTCTCAGATCATCACTGCGGCAATTACTGTAGGTTTCGGCGGTTCAACTGGTTTAGAAGCACCTATCGTCACCAGTGGTTCGGCTATTGGATCCAATCTGGGGCGATTTTTGGGCTTATCCTATCGTGAAATTACCATGCTGGTAGCTTGTGGTGCAGCTGCTGGTATTGCCGGTGCATTTAATAGTCCTGTTGCCGGAATCGTTTTCGCAATTGAAATATTGTTGCCAGAATTTACCATTCCGGCTTTTATTCCGCTTTTGCTATCTGCTGCAACCGCAGCCGTTGTGGCCAGGTTATTTTATACGCAGCAACTATTTTTTCTGGTAACCGAAGGCTGGAAAATAAATGCACTTTTCTATTATGTTATCCTGGCATTACTCATTGGTTTATTTTCGATCTATTTTACCAAAGCAAATTATGCCGTAAAGGGCTTTTTTTATAAAATCAAGCATCCTTACACAAAGATAGTTGTTGGCGGATTGATGCTTGGTGCGCTGGTTTTCCTTTTTCCGACACTTTATGGAGAAGGCTACATCACTATAAAAGGCCTGTTAAAAGGAGATTATTTAGCCGTAATCAATAACAGTATATTTTCTGATTATAGTACTGTTCCTGCTTTGGTAATACTATTTACCGTTGTAACCATTTTTATGAAATCAATTGCTACTCTGGTTACGTTAGGAGCAGGAGGTAATGGCGGTACTTTTGCACCCAGTTTAATTATGGGTGGGTTGATCGGTTTCATTTTCGCCTACGTAGTTAATCTTTCAGGTATTGCACACCTGGATGTCGCTAACTTTATCGTTGCAGGGATGGCTGCCGCTCTCGGTGCCATTATGCATGCGCCTTTAACGGGTATCTTTCTTATTGCAGAAATTACGGGGGGCTATATCCTGATGGTTCCGTTAATGATTACTACTGCCATTTCGTACGCAGTGAACAGAAGTGCGCAAAAACATTCTATTTATACAAAGGTGCTCGCTGATAAAGGCGAGTTGCTTTCGCATGAAGACAAAGACACTACGGTATTAAGTCAAATGAAGCTGAAATACCTGATAGAAAAAAATTATCCTAAAGTGGAAATGAATGATTTGATTGCCCTGAGAATGAATGAAATTGTTCAATCTCATAAAAATATCTGTGCAGTAACAGATGAACTAGGGGATTTTAAAGGCGTAATTTATGTTGAGGAGCTTTTCAATGAATTAATGCAAAACGAAAATAAAGACTTGTTAATTGCATCCTACTTAGTTCAGCAAGCGCCAAATACCATTAATGAAAGTGATGATTTAAAATCAGTGCTTAAAAAAATGGAGCAGGAAAATGCATGGATTTTACCGGTTATTAATAACGAAAACCAGTACAAAGGTTTTGTTTCCAAAACCGCCATTTTTAATAAATACAGGGCTTTACTTATGAGGCAAAATGATTATATGGGTTAGGCCCCCAACCTCCTAAAGGGGGCTTTTGACTTTCTAATAGTCTTGCTAGGTTTAAAATATTATCAAAAAAAAAGTTGGAACAAGATAAGAAAACTCTTTCTGTTCCAACTTTTGTATTATAAACCTCTCTTTATCCACCTCGCTGTTAGTTCCTACTTCAGGGGCTAAGGGCTTACTCAGCCCTTTTCAACCCAAACTTTTCAATCTTACTGTATAGATGACTGCGTTGAATATCGATTTCATCAGCAGTTTTGGAGACATTCCAATTGTTTTTTTCGAGTTTAAATTTAATAAACTCTTTCTCCGCATGATCTTTATAATCCTGGAAATTATTAAAGCTATCGAAAGATGATGACATTCCTGAACCTCCGGCTGCGCCAGCAATTTGAGTGCTTGTTGCAGCGCCAATGTTCGTTCCACCTCCAGGGTTAGCGAAAGCACGAACATCATTTTCAGTAATTACCTTTTCACTTAAAATAATCAATCGCTCAATCATGTTGTGCAGCTCACGAACGTTACCTGTCCAGGGTAGTGCTTGCAAAGCAGCCATTCCACCATCATTGATTTTTTTAACCGGCATACCGTAGTCATTGCAAATGCTTTCCAAAAAGTTTTGGGCAATTACCGGAATATCATCTGTACGTTCGGTTAAATGTGGAACGTGAATATTAATTACATTTAATCGGTGGTACAAATCCATACGGAAATTACCATCTTCAATTTCTTTTAATAAATCTTTATTGGTTGCCGCCAAAACGCGAACATTAACTTCAATCTCTTTTTCGCCACCAACACGTGATATTTTATGTTCCTGCAGAGCACGAAGCACTTTTGCCTGGGCTGAAAGACTCATATCTCCGATCTCATCCAGGAATAAAGTCCCGCCGTTTGCCAGTTCAAATTTACCAATGCGCTGCTTTACAGCAGAAGTAAATGAGCCTTTTTCGTGACCAAACAACTCACTTTCAATTAATTCTGAGGGAATTGCCGCACAGTTTACCTCGATTAGAGGGCTGTCTGCCCGGTTAGATTTTTCGTGTAACCAACGGGCTACCAACTCTTTACCACTACCATTTGCACCAGTAATTAAAACACGAGCTTCAGTAGGTGCAACCCTTTCAATGGTTTCTTTAATTTTAGAAATACTTTCCGATTCACCAAGGATTTCGCGGGTTTTGCTTGCTTTGCGTTTTAAAACTTTCGTTTCGGTAACCAAATTTCCACGGTCCAAACCATTGCGAACGGTAATTAGCAAACGGTTTAAATCTGGTGGTTTTGAAATAAAATCGAATGCACCTTTTTTGCTGGCCTCAATTGCGGTTTCAACCGTACCATGACCAGAAATCATAATGAATGGTAAATCAGGTTTAATGATCTGTGCTT
>NZ_AJLG01000050.1 GCF_000258495.1 Pedobacter agri PB92
CCCATTGCTTCCCGTAATGCCGATGGTTTTTAAATTAAAATGGTTTCTATGAGCAGTGGCCAGTTTTTGTAATGCCTCCAAAACATCATTTACAATTATGAAATTGCAATCTGGATATTCGCTGAGATATTTTTCTTCGGTAATGACGAAATTTCTGATGCCTTTATGATAAGCATCAGGAATAAACTCATGCCCGTTTCGATGCGAAGCTAAAGCAAAAAACAACGAATTTTCTGGCACTAAAACTGATCGGCTATCAATTACAAGATACTGTATAAAGGCTTGTTCATCAATTAATTTAGCATCGGCATTTAAAATTTCGGCAATTCTGGAAATGGTATAAATCGGTTTTAGCATTTTATTATATTCAGAAAAATACGTTAATCGTGTTTACTTTTACGAAGTTCAATAAATAATTATGAAAAGCGGTAAACAAGAAGCGGCAATATTAGATAAAAAACAGGCATTAGCCAAAGCTGAAAGCTTTTGTGTTTACCAGGAGCGTTCGCAAAAGGAAGTTCGGTACAAATTGGTTGAGTGGGGAATCAGAGGCGATGAACTCGAAGAAATTTTGTCTGAACTTATTGTTAACAATTTTTTGAATGAAGAGCGTTTTGCAAAACAGTATGCCTCCGGCAAATTCAACATCAAAAAGTGGGGTCGTGTTAAAATTAAACAGGGCTTAAAACTAAAAGGTATACCCGACAGACTTCTGCAAAAAGCGCTATATAGTATAGATGAAGATGATTATCTGAATACCCTAACTGCATTGGCTGAAAAGAAAGCAGAATTTCTACATGAATCAAACCCTTTGAAAAGAAAAATGAAGTTGATGAGCTACCTCCAGGGGCGTGGATTTGAAAGTGAATTAATTTTAGTGGTACTGAAAGCCAGCAATTTAAATTAAATATTAAATTTTTAATAAAAAATCCCTTGACAGAAATAGAAATCTGTCTATATTTGCATCACCAAAACGAAACAGCATATCGGTTTTGTTTCATGCGAAAGTAGCTCAGTTGGTAGAGCACGACCTTGCCAAGGTCGGGGTCGCGAGTTCGAATCTCGTCTTTCGCTCCAAATGCCTTCCGGACGGAGGGCATTTATTTTAAGACATTAATCACTTCCTTTTTTTAGGGTTTGACTAATGCTCGGGTGGTGGAACTGGTAGACACGCAGGACTTAAAATCCTGTGCTTTCAAAGGCGTGCGGGTTCGATTCCCGCCCCGAGTACAATAAACAAATCGAAATTAAAGCCATCTTAACCGATGGCTTTTTTGTTTGATTCAAATTCGGCTATGGACACATCAGCATATCTCGCGGTAACTAAGCTTAGCGGATCTTGAATAAGGATGATATAAATTATTCCACGGTAAAAAATGCTACTTCCCGGGTAATCTGCCCATTCACTCCTATCCCTTCCAATGTAACCTGGTATTTCCCTTTTTCATCAGAAGTAAAGAAATCTATTTCCGCTATTCCATCTTTTCCAGTGATGATATTGGGGTTCCAGTATAAGGGATTGCGACGATCTGGTATTGAATTGTTTGTGTTATTTAGATAATCTGGCGCAGAGAAGTTCTTTGGAGCAGAAAATCCCATGATCCTTTTTTTGATGATACCCGTAGTTTGCTCAGGATTCCGGTTAAAATTTGGATTATGGTGATTGGAGGTCAGAAATATAATACCGTTCGCAACGTGTTGACCATAAACATTCACTTCGCTGGGATCCGCCCCATGCGGTTGATGCACTGAATTTGCCATATTTTTCGCTATAAGCCCACCCCTAACTATTTGCACCCCTGTTAACGATCTGGGATCTACAAAAGATAAATCCTCAATGTTTAACCCGTTAAGTAAAAGTAGCAACTGCCCTCCACCAGGACTCACAACTTTATTATTAATTACCGTTACTCCTATTAGTCTGCTTCTTAAGTAATCAGTCAAATTTATAATCTTATGAAGTTCTTCCGCTTCAATGGTATAATCAGGCGGTGGAGCAGCAAATGGATACGCTGAACCAGGAATTACAGGTCGGCGTTTTGCCGCAATTTCTACAGTTTTTAATTCATTTATCTTTTCTTTTTTACGGCCTGATGAAATCATTGTATCCTGACCTTTTACCTGTGTAGGATTGATTCCAGAAGAATCTGGAACGATGTGCTCATCTATTGTGTTTTTTGAAGGATATGTCGCATCATCCAATAGGATCTTCACATTTTTTTCTGCATCAATGTTGATTACTCTGATTACCACATCGGCACTATCTAAAATCGCGAAATTTTGAAACAAAAACCTGCCCTGGTCGTCAGCTATTGTATCAATGAGGATCATATCCTTTGCAGAAAATAGGTTTACTTTTGCTCCAGCCATGGGCTCGCCATTCGTTCTGATGACCTTTCCGCCTATTGACAAAGTTTTTTCCGGCGCTAGTTGAGGTAAATTTTGGTTCCCTGTTAGCCCGCCCTGCCAAGTGGACATGCTTGATTGCTGGCTAAGCAACTTCATATCCAGTTCTGCTCTTCCGGTATCACTTAGCGGATCAAAATTTAAAAAATTACGACCATCAAACTGATCGGTATTCGAAGCTAAAATAAGGCTTGACGATATCGTAGGCTTGTTTTGATTTTCGCCCGTTTGCCCGTCCGCTTTAGCCACGGCGATGGAATAGCCTCCGGAGACGCCTGCGCCCGTAGCATCGGTTATTTTAAGATTTATTTTAACCTGTGCTCTGCTGGCATATCGATTTGGTGTTAACGACAACGAGTTTTTGGATGGCTTCACCTCTGGTAAAAAGAATGATCGGCTGGCAAGCAACTTGTTATATTTTGAAAATAGCAAAACCTCATTTAAACCTACTGGAAAAGATGCTGTAGGAACTTTTACTATTGCCGTGTTAGATGATGATATTGGTACAGCTACTGCGTTTAATATACTTCCTTTGGAATAAAAAACTAACTGAGCCTCAGGTTCACTTACTGCAGACCTGGAAACTCTGACCAATAATGTATCTTGAAAAATAGAATTTACGGATAGTACATAACCACTGTCGCTAACTTTTGGTAAGGAAAAATGTTTTTGCACATTAAATTGCTCCACTATGGCGGTATATTTAGCTTCACTTTTGGGTGAGATTGCAAACATTCCCATTCCTGATTTTCCTGTGTTAAACTCAGCAACTCTTTTATTCTGGTCATCCACAATATAGCCGCTTAAAACCAGTGGACGACCGTGTAAACCTGCAGTGCTAACTACAAACTTCGAGCGCAAACCAGCAACAAACGTTCCGCCTTCCGGATAAAATAGCACATTCGCTACTTCACTGCTGCCCGGCAAAACCTTAACATCTTTTCCAATATTTAAGTTGAATGCATAATTTTTCGCTGGATCATCCGCCATCAGTCGGGTATAAACATTGAATTTGTATGCTCCTTCCTTAAACATTTGATTTGATAAATATAGCTGGCCAATTGCCATTCCGGCGTTTACAGGATGAAGTTTCTTCTGGATAATTCCATCACCATTGATGATTTCAACATGAACAACACCACTTAAGGCTGATAGCTGATGGTTAAAGCTATTTACTATATATATTTTATACCAAACAGTGTCACCTAGATTGTAACTTACCTTGTCGAAATGTACATGCACACGCTCTTGAGGATGATGTTGAATGTACTCATCAAAAGTTGAGCTTAAATCTGCAGCACTAACCTTAAGTATATCAGTACTTTCAATTTTCTGGGCAAATACCGTTTCAACGATTAAGAAAATAAGCAGGAATAAGCTTAGGAGTTTATTCATTTTTTTAGTTTAACATGCAGTTTGCGAGAAATCAGAAAAAGGCGATGAAGGCGTTCATCAAATAATAAGGTGATTATCATTTGAGAAATTATGGAATCGCCAGGTTTCGGTGATTTACAAGGACAAAGGCTTCATGAGATAGAATGTTAATTTACATCCAATATAATATTTATTTAGGTAGGCTACAAATTGATGATATCTACAGCCAGCACGCTATCTATTTTTTTTTTTAAATATTTTTGATAGTGAAATTTATATTTCTATATTTGCAACCCCAAAGGGAATACAGCGATTGTATTAAAAATGCGAAAGTAGCTCAGTTGGTAGAGCACGACCTTGCCAAGGTCGGGGTCGCGAGTTCGAATCTCGTCTTTCGCTCTAAATGCCTTTCCTACCGGAAGGCATTTATTTTAAAACATTAATCACCTCGATTTATCGGGTCTGACTAATGCTCGGGTGGTGGAACTGGTAGACACGCAGGACTTAAAATCCTGTGCTTTCAAAGGCGTGCGGGTTCGATTCCCGCCCCGAGTACAATAAACAAATCGAAACTAAAGCCATCTTAACCGATGGCTTTTTTTTATGTCTTGAAATTTAAGAAACAATCCTACAATCTTTATAACAAAAAAAGGCCTTCAAAATTTGAAGACCTTAATAAGTTGTGTTATATAATCTGATAATTTACATTAACCCGTTTTGGATAATTGCTTTCTGCCTCATTGAGAGAAATAAAAGAGGCCTGATCATGAACCTCGTTTTTTAAGGCATGCTCATAATGAAATTGAAAAGTTTCCTGATAATTTTCTGGTAAGTTTTTTGTCGCTTCAATTAAAAGATTTCGGTCATTTAAATTCTCTGGCAATAAAGTGATGTCGCAATTTCCTTCACTTATTTCTTTAACTAGATATTTCATTTGTTTTTTAACATTCGGTTCTTGTGTTAAGTTGTTTTCAAGAACAGTCCAAAAATAGCTTTAGTGACTATTTTCTATGTAATCTAAAAGTTAATTTTACAACCAAATTTCTCAACAAGATGATGGTCAATACGTTAAATAATATCTAGTTATGATAAATTGATAATAAAAAAAGCTTCAGATGGTGGTCTGAAGCTTTTATGTTTTTCGGTAAATGTGTGTAATTCTAGGTAAATATCTTTTAAACTTCCTTCTGTACCTTTGGTTCATCAGTACCTTCTTGTCCGTTCTTAAATTCTTTAATCCCTTTTCCAAGGCCTTTCATCAATTCCGGAATTTTTTTTCCGCCAAATAATAAAAGGATGGCAATGCCTAAAATGATCATTTCTGGCCCGCCTAAAATGGCTGTGATGGTTGTGTTTAACATTTCTTCAGGTTTATATTTAGGTTATCCGCTAGCGAATACATCATTATATACGATTGATATATAGCGCCGGTTTTTATTAATTAAAATAAATTCAGTTTAAGATGGCAAATTCAATTGATGATCTACCCGCTTGAGTAAATCATAGATATCAAAAGGCTTTGAAATAAAACCTTGCGCATTGCAACTTCTGTTTATTTCACCAATTTTTGCATGTGCGCTCATCATTAGCACAGGAATGTTTTTGGTAGTTTCTGAGGTTTTCAATCCACTACAAATATCTATTCCACTGCCATCAGGCAGCATCACATCCAGTAAAAATAAGTCGGGTGTAAGGTTTTTTGCATTTAAGTTAAAATCTTCAATACTTGAAAACCCCATTACATCATAATTTTCTTCTCTTAAAAGCAGGATAATTACATCTCTAATTCCCTCGTCGTCTTCTAGCACACACACACTTTTTCCCATCTCGTTAATTTTATTCTAATCCGTTCCCAATTCAATTATTTAAAAACCAATTAATTAACCCCCGATAAATTAAATTGTTTTATTTATTTAGCATCTATTAAAATAAGATAAGAAAAAGGCAGACGCTCAACATCAAGACCTTACTGAATACATCATTTTTTCCCTTTGAGTTTATCTTCAAACATTTTAATGAAAAAGCCACCAATAACACTTCTGGCCGTAAAATTTTGTCTTCTCGCATCTTTCGTTTCGTGCCAGTCGCTCAAGGGAACGCGATCTGGCGTCTCTACTGCATAAGTATAAACTGGTTCAATAAGGGTTTCAAAATCCTTTCTTTCGGATGCTAGCGCAGCGGTCCATGTAATCCAATCAGATTTTGTGTAGGTTTTTCTGCTATCTAAAGGCAATCCGTATCTGGTTTGTTTGGTTAGATAAAACTTCATTTCCTTATCGTATACCGATTGAGGAAATAATTCCAAACCCAATACCTTATCCCAAACAAGGTTATATTTTTGGCTCCAGGTATTTTTATCGTTAAACGTTAATGCGTAATGATCTCCGGCATCCGCCAGAGTCATCCATTTTTTCGCCATTTCCTTGGCCATTGCAGTGTATTTTGCAGCGGCTACCCTGTCTCCGATTTTTTCAGCCAACATGCCATAGCCACCTAAAGCCACAATTGCTTTCACAGAGAGATTAGCGTTCCTGGCCAGGTGCCCAGCGAAATCGTCTGTTGATAACTGATTCGCAGGATCAAGACCTTCTTTACTTAAATATTCTGCCCAGATAGTTAAGGTTTTCCAATGTTTTTTGGCATAGGATGCATTCCCTTCAGTTTTTGCAATTGCAGCCATTAAAATCAACATATTTCCCGATTCTTCAATAGGCATATCTTCACCATAGGTTTGACCATTAGCCAAGGGGTAGGTACCTAAATCATGAGCTGAATAAGGTTTAGTCCATTTTCCGCTTTCACTAAAATAAAATATCCCATTCATCATACCTTTAACTAATTCCGGATTGTAGATTAAAAACAATGGTGCAGATGGGTATGTGATATCAACTGTACCAATAGAACCGTTGCTAAAATTCTCTTTCGATAAGAATAGCAATTCACCTTCCGGACTTTTCACTAGTTTGTGTGCAGAAACAGCTTGCCTGTAGGCCAATATACACAACTTGGCGTATTTTTCCCCGCCGCTTTTAACAGCATCAGTATATAACTTTCGGTCGAATGCTGCAGCTCTTTCCATTACGCTAGCATACTGTTTGCTGGCTAACTGCAGTTGATTTTCAATGGTTTCTTTACCACTACTATTCCACCATGGCCTTAAATTAGTTTTAAAATATTGTAAAGAATAAATATCATCGTATCCAAGTAACACATAATTTTCCTGCGTGGCAGTACCAACCTTACCTAATGGAATAACAGTATTTAACACCAGCTGCTCTCCTGCCATCGTTGTTTGTTGAATTGACTTTCCGGTCAAAAACCCTGTTAGCGCCTCACCTGCTGTAGAAATGCTTTGAACACTTTTATAAGCAGAAGGTGCAGCAACATACATATATCCCCAATCAATTCTCACATCATCACCAGCTCGCTTAAGTAAAGGTTGTTCCGTAGTTCCAGCTTTTAGTATAGAGAGCTGTTCTGCTGCATATTTTCGAGCTTCAACAGGTTGGAAAGGCGTATGTGTTGCGATATTTGTTGATGCGCCGTAGTATAGTTTTACATCATGCTGTTTCCCATCGTTTGATTTAACTTTTGTAGCAATATAAGATACAGGACGTGAAAGCAAATCAAGGTCATCCATTAAAAGCGGCGAAGTGAAGGTTAATGTTAAATCAACTGATCCGCAAACAAATGTGTAAATGGTTTGCAGGGCATTAAACGATAACGTTTTTTGCCTGGCTTCTGCAATTTTTACAGCTGCAGCACCAGTGGGTTCTTGTACCAAACCGAAATCAAGAAATGAAGGTCCACCCGTATTTTTGGCATAAACAGCCAGTACATTTTTGCCTGTTCTTAAAAGCTTTTTATCTAATTCGATGTAAACAAATTTTCCTTCCAGTTTTGGCACATTGTAAACCTCCTTGCCATTTAAATAAGCAATGGCGTTATCATCATGCCTGATTTTTAAAAAGATGGCATTATTGCTTATCTTGTTGATGTCAAAACTCCTTCTGGCCCAGATTTCATCCTTTTTCCATAAAGTTTTCACTTGCGATTGCTCGCTTCCTGCAGGTCCTAATCCTGTTTTCCAATCGCTACCTTTGAAATCGATATCCGTCCAGTTTGTAATAGGTTTATCTTCGGTATAGCTAATTTCCATGGGTTTTTCATCAGCAGTTGGCAGAATGGATTGATAAACCTTCTCCGATTGCCCCAAGAAACTATAAACCGTTCCATCAACATTGATTAATCCAGTTAGCGACTGATTGGCTCCTGTCCAGTGTTTTGTAGTGCTTTTATTTAATGAATCTGATGACGACCAGATGCTAAAATATGGGTCGTGAGTAATTAAAGGATAAGCAGGTGCAGTTCGCTGGGCAAAAACAGCAGTATAGCCGATTAGTAACAGCACAAAAATTGTTCTCATATTATATTTGGTAAAACGTTTAACTAACCTCCAAAGTAAGGAATCAATTGAGAAATATCGATTTGTTTTCGATTTGTTACGCAACACCCTTCGCCGAAACGCAATGCAAATTTGTCGCATATGCCCTTGCACAAATGCAAAACGTTCTACTAATTATATATCATTAATTAATCTTAAAAAAAATGGAAACGAAAACACCAATTACAGTTGAAGCGACAATAAATGAACCAGTGGAAAAGGTTTGGCAATACTGGGCAGCGCCTGAGCACATTACGAAATGGACATTTGCTTCAAGCGACTGGCATGCTCCCTATGCAGAAAATGACTTACAAACTGGCGGGAAATTTAAAACCAGAATGGAGGCTAAAGATGGAAGTTTTGGATTCGATTTTGAAGGCACTTATAGCGAGGTGAAGACTCATGAACTCATTGCATACGGATTGGAAGACGGCAGACAGGTAAAAATCACGTTTGAAGAAGTAGGTGGAAAAACTAAACTAACAGAAACCTTCGATCCGGAAAATCAAAATCCATTGGAGATGCAGAAAAGCGGATGGCAGTCGATCTTAGATAATTTTAAAAAATACACTGAAGAAAATTAGTACACACGCGCTTCCAGAAACGGAGGCGCTTTCCATTTATTTTAAGGATATCGTTGCTACTCATTTTCCAACTTACATTTAAACACATCATTTTCGAATACTGGCGAATGCCATTAGTTCAATTAATTAAATGTATTTTGTTGGCGCTATGAAAACTACTTTAACACTCTTCTTCTTGGGGTTTTTCACCTTACTTGCGCAGGCACAGCAAGGTAAACCAGCTGCTTCTATGCTGATTAAACATGAAATTGGACGAAGCACTTTAGACACTAATGAAATTGTTTTTGATGAATCGGGCAAAGTTTTACGCTATTATCAGTATCAAAAGCTTTTAAATTCTGGAAATTATACGATAAGTAGAAACTTGAATGATCCTGGTGCACAAAAAATTGTTAAGAAAATTTCTGCGGACGAGAAAGAAAGAATGTATGGCTTAATTAAAAATTTAATGGTGATTAAAAGTCCGCTACTACAAGAAAACATGAAGCTAGACTTAAAACCGTTTGAAAATTTTTTCCCTGAAGAACAATTGAGAGATAAAGTTATTTTGATGGTATTCTGGAATGTAGATTGTCCGCCATGCACAGAAAGTTTTAGCGACCTGGATGATATGGCTAAAGAACTTGATTCACCAAAGGATTTATTGATCCTGGCCATTACATCAAATGCTAAAAAGGTTGTTTCGGCTAAGCTCAAAGAAAAGCCGCTAATCTACGGTCAGGTAATTTCTGATGCAAGAAAAATTATTACAGGTTATGAACTTAATTCATTTCCATCTTATGTAGTGGCAGATAAAAACGGTATCATCAGATTTGCAATAAGTGGAATGTCGCAAATTACCATTCCAGGCGTAAAAAAGGCTATTGTAGCATCATTGGCAAAATAATTTCAAAAGCAAAGTATTTCCTTAATTCGACATTTTGCTTTGTTCTCGTTTTTCTTAGCTAAAAAACTTGTATTGTAATTTTAAATAAAAAGCAGAAATCTCACATTGCTTTTTTATCTTGTATTTCAAAAAATCAAAACCTATGGATCAGAAAATTATCAATCTTTACGATGAATATACCCACAGCCAGTTAAGCAGAAAAGATTTCATGAAGAAACTTGCTGTGATTGCTGGTAGCACAGCCCTGGCCATGACTATTCTGCCCATGCTAGAGAATAATTATGCTGCCGCTGCTGATTTCGCCAGCGATGATATCGACGTAGAAAACATAATCTACCCAGGTGTTGATGGCGACATGAAAGCTGTTTTGGCAAAACCTAAAGGCAAGAAGAAGCTGGGTAGCGTACTGGTGATTCACGAAAACCGTGGATTAAACCCGCATATAATTGATGTAACCAAACGAATGGCTGCAGAAGGTTTCATTGCTTTAGGTGTTGATGCGCTTTCTCCTTTAGGCGGAACACCAGCTGATGAAGATAAAGGACGTGAGTTAATTGGTAAGCTCGATCCGGAGAAAAACCTGCAAAACTATTTGAAAGGATTGGAATATCTACGCAACAGAAAAGATGGTAATGGCAAAGTAGGTTGTGTTGGTTTTTGCTGGGGAGGTGGAATGGCAAATAAACTTGCCGTAAACGATCCAAATTTACAGGCTGCCATAGCATATTATGGTGCACAGGCTAATGTTGCTGATGTATCTAAGATCAAAGCGAGTTTAATGTTACATTATGGCGGTTTGGATGAACGTATAAACGCTGGTATTCCAGCTTACGAACAAGCCTTAAAAGAGAACAAAGTTGATTATAAAATTTATATCTACGACGGCGTAAATCACGCTTTTAACAATAACACCTCACCTACCAGATATAATGAGGCTGCAGCAAAACTGGCCTGGCAACGAACAATCGATTTATTTAAAAGGAAACTCTCAATTTTAACCAGATAATCTTTAAAACAAATCTGTTTTGAGCATATCTTTTAAAATATTAGATTGGACATCAAAATTGTTTAGATGATTTAGAAAGCTGATATCAGATATTTTCTGGTAACTGCTTTCTAACAAATCCTGCACATCTTTAGACATTGCTGTTTTTAAAACAGCAGCATTACCTTTAAGTTTATCGTTTTTAAATTCGAGTTCCTGAACAATGCGTTCCCGCTCAGAAAGATTATTTGTGGTGTCCATATCTTTAAATTGTGATAAATCGCAAAATAAAAATAAGTTTCTGGCCGGAAAGAAAAGGAAATAGTTTTGGCTATCCAGAAATTTATAAACTTCAATAATCATCTCTCCGGATTTCAGGCCAAGGTAAAATTCGGTTCTAAAATCATACTTACAAAGCCTGCCCATCAGCTTTTTTTCGATGGTTGCATAGGCATTTGAGTAAATATTTTTCCCCTGAAAATCTATCAACTTGGCTAATTGATCGGCTGTTAAATCGAAGTAATAATCGTTGGCGTATTTAGCACTAAATACATTAATATTTTTGGAAAAAGGAAAATCGGTACTTAAATCCGAAAGGTTGTTATACAGCCTCCTGAGTGATTGGTTTACCTTCAGCGATTGTTTTTGTTTATCCTGAACAAAACCTTGTTGGCCAGTAAGCGTTCCGGCCATTTTATCAATGAGTGCCTCATTCAAGTTGATTTCATCATAGATTAAAGCAACGTTTTTTTCATTGCTTTTTTTTGATTTTTCGGAGCAAAGCGATGACGCTATCGGTAAACTGCAAATGGAACAAATCGAGTTTTTCAATCTCCAAATCTTCATTATTCGAAAATAACTGATGGATAACCTGAGTTCTCAAGAATATTTTATAGATAATCTCATCATCAAAAAACACAGAGAGCAACTGTAAACGGTTGATCTCTGCGTTTGATTTTTTTAAAATATTTGAACGGTATTCATCCATAGTTTAGCTTAACTCACCCGCGTCACATTCTTTTTCAACTCGGCTTCTAATGTTTTCAATTCACCATCAAGCACTTTTCTACTTTGTGCACCAGCTTCATGAATTTGTTTTACTTCATTCAACGTTTCTATCAATGAAGAGGTCGTCATTTTTAACGTCTCCAAAGAAACAACAGTTTTTTCGTTTTCTTTAGCAACATCGATACTATTTGGCTTCAGCATTTCTGCATTTTTCTGCAAAATGGTATTGGTTGTATCAGAAATTTTCTTTTGCATTTCTACATTGGCTTTTTGCCTTTGCAATGCCACCGCAATGGTTAACTGATTTTTCCAAACCGGAATCGTAGTTGATACGATTGATTGCGCTTTTTCTGCGATTGATGTATTATTATTTTGAACCACCCTGATTTGAGCCAATGATTGCAGCATGATAAAACGGACAATTTTCATATCAGCCAATCGCTTATCCAAGCGGCTTGTAAAGTCACGCAAATCAGCAATTTCATAATCCTGGTAATCAGCTGGTCGCCCTTCCATTTCTGCCAGTTTAATTTGCAGTTCGTTAAATTTCAGCTGACCGGAAATAATTAAATCCTCCATCTGATGGATATAACTTACATTGCTATCAAACATGGTTTGCAAAGCAGAATTATCCTTTATCGAATTCAATCGTCCTGCTTTAATTTTATTGGTAATCTTGTCAATGTTATTTACTACCACATCGTATTTCTGAAACAGTTTCTTCACATCCACTACCAGATTTTTCAAGAACGGAATGCGGGAAATGAAACTTTTGAAGCCACTTTGCTCTAATTCCGAAACATCGATATAGTTCAATTCGGTAAGCAATTCATTAATCAAACCGCCAACTTCACCGCTGTTGTAAGTTCTTACAGAGGCCAAAAAATCGTTACTGTATTTCTCCATTGAATTTTGGGCCTCGCTCCCATAATTCAAAATGGAATTGACATCAGATGGCTCTAAAGATTTGGCGATCTCGCGATATTTTGCCGTTTCCTCAGTTGTAATTGCCTCCAGGTTTACGTTGCCGTCTTTATCCAGTTTTACTGGCGTTAAACTTGGCAGGGCAGCATTTGGGTTGGTTTCCATAGTTTAATGTTAAGCTTTCAACTATAAATAATTTTGCGTTACGGTTTTAACCGTCTCTTCTAACTTTTTATCTCGTGTTGGTTCTCCAATAGCGTTAAATTTCCACTCTCCGTTTTTCTTATAAAAAACACCCATTACCATCGATACCGATCCTTTGAACGCGGCATCATTGGCAATATCATAAGTAGCGAAAACTTCATTTACACGTTTGCTTGTTCCTTCGTAAATGCGGATAGATGCAAATGGAATGGTACCAAAATCATGACCTCTGAAACTGTTTAATACAAATGCAACATAGTTAACGCTGGCGTCTAACTGAGATAAATCCAAGGTAATCACCTCATTATCCAGGCCGTCATCACCGCCCATATCACCGGTTAAATCATCTCCACTGTGCTTAACCGAACCGTTTTTAGATTTCAGGTTACCAAAATACACAACCTCTAAAAGCTGTTTATTATCATTATATAAAGCGCAGCTGGCATCTAAATCTACCGCCTCTTTCGATGAACCGAAACCGAACAAGCCCTTTTTTTCAATAGCGCCCCAGTTAATGCCTACACAAACATTTTGAAGCTTGCTGCCATTTGTTTTTTCTAAGCTTATCCGCTGTCCTTTTTGAAGATTGATTGCCATATTATTATTGATATTTATTTAAGTAATCCTGTAAACCACCCTTCATGCCCATTCCAACTGCTTCGAATTTCCATTTTCCTTCGCGTTTGTAAATCCTGCCAAATTCAACAGCAGTTTCGATAGAAAAGTCTTCCTCTAACTCATATTTTAAAATTACCTCATTTGTTGTTGCATCAAAAATGCGGACGAATGAATTTCTCACCTGTCCAAAATTTTGCCTTCTGCTTTCCGCTTCGTGAATGGTAACTACAACGCAAATCTCATTTACCTTAGCATCAATTTTTGTTAAATCAACCTTAATTTGTTCATCGTCGCCATCACCATCTCCAGTTAAATTATCTCCGGTATGTTCAACTGCCCCATCAGGAGAAACCAGATTGTTGTAGAATACAAAATTTTCGTCAGAAACCAGTTTTTTCTGATCATTCAAAATAAAAATTGAAGCATCTAAATCAAATGCGGCACCGGTTGTTGAACTATTGGTATCCCAACCTAAACCTATCGTAAATTTAGGAGCATCAATATTTTCTCTTTGCCCCTTTTGCAAATTAATAGCCATATTTTAAATTAATTTATAATTGTTATTTTTAATATAATCTTTTATTTGATGTAAATTCTTCGCGTAAGCATCGATTAAGTGATAGCCATTTCCCAGCGATAAATCGTAAAGTTCGTTGATAAAATCATTTGACCTGCGTTCCAGAAAAATTTTAAAACTTTCTGCATCGGTATTAAGGATATACTTCACTATTCTGGTATTAAAACAAAAATCGCCCCCGTCAATAATTTCCTCCAGATCGAAAATTGACTTCACCTGGTGGTAATTTAGAAAATTCTCTACGTTTGGATGAATGTTTTTGTTAACGAGTTCGGCAAAGTATAACATATGCATCTCGTTTGAAAGTCCATATGCTTTCGCCATTTTCAAAATCATGCGTTCATGACTTCCTGTGATTTTGATATCATCTAAAAATAACAGCGTTTTCCCAACCAGGAAATCTTTATCAATATGAAATGAATCATTGCCGATTAAGCTTAAGCGCTCTTCGGCACTTAACTCGCCGTAATCTTCTTTGTAGGTTACCGTTCTATGCACCTTAGTTTCCTGCACCTGCAAACCGCCATTTTCTACCAACCAACGGTTCAGTTGAGAAACAAAATAATTTTTCATCGCAAAGGTTGCGGTAGGAATAAAACTGTAAGGGCTTGAAATAACAACAATTTGATTGGTAATCAGGTTATTGGCCAGGTAGTATTTAATGAAGCCATCGGCAAGGTCTTTCCCAAAACACTTCGCGATTAAATTATCGCCAAATTTAAATCTACTGTAGTGATCTGGGTTGAAGCCAAAATCTGTGGTATTATCGATTTTATGGAGAGCGTATGTGTAAGGTATCATGAAAGTAATGTTAAGATAGATTTATTGTTGGAATTGATAAGCATGCTGTTTATTCCTATTGCCTGAGCGCCACCAACGTCAGCATGCGGATTATCTCCAACGTGAATAATATTATTTAAATTAATTTCGGGATGTTTTTTCTTGTCGATTGTATTTATCATCAATTCAAAAAATTCGGGATTTGGCTTCGACAATCTCACTTCATCCGAATATAATTGAAAATCAATAAACTGATCGATTTGTAAATGCCGGAGCACCTGCTTTAAAGTTTCGCCTTTGATGAAACCTGTATTGCTTAAAATATTTGTTGAGCTTAAACCATTCTCTTTAATTTGAGAAAGCACCGGAATACATTGATCACAGTACAACAATGGCATATGTTCAAAAAGTAAATTTTCCATTTCCTGGTACAACTGTATCAAATCCAATTCCTGAAACTGAAAGTTATAATCATTGATAATGCTAATCACCATCAGATACATTTCATCAGCATCGACGTTCTTTCCTGTTTTTTCATTGATGGCATTAACCATTAAATCAACCTGCCGAAAAATAAGCGCTACCTCTTCAATACTTTTATTTTTGGTATTAAATTTTTCATAGAAGTAACTTGTTCTTTCTTGCTTAAATCTTGGGTTTGATTTAATTAATGTTAACCAAAGATCGAATGAATAATGTTTGTAAAAAGCCATTGCACTTAGTTCCTGATCTGCGTTATAAAATTCTAATATTACAAAATTGATTGTAGAATGAGAAATATTTGAATGTAAGTTTTACGACAGATAAGGTTGTAATTAAAAAAATGAATTAAATATCAAAACAAACTCTGCATCAAAAAGCTGAACAGATTGTTCCATCCTTTAGAATTAAAAAAAGTATGATCGTTACAGCTTAACACAAATTTAATTTAGGTTTAATTGATAAATGGCTCCCTTTTCGCCCGCAAGAATAACTGAATTGCCTTTTTTTGCTTTTTGTACAGCATTGAAACTTTTATCGGAAATATGTTTCCAGTTTTGGCCGCCATCAGTTGATATGTCAGTGCCCGACGTTCCTGTGGCAACGAGTATATTTTCGCGAACATAGGTTACACCTGAACGGTAGCCTAAAACTGGCGTAACTGGTTTTGCCCAGGTTTTACCGCCATCTTTAGTTAATAAAACATTATTGGTATTGATTTTATCCTGAAGATAATTGCCACCTACAACCACTCCGGTTTTTGCATTAAAAAAATCCATCGAAAAGGGTCCTGTGGTTTCCTGCCCTTGCCAAATCGGACATTTAAAAACACCCCAGCTTTGGCCATAATCGGAAGAATAATAGATATTAGAGACCATGCCACCTGTAGAAATCCAGACTTTTCCACCCGGAAAGGTTTTGATGGTTGTTCCGCTGGCTGCAAACCCAGCTTCTCCCTTGGCCAGAGGTAGCTTTAAGTTTGAAGAAATATCCATCCAGCTTTTGCCTGCATCAACAGTTTTAAGCAACTGCATTTTATCATTTATCGGATCACCGAATATAATGCCCCTGGTTTTATCCCAAAAACCCAGTCCATCAAGAAAAATGGCTGAGTCGACATTTTTATAATGCGCTGTCCAGGTTTCACCACCATCGTTGGTTTTTAAAATATAAGCCGGGGAGCCAGCATTTACAATAATGGCTTTCTTATCATCAAAGGCTTCAATATCCCTGAAATCAAGTTTCTCATAGCCTTTTGGTTTGATCCACTGCCAGGTACTGCCGCCATCAACCGACTTACCCACCGTTCCACCGCTCCCACTTACCCATATAATCTGATCCGTTACTACATTCAAACCCCGCAAACTTGTTTTTGCACCCTCATTAAGCGGTTTGAAAGAATATGTTTGCGCAACGCAAAAAAAAAGGTGCCATTAAAAGGCACCATAGTATTTTTTTCATTAGTGTTTATTATTAGAGGTATAAGGATGGCTTAATCTTTACTCAGTTTTTTAAGATTAAGGATCACGCTGCTTTATTTTACTATTTAACCCTTCTGAATGTTTCTGAACGGCCAAGTAATGAAATACCAACATATCCGCGAACATTCAGCACATCATTACCTTTCAAGGTCATATTACAGCTGTAATTCTTACCACTTTTCGGATCATAAATTGTTCCGTCAGTCCATTTTCCATCTTCATAAACAAAATCTTTCAAGATTTCCAGATTGAGAAGTGGTCTTTTTTGCATGGCCTCATTCGGATTTTTAGCATCTAACTTTGGTTTCCCGTTTAAGTTAGGTTCTTTCATCCACGCCAGTTTACCAAAATACTTATCACCTTTTTTGTAAATCTCAATTTGTCCTTCGCCAGATGGATTTAGCCACTTACCGATAATGGCATCCTTACTTTGTGCAATGGCTGAAAACGAAACAGCTACAAATAGCAGCATCAGGAATGGGATCTTTCTCATATTTTTTATTTCTAGTTAGTTTTTAAAGATAGTTAATCATCTTTTATAGTGAAACAATAAATAAAGCAAAAAAGTATGAGAAAGTTTTAAAATCGAGAAAAATTACCTGGAGATAATGGGTAGGTATTTTTGACGATAGGCATAAAACAGGAAAAGATTAAAAATCAACATTACGGCAACCAATGGCAATTCTTTTGGGCCGAGAAATGCGTGGTACAAGAAAATATTTAACGTCACCGGAAAAATGATGATGGCTGCAAGTGGTGCCGTTCTGCCAATTAAAAGCATTAAACCTGCAATTAATTCGGTTACTTTGATCAATGGAAACAAATATTTAGTTACCATAATGCCTGTCATAAAAGTAGTTTGGTCGGCAGTCATTTTAGGCATCTCCCCCATCTGAATATTAAAAAGAACAGGTACAGAAGCAAAAATGTACATGCCCCCTAACAATACACGGATAATAATGATTGCAATTTTCATATTTATAAGTTTTAGTTTCTTTACTATTTTAATTTGTTTCCCCCTCTATTAATTCAATCCATTTATTGATAAATTGTTCCAATGCTGGCTTTTTGCCTTCAATGTCATCAAGGTTATAGAAACGAGCTTCTCTCCTATCTTTCCATTCGCCTTGCAAAATAGATGGCTCATGTAACATGTTGCCATCATAAAAAATGAAGATTATTTGAACGTAACCTTTAGCACGAAGATTAAAAGCGGCCATATCTTTTTGATAAAAAAAACTTGGCGCATTCCATTTTATCCTTTCTTCTAATTTACTGTTAGCATTGATAATGATGGAGCGTAGAAGCGCTATTTCTGTTTTATAAGGGTGCACCAGCTGATTCATATACGAATCAACATCTGCCTTCCCGCTTAGCTTTGTCTTTTTCACAGCCATGATTATTTAATTAATTCAATTTTCATCCATGGCTGCCATTCATTATTGACGAAACGTTCCCAAACGCCTTTGATACGGCTACCCTTAAAATTTCCCTGAAATCTTTCGTTATCACCAAATATGAGGATGATATCATCCATAATTTTCATTGATGAAATGGTAATTGAGCCATCGTTTCCAAATGATTGTGCTCTAAAAATATCATCCATATCATCATAATGAATAATTTCGAGAGCACTGACCTTCTGATCATCGATTTGTACACTCACCTTATGCATCAAGAAAAATTCACCTTCTACCCATTCATAAATATCCGTACCCTCAACCAAATTTCCATCTACGGTGTTACCCGATGTACGCCAGTGACCAATAAATGGTTCTAACAGCTTCAGTTTTTCGTTCCTCATTACTGAGATGTTTTACTACTAATTTATCAAAAAATATCATTAATGTGCACTTAAAACACATGTAGCTTGTGCTAAGGCATTTATTATAAGTGCTACATATAGCTCATGCCAGGATAACCTAGCAATCGTCGCCATAATGCAATTTGCCCGATACAATTTGCTTCCCGATAACTGGTAAAACTAAGCATATCAAAAAGTGTCATCTCCATACCCGGCATTTCGATCTGCTCGTTCAGTTTTTCTTCAGAGGCATCGATTAATGCATCATATAACAAGGGCGAAATTTTCTCCCAATCTGCTTTAAATTCTGCTAATGTAGGATAATTGGCGTCATCTATAATTCCTTGATTATCTTTGAACAACTCACCTGTTGATGATTTTTCGTTGATACCGAAAGATTTCGCTAAAAAATAACGGCCAGAAATCACACTACCTGTAATCCATGAGATATGGTTTGCCTTGGTGTTTAAACGCGTTTGTGCATCTTTTTCTTCTATTCCCTCTAATGCCCTTAACAAAAAATCTGTTTGCATTTCATAAAGAACCAATATTCCTGATAATTTGCTGCTGCTAGATTGTGCTTTCATAACAATAGGTTTTTATTAAATAAAGATATTCGATTTGCGATACAAAACCGATTGCTGTTGAAGTCAATATTAGGGGGGATTTAAGACAATTGAGAACAGGAGAAAAAACGTTGCTCTAAAATTTCTAGCATATCTGTCAGGACGATTTCAATACAACACAGAAAGAATTCCAAGGAAAGATAAATAAGTATGATTCATGCTTTTATGTGTTGCATTATCGCTTTCCAATTGCGAAATTTGCGCCATAAATGAACTTAGAAAACGAATTTGGAGAGCGGAAGTGGGACGAGTTTGGTGGAATTTCTCCACTAATAGCTTTGTTTAAGTCATATCATCCCTTAAATCCCGAGATTGAAAAAATCATCAACGAACAAACATTTCCTGTCAGATTTGACAAAAATAAACATATTGCCTCGCCGTTAAAGCGCAACAGATATATTTATTTGATTCTTCAGGGATCAGTGCATGGCTACATTAAAATGGGAATTGAAAAGGTAACCACCTGGATTGCCATTGAGCATGAACTTGCAGGAACCATACGCAATTTATGGACCGAGGAAGCATCAGAAGAATATATTGAATCGATAGACCCGGTATTGGCGATAGCAATACCCCATGCGATGTCTCGACAGCTTTATCAACAATTCCCCATCGCAAACTATGTGGGGCGGAAAATGACCGAAATATATTTTAAGAGTGCTTCAGAAAGAGCTTTTATAAGTAGATTGCCAACAGCTAAAAAGCGTTATGAGCGGTATTTAATTACCTATTCCTACTTAGTCGACCGAGTCCCATTAAAATATATTGCCTCGTTTTTAAACATGCGATTAGAAACACTGAGCCGAATCAGGGCTACGATAGCTAAAGAAACTGAGAAAATTCTCACTGAACGTTAATAAAAATGGCTTGCATTGAACAGGCAAGCCAATTTTTATGTTCTTTATTTCACTTTCACCACAACTTTTCCTTTGGCTCGTCCGCTCTCCACATAAGCCAAGGCTTCGTTGGTTTGTTCAAAAGGAAAAACTTTGTCAACGATCGGTTTGATGGTACCAGCCTCAATAAGTGCGGTAATTTTATTTAACTGCTCGCCCTCTGCCCTCATAAATAAAAAAGTATAGTTAACATTGTGCTTTTTTGCTTTCTTCCGGATTCCGCTGCTGATCAGTGAAAGAATGATTTTGACAAACCACGGCACGCCTGCCTCTTTTGCAAAAGCTGGTGTTGGTGGACCAGAAATGGAAACTGCCTTTCCTCCAGGCTTTAGGATACGGATTGATTTTTCAAGTGTTTTCGTGTCCTGACTATTCAAAACAACATCATAGTCTTTTAGTATATCTTCAAAATTCTGTGTTTTATAATCAATCAGAACATCTGAACCCAGTTGCTTTAGCATGGTGAAACTTTTTTCACTTGCAGTGGTTGCAACTGTAGCACCCAAGTATTTTGCCAATTGTATCGCAATAGTTCCCACACCACCAGAACCTGCCTGAATGAAAACCTTTTGCCCTTTATGAAGGTTCGCTTTCTCCACCAACGCCTGCCAAGCGGTCAATGCCACCAATGGAATAGATGCAGCTTCCTCCATAGTCAAGTTTTTGGGTTTAAAGGCCACATCATTTTCGCCAATGGCAATAAATTCTGCAAATGTACCGATGTGAAAATCAGCAGGACGTGAATAAACTTCATCCCCAACCCTGAATTTTCTTACATTTTTACCGACCTTCATTACCACACCTGCAACATCATGGCCCAACACCAGCGGAAGCTTATAGGGTAAAATCTGCTTAAATTCCCCTGATTTTATTTTAGCGTCCAACAGGTTTAAGCCCGCTGCATGAACTTCTATCAACACCTCATTATCTTTAACCTGTGGAACAGATACATCGTTAAGGTGTAAGGTTTCTTTTTTCCCGTATTTATTAATGGTATATGCTTTCATCCTGATGGTTATGATTTTATTGCTACTACTGATTTCTTTGGATTGATTAATCCAAATGCCAATTTAGGGAAAAGTCGGTTGAACAAATAGATCAACTTTGTATCGCTAACACGGATGGTATATTGGTCTTTCTCCAATCCTCTTATCAGTGCGTTCACCAATTTTTCCGGACTTATTTTTTTATCATGGCGGTCTGCAACCATTTCCGTATCTACTAATGGTGGCAACAGTTCGAAAACCTTTATGTTACTCTTCAAGATTTGTAAATGTCTTCTTAAAGATTTGGTATAGAAGGCCAATGCAGATTTTGATGCCGAATAGGTCGCTTCTAACATTGATGGTACAATACTTAAGATGGAAGTGGTATTGATGATTGCCGCATCTTTTCTTGATTTGAGCATTTCGATAAAAAGATTGTTCAGGCGGATAACGCCAAGGTAATTGACCTCCATTTCATAAATAGCACCTTTGATATGCTTGTCGTTTGCTACACCTAAGTTGGCAGGAGGAATACCAACACCGGCATTATTGTACAGTATATCAATTCCGCCAAGTTCTTTAACCTTGTCAAAAAGCAATTGGGCATCTGCTTCATTACCTGCATCACTTTTTATAGCGATTAAACTAGGGTACAGTTTCTTTGCGGCATTCAATTTGTCCTGATTTCTGCCTGTAACAATAACCTTTGCGCCAATTTCCAAAAATTGCTTTGCAGCTTCCAGTCCTATACCCGAACCACCGCCTGTAATCAGGATTGTTTTTCCTTTTAAATCCATTACCTACTGAAATTAGAGAGTAACATTTTCTGTAATTGGAACAACTAATTCGTGGATTTTCCTGGTGTCGCCAACCGGAACCTCAAATTGATTTCTTTCTAACGCCACAAACAATTCATCTGCCACCTGGGATGCTGGAATTCCATTTGCCCCACCGATTTCTGCAGAAAATTCGGTATTTACCAAAGGTGGATATAGTTCATATACTTTGAGCTTTTTATTTTCTGAAAAAGTATCTCTCAGGCCTTGTGTATAGCTGTGTAATGCCGCTTTACTCGCAGAATAAGTAGGTAAATATTTATTCGACCTAAATACTGCTATAGAGGAAACGTTTACAATAGCCGCATCTTCTTGTTGTAAAAGCAGCGGCAAAGTCAGGGCTGTGAAATCAATAACACTGATGTAATTGGTATTGATCTCCTCGAAAGCTTTTTCTGCGGACTTGTTATTTACATCACTTAAATCATTCATAAAAGCTGCACCAGCATTATTGATGATAATATTTAATTTCGGGTGTTTAGTTTTTAATTCTTCAGCAATTTTTAACCTGTCTGCCTTCACGGATAAATCGCCCTGTATGGCAACAGCATTATTAAGTTCTTTCAATGCCTTGCGAAGTCGCTCTTCGCTACGCCCATTGATGATGATCATGTTGCCTGATGCGCTCATTTTTTTAGCTATGGCCAGTCCTATTCCGGCGCTTCCACCACTGATGAATACTGTATTTCCTGTTGTTTTCATTGCATCTGTAACTTAAATTTTATAAATTTGCTTGCGTTTTGCAAGTACAAACATACAAACAACTTTTAATTTGCAAGTGTTTTTTTTTAAAAAAATTAGTTTATGGTAAATGTTAAAAAAAGATCTGATTGCCCTATTAGCAATTCATTGGATATTTGGGGAGACAAATGGTCATTGCTTATTATTAGAGACCTCATGTTTGCTAAACAATGTACGTATGGCGATTTCCTAAAATCGGATGAAAAAATAGCGACCAATATTCTAGCTTCCAGATTGCTAACCCTCGAAACAAATGGAATAATCACGAAGCATGACCACCCCGATAGCAAAGCCAAAGTTTTATATAAACTAACCGCAAAAGGCGTAGACTTACTTCCCCTAATGATGGAAATCAACTTATGGGCGGATAAATATTTTACACTTACAGAAGAAAGAAAAGCAATGCTCGAAGAAGTAAAAAAAGACAAGGAAGCGTTCATTAGAACCCAAACACTTGCGCTATTAAGTAATAGCTAGGTAACGCTTTTCATCTATTAGTTTTAAGAACCTAAACTAAGAATATTGGAAACTCAAACCGAATTGACATAAAAAAACCGGACTTTGATTTTGTCAAAGCCCGGTTGTACTCGAGAGGAGATTCGAACTCCCACACCCGTAAGGGCGCCAGCCCCTCAAGCTGGTGCGTCTACCAATTTCGCCACCCGAGTAAGTGGAGTGCAAATATAATTTAATTTTGGATTTAGCGAACAGTGATTTACAATTCTATTTTCAGCCCATCGTAAGCCAAGCGAATATTTGAAGGTAAATCGTTCTCAACCACATCATGTAATCCTAAATTATGACTGATGTGTGTAAGATAAGTAGTTTCTGCACCAACTTTTTCAGCAAATGTGACAGCCTCGTCTAGCGTAAAATGTGAAATATGCGGTTCTTTCTGCAAGGCGTTGATTACGAGTATTTTTGTGCCTTTAATTTTATTAAAACTTGTTTCAGAAATGGTCTTTGCATCAGTAATGTAGGTAAAGTCACCTATTCTGTATCCTGTTATGGGCAATAAATGATGCATCACTTCCAACGGGATTATTTCTGTTTCACCTATTTTAAAATTTTCTCCGTTATTAACCGTATGAAGTTTAATCTGAGGTAATCCGTGGTATTTAGTTTCAGCAAAAATGTAATAAAATTCTCTCTTCAACGCTGTTTGAACCCGCTCTGTGGCGTAAACATCTATTACCTTACCTAACAGATAATTAAATGGGCGTATATCATCTAAACCGGCAATATGATCTTTATGTTCATGAGTAAATAATACCGCATCCAAATCTTCAACTTTTTCACGTAGCAATTGGTAACGAAAATCCGGACCACTGTCTACAACGATGGTTTTATCGTTGGTTTCTATCAAAACGGAGGTTCTTAACCTGTTATTTTTCTTATCATTTGATTGACAAACTTCGCATTTACAAGCAATTACTGGAACCCCTTGTGATGTACCTGTGCCCAAAAAAGTTACGATCATTTTAAATAACCTTCCTTTCTATGTGTGCGGTTTGCTGCTTGTATCTGTATCAAAATAACGCTGTTTGCTGTAAAGAATGAAAAAATTGTCTCTGCTTCTCATCTAGTAAATTTTCATCTGGACGGGTTTGCTTCACCAAAGTTACCAAGGCTGCAATTTTCGCTTCCAAATTGGAAAATTTATTTACCACTACGATTTTATTATGTTCTAACAAACAAGAACCGGTTTTAAAATTTCCTTTCTCGTAACGAACTTTAAAACCCATTGCGAAAAGCAACTGCTCCAGTTTTTCTAAAGTATGATTTGTTAGCGGCAATGACATTGGAACAAACTTAGAGAAATCTAAGCAGCATTCAAATTATCTTTTACCATATCAGAAGTTTTGAGGTTTACAATTAATCGATATATGATTTCTTTCAAATACCTAGAAGATTCTGAATTAACAAATCTGTTCACGTTATGCTGGCGAGAACGCTTTATATAGATTCAACATCTTGCGTGTATTCCGTGTTTGTTTAGCGAAATCTTTAAATAAAAAAGGTTCAGCTGTTTCCAACTGAACCTTCAATACCGCAAGGCGGATAAAACTATCTTAAATCTACTACTTCAACACCTGGATATTTCTTGGCATCGAAAGCAAATGTAGTTTCAGGAACGTTTACATTTGGTGAAAAAGTTTTCACATTGTAAGTGTATTTATTTCCATTTTTATCGAACAATACAACATTAGCAATTTGCTTAGCTGCTTTATCGATGCTTAAACGAACTTTAAAGATTGATTTTTTGGTATCAACCGGAGTTAGGTCGATCATCTGATAAGTTTTAGAACCAACTTTCTCGTCGCCTGTGTAAATGTATTTGAAACCTTTTTCGTACACGGTGAAAATTTTCGCCGGATTTATGGCATCACTATTTGGATCAATACTGCTTACCTGAACTTCTTTATCTTTTTTAAGATAAGTCCATTGGCTTTTACCATCGCTAAACAATTCTTGGTTAGTCATTGCAACTTTATATTTATTGGAGTTGGCTTTAACATACAGCGTACCTTGCTGCGTTTCTTTAACTTTCGCTTTTGGGTTATCTAAAGTAAAAGTAAAATCGGTTTTTACGATATTATACGATTTGTATTTTTTGCTTACCTCCGCTAAAATTGCCTTAGCTTTCGCGTCAGTTTGAGCATAAGTTGATGTTGTAAAAGCAACTACAACCATTAATGCTGAAATTAATTTCTTCATCTTGTGTATTTAAATTTTCTTTGAAACGTTTGAGTAAATTTTAAACCATTGGTTTAATCTACCCCTTGTCGTCCATGCTATTCAAGAATTGTTCCAAAGAATATTCATCAGGGTATAAAACTTCACGGGCCTTGCTACCTTCAAACGGCCCAACAATACCCGCAGCTTCTAATTGATCGATAATTCTTCCCGCACGGTTATAACCTAACTTTAGTTTACGTTGAATTAATGATGTAGAACCTTGCTGATGCATTACGATAAGCCTCGCAGCATCTTCAAAAAACTTATCACGTTCATTTGGATCAAAATCGGCTTTACTGCCCTCGCCGGCTTCGTCGATGTACTCTGGCAACTGATATGCATCAGCATAGCCGCGTTGATTACCGATAAATTCAGAAATTCGATCTACCTCTGGTGTATCAACAAAAGCACACTGTAGCCTGATTAAGTCGCTACCTGTAGATAAAAGCATATCTCCACGACCAATCAGCTGGTCGGCACCGCCGCTATCTAAAATTGTTCTTGAATCGATTTTAGATAAAACCCTAAATGCTAACCTCGCCGGGAAATTGGCTTTAATTGTACCCGTAATAATGTTTACCGAAGGACGTTGCGTGGCCAAAACCAAATGGATACCGATAGCACGTGCTAACTGAGCTAAACGGGCTATCGGGGCCTCAACTTCTTTACCCGCAGTCATCATTAAATCGGCAAACTCATCTACCACCAATACAATGAATGGTAAAAATCTGTGCCCGTTATTTGGGTTAAGCTTACGCTTGATAAATTTATCGTTATACTCTTTTAGATTTCTAACCTGCGCATCTTTCAATAAATCGTAACGCTGATCCATTTCGATACATAAAGAGTTTAATGTATTCACTACTTTCTTTGTATCGGTAATAATGGCATCCGCCTCACCAGGAAGCTTTGCCAAAAAGTGACGTTCAATCCGGTTAAATAAAGTTAACTCTACTTTTTTTGGATCGACCAAAACAAACTTCAACTGGGCGGGATGTTTCTTGAACAGCAGCGAAACCAGAATAGAGTTGATACCCACCGACTTACCTTGACCGGTAGCGCCGGCAACGAGTAAGTGAGGCATTTTCGCCAAATCGGCAATAAATACCTCGTTGCTAATTGTTTTACCCAAAGCAATCGGCAAATCCATCGTATTGGAAGTCCACTTTTCAGTATTTAGAATGCTGCGCATGGGTACCATTTCCGGATGTTGGTTTGGTACCTCGATACCAATGGTTCCCTTACCAGGCATAGGTGCGATAATACGTATACCTAAAGCCGCTAATGAAAGGGCAATATCATCTTCCAGGTTTTTAATCTTCGAAATCCTTACTCCAGGAGCAGGAATAATTTCGTATAAAGTTACTGTCGGACCAATGGTAGCCTTAATCTTATCAATTTCGATATTATAATGATTCAGCGTTTCTACAATTTTATTTTTATTGGCTTCTAACTCTTCGGCGTTAACTGAAATCTTATTGGTACCGTAGTTTTCCAGCAAATCAACAGTTGGATATTTGTAGCCGGATAAATCCAGTTTTTCATCATAGTTACCAAACTGTTCTACCAAATCATCTGATTTTTTCTCCTCCTCAGTCTTCTCAATAGTAAAAGCTGGTTCTTTTTCTTCTTCTTCAACAGCTGGCTCTACCGTTAAAGGCATAGCTGATGCAGCTGCCGCAGAAGTAGTTAAAGGTAAGTTAGTGGCGAGGGGCGACAATGTTACCGGTGTAACAACTTCTTCCTCCGGCGCCTTGTCTTCATAGCGGTTTGGCTGTATGACCACATTTTGCTGCTTTCTTTCTTGATTAACAACTGGTTTTTCGCGTACCGGAAATTCAATTGGTTCAGCAACTTGTTCAACCTCCCTATTCTGCGCAAACTTCTCGCGAACTTCGTTCACGTAATCAGGTGTTTCGTTATCCAGATAAACCTCCTTTTCCTTACGTTCGGGAAATTTAAAATCGATGTTATACGCGATGATTAAGATTGTTAAACCCGCAAAAGCGATTAAACCTGCAACACCCGCAGCGCCAATTTGTGCTGCAAGCAATTTGTTACTCCAATAGCCAAATTCACCTTCAACATAATGTGGCGATTCTGACCAAAAACTGTGGGCAAAGCCCAAGGTTAACGAAATAAACAACAGAAAGAAAAAGCTATATCCTAAGGTTTTCGAAATTGATAGAATTTTAACCTTGAACAATAGCCTGTAACCAATAATAAAAAATGCCAGAACGAATAAAAACGAGGCAATGCCGAACCATTCGTAAATAAATTGGTGAGACAATAACGCTCCAAACTTGCCAAGCCAGTTTTGCACTACAGGAATGACAACACCCGAATCCTTTAGTTCTTCAGCAGTTTTGAAAAGGTTTCCCCAACCTCCATTCGCATCAATTACATAGCTTTGATCATCCTGCCAAGTAAATAAATAAGAAGTAAAAGCAATTAAAAAGTAAAGTGAAAGTATAACAAAAAATAAGCCTACAATTTTAATTGCACGTCCATCCTGCAAGTCGAAGCTAGGTAGATATTCTCTTTTTTCTTTTGGCTGGCGACCAGATGATGGCCTGCCTGATGCATTTTCAGCACCTTTATCTCTGAATGTATTGGTTTTAAACTGGTTTCCCCTTACCGCCATTTTCTATACTAGTATTAATAATGAACAAATATAAAATATATAGTTGTATCTATTGAGTTTTTATAAACCGCTTTAAATAAAATTATTTAATACCTATTAAACCTTAACCAGCAAATATTGTCTATTACTATACAACACACAAGTTGTACGTTTTGTCAAATGAAACGGATTTTGTTTTAGGTTTTAGTCCCGTTTTACCTGGAGAGGTTAAACGGGATTTTTTTTTCGATAATCTAACGCTCAAATTGATTTGGGCTATTCGCTATGATTTTCAAAGCTTACAAATTCTTCGTACAACAAAATCAAAACATTCATCGAATGGGCTCCGCACATTTTTTAACCACTCCAGA
>NZ_AJLG01000051.1 GCF_000258495.1 Pedobacter agri PB92
ATGTGCTGTTCATCCGCAATAAAATCTTCATTTTCTCGGGGATTACAAGCGTAATAAACTAATTGCGCTGGGTTTAAGTTTGGGATAGTTTTTACAGTTGCCTTTTGGGTGTAAAAATCAATATAAATTGAAAACACCTGTTTATCACTTTTTACATATAGGCCAGAACTGAAGCATTTAACATTTGTAATATTTTGGGGTAATCCATTCAGGATTATTTTTTTTGTATCCTTTCCCCATGCAATAATGTAGCTCCACTTTCCATCAATTAAAAACAAACGTCCGTTGATATGTTTTTGGTTTGGATTTGCGCCTAAAATCTTCGAATAAATGGCTAAGTGATCTTCATACTGACGATCTTTTTCTAACTGATAAAAGCCATTTTTATCACTAAACATAAAAGTGCTTTCATCTTCGCCAATGGCTTTGTAAGTTGCCAGGTCTATTCCTTTTATCGGTTTATTAATTTGCCGAACATAGCTAAAACCGTTCGGGTCTTTTTCTGTTAACTGATAAAATAAGCCACGCTCATTCTTGATAATGGCATGTTGTGTGGAAGTATGATAGTGATAACATTCGCTGGCATTTAGCGATGGACCAATAATTAAAACCAAAAGAAGAAAGATTAATTTTTTCATTTGAATATTAAGATACCGCTTATTTAACAATCAAAATCAGCATTCTGTTATTCGCGTTTATATGGCCCATATTTGCGTAGTTAGACTGATTATTTGATTAATTGACATTGTGTTTGTAAAAAAGTTGTCAAACGACTTACGAACAGCCAGCCGAAAAAATATTTATTCTTCCTTTTTTTACCGCTAAAGCTTTAGTCCAGAGTTTCATTTAATAATAAACTATTTTCCGTTTGATGATATAAGTAGGGTCAGGGATGTAATTTTTGCTATTTGACGTTTTTGTCTCTGTCTTTTCAATCCAATTGCCATTAAAATCATATTTAATGGCATATTTTTTAGTCACAATGGTTCCCTCGCTTTCATAATTATTTTCCGTTACATCGCCCTCTTTATTGTATTGATAAGTTACGGTAGATGGAAAGCGTTTTGATTGCGTATCTTTAATGAGCTTATTTTCAGAGTTATAGGTTAAATGATTTTGCTGATAGATTTCGCCGTGTTTGTCTTCCAGTTTTTCTTGGATAAGATTTTTTTTAGCATCGAAAAATTTATGCTGAACGTAAGCTAAAACAAAAGTTTTTTTCTCTTCGTCATATTCGTAAACTTTGCCTGTTTCTTTGTTAGGCTCGTAAGTATATTCAGAATAAAAACTGCCGTTTTTCTTGAGCACTTCTTTACCGTTTTCTATAGTTTTAACATCTTTTCTAAGCAATTTATTTTGTTGGTATTTACACGAAATTTCTTCGTAAACCTCGCCAGTTCGGTAACCTATTTTTTCTTTTTTGGTCAGGTTTTTATCCTCATAAAAATAGCGTTCGTGTAAGTTGTAAGTGTTTTTGTTCTTCGCTTGATCGAACTCAATTACATATACTTTTTCTATATTTCCATCGGAGTTATATTCTACCAATTCGTCCATACCTGCCCCTTCTCGTATGGTTCGGGTGCCACCTTCGTCTACTTTGTAAAAGATTACTTCTTCCGATTTTATTTTTGGTTGATTAGCCGTTTTTTCTTGTGCGCAAGAAATTAATGTTGAAATTAAAATGACGAATAAGATGTTAAGTTTTTTCTATTTTTTTTATTCTTTTTTTGAAGCGCAGAACCTGTGCTAATTTTAAAGTTTGTTCCCGCCAATGCTACTTCCGATAAATCGGAATTCGCGTATGTCGGGGCTATATAACTTCTTTTTTATGCTTTTGGGTGGGTTTTACCTGCACAAACTCTGTACATAAACCCGATAGCGCCAAATAGCCCGGAGCGAGGCAAAGCCTCTCCCGATTTCTCGGGAAGCGAGGACTATTGGCAATAGCGGGACTGAAAACCGCCATCAACTCCTGCACTTTAATTTTCAAATTAATGCCCAACTTTTCTAAAGGCCTCAGTCATAATCGCCCTCGGATCGGCATCTTTAAAAATTGCTTTTGGTATTTTATACTTTTTGGTGGTGGTTTCGCTAGGCATATCTTCCTTCATGGTATTGATGTCGGTTTGCTCGTAAATACCTTTTAGCAAATCGAATTTTTGCTCGGTTTGGCCACCGGCGCCCATGTTAAAAGTGGTAATGTGAGTGAGCACCAATTCTTCGTTGATGTATTTGTAAGTACCTTCTAAACTGCCGTTAGGACCAGTTGCCTGCATAGTTGTTACCAGTTTTCCGCTATCAATGCTTACCTCTTCGAAATCATAATTTTTAAAGCCATCTTCACGATATTTTGGGTCGAAAGCGGTATAAGAAATGGCGTCAACGCTATAAGCCTCTCCTTGTTTGAGCAATACCAACATTGGGCGAAGCGCTGTGGTATCGGTAGTTTTAACTAACACAATTACTTTGTCTGCTACGGCATCATTGTTCAAATCGCCATCGGCTTCTAAGTCAATTTCGTAATCTTTTGGGATGAGATTTTCGACTTTATATGCCATATTGGGGAATGCAGGCAATGGCATTTCCAGTTTATTTGTGTTTAAGGTATCGGGTTGATGCGCTATCGTATCAGCTGGTTTTGCCTTTGTTTTTTCTTCGTTTCGGCAGGCAGAAAAAGTGACAAGAGTAAATAAAATTAAGATGTTTAAAATATGTTTTTTCATTTTGATTTAGGTTATAGTTTACTACTGGAAAAGGCTCCCGTTTTGTAGGTTTTTTTCTCAATTAGGTCGATAAGATATAGCATAATTGGTTTTTTCTTGTAGTTTTCAAGCTCGTCTTTAGTTAGCAAATCAGAAAGCACTCGGTTTACGTCGTCGTAATTGTTGTTAAAATCGTTGGTAAGCATACAGACTACTCTCCTAAAGCGTAGGCAATCGCCAAATTCATACTCACTTTGAAAGGAAATATCTTTTAATTTTTGCAAGTAATAATCTTTAATTTCGGTTTGGTTGGTGTTGGCAATTAAGTCTAAAAAGGTTTCGTTACCATTAAAAAATAAGGCTCTTGCTTTTGCCAATTGCTGTTCGTTAAGTTTGGCCGTATCGGTTTTAAGGATGCCTTTTTGCTTATAATATTTAACAAAATTTTCATCGGGCGCTACGTTATTATCCAAAAACCAATCGATGGATTTGGTGTAACGTTCTTTTGGGTCTTTAACTTTTTCGAGTGTCGAAACACTTTGTATTTGTTTGATTAAATCTTGCCAACTGGCGAATGGATTTCTGTTTTCTACAATTCCAATTACTTGATATTGTTTTGCTCCTTTTTGCAAAAAAAAGCATGCCGTAATACTTTGGTCTTGGACCTATAGGTGTAGCATATCCAATTCCCATACAATCGCCTTTTTCGAAGATTTTAAAATAATCTTCATTTTCTACCAGGTAAGGTAGTTTGGTGTTGGCGTATTTAAAACCGACCGTGTTTTTTACTGTTTGAGTAACGGCTTTCAACTGGTAGAAATGATTTGTAGTGTGGTCATTTATAACATCATCAATATAGGCAATGCTGTCTTGGTCATACAGCAAAATCACATCGCTTTTGAGGGTAAGTTTTCGCACATCGAAATTTTGGGCGTTGGCAAATGAATAAAATAAAAATGTAAGGATGAAAATAGGTAGGTGTTTATTCATATTTTTATTTTAATGATGATGTGAGCTTTGGGTTTCCATATCAATTCCTCGTTCTTTTCATGACGACTAATAATTAAATGACGTTTTTTCTATGAAAACGTGTATGGTTTCTACAGTGTCTTTCTCAAAGAAATATTTTACGGTTAGACTGGTATCGGTTTGGTTGATCAATTTTGCATTTTTAGCATCTCTAATCTCTAAAGTTTTTAGCTCTGGAGATTTAATGATATTTCTCGGATCATTAACGTCCTTTACTTCGATCCAAGTGGTATCGTTTGTAAAAATCTCATCACCATCTTCGAGTTTAATTTTATCAAACAGCAAACCATCCTTTACTATCTGCAAACGTGGTCTGCCCATTACACCATAATTCACAGTTTGTACGCGAATGTTATTCCCGAGGTTGAAATGATTTAATCTACCGCTACCAGAACCAGACAACAGAATGCCAAAAAAAGGCAATGCCATCGGTAGAATGGTTAAAATTAATCCGGCAATGAGCAACCAGAAATATATTTTAGTTGCTATCTTTTTCCAGAAAAGAAAGACCACAATTGGTGTTGCCAAAAGCCAAAGCCAAAAGATTACTCTATCGCTCCAATAACCGGTGAAACTCATTCTTGCGAAACTGTAAAGGCAAATATTCAGGATAATTAAGCCCGAAATAAAGAAGTAAAATCTGAGAAGGATTAGTTTATTTGCCATATTTAACCGTTTGCTATATGCGTGATAACCTACAACTCATATTACCGCATTAAAAAATGGAAGATTATACTTCAGGATGAGTGCTCGAATGTTTTTCGAATGATGTGGAAGCATAAAACACAGTAAATGCTGGATACACCTACCAAAGTTTTACACTTCCTTTTTCACCAATTAAGAGACGTTACTTTCTAAAACCAACAGCTATATAAACCAAAACAAAAATTGCATTCGCAAATAATGATCCTCATAGGTAGAGGTTATTTTGGATTTATGGTACTAAGCTAAATAAAGCTGTTCAGCTATTTCGAGCCATTTATTATTCGTTAACATTTAACAATTATTTGTGCGCAACTGCTAATTATTTGATTTTAAAGTAACGTTAATAATAAAAGAACTGATTGGAATTCGGGATTTTTATTTCTATCCTGCCGGGTATAAATCCATCCATTTTTGGAACGGATGTGAAAGGATATTTGAATTTTTTTTCTGTAGCAGGGTGCGATTGAACAGAATCCTCACAATCTTCATCATCATACCGAACATGAACCTGTTTGGTAGAAAAATTAATATCGTAGGTGTGTTGATAGCCACAATTGTAACTGTCTTTATAGGTAGAGCCAATTAGAAACCAATCATTATTTTGGTAACGATAAATGTTTTTGTGCTTGCTGGTATGCCTTGTATTGTGCCAAAACGTTTGCTGCGTGATAATTGTGTTGTTTTTTATAATGACGGATAAGTCAACGCCATTATCTGTACAGAATCCGCAATCTTCGCTGTTCCATAAAACAGATGTATTCTTTTTCCAGAGTTTTAATTTGCCGTTAAGCATTTTACAGATATACAATTCTCTGGTAAATCCTGTGCGATCGACTCTCTTATTGGAGTTGTAAACAAATATCACCTCGTCAATTCCATCCTTGTCCAAATCACCTTTAGTTTCCAACACCTTGGTTCTTCCGGCAGGAAGAATAAAATCAGGAAGTGTTTGAGCCATGCTTTCAAACGAAAGTAAAATAAAAAATAAAGCCAGATATCTCATCATTTCAATTATTGGTTGCAACTTTTAAGCATCCTGTCATCAATTTCCAATCCCATTTTTTTTGCTGTGAGTATGTCGATGCAATAGTCGTTCTGACCTAAAATTTGTTTAATCCATCCCCTTACATAGTATGAATAAGCTAAATTTTTATCTAATTCCACTGCTTTATTGCAGTCAGCTAGCGCCGCTGAAAAATCATTTTCTGATTTTTTAATTGATGATTTTTGATCAAACACCCAACCCACGTTAGCGGGTAGATTTGGTGATTTGATGCTTAACCGGGATGCTGATTGTTTACCTCCATCCGCCATACTCATGCGGGCTACGGCCCTATTAACATAAGCTATTGCGTAGTCCTGTTTAATTTGGATACTTTTATTAAAATCATTTAAGGCGAGATTATATTTTTGTGTTGCCAGATAAATCAGGCCACGCCGGTTATAGTAAGTTTCGATATTTAATTCTTTAAGATTTGGCGCCAGTGAAATCGCTTTGTTTATTGAGATTAATGCGTTTTCAAAGTCTTCACTATAATGTTGACATTCAGCTATACCAAAATAAATTGATGCAAGAGATGAATTGTAATAAGACAATATATCTGCTTCGCTGGCATTTACAAATCGGGAATTTTTCTTAATCTCTGCCATGATGCTCTCCTTATTTTCTAATGCAGCAGAATAATTTTCGAAGGCATTTTTATAGTTCATCAAAGCCAAATACGCATTCCCTTTAAAGGAAAGTATCATGGCATTTTTCGGAAACTTTTCTAAGCCCTTCTCGTATTGGATTAAAGCCTTATCAAATGCTTTTAAATTATAAAACGCGATACCTCGTTGGTAGTAAAAGCTAGGCATACTTTCGTCGCAGAAGTCGGCAATTGCTTCATCAATAGTTTTTAGTTCAGTTGAATCATTTAGCTTTTGGCCAATGAGTATTTGTCTGGCTTTTTGGTAATCATTACATGCGGCATCTAAATTTTCAAGTTCATAATAAACTTTCGCCCGGTTAAGGTATGCTGATATGGCCCTGGCATCTAGCTTTATCGATTGCGTATAATCTGCAAGTGCCTTATCAAACTGACCTAAATTGCCATAAATTGCACCTCGGCCGTTATAAAAGTAAGCCTGTTTATCATTCAGAGAAATTGCCCTATTGATATCGTTTAGCGCTTCATCTGTTCTGTTCTGACTGTAAAATACGCCGCCACGATAGAAATATGCATCATAGGCCTCTGGAGATAGCGAAATTGCTTTATTAAAATCAGTAATTGCTAAATTCTCATAGCCATTATTTGCATTGTAAGCCCCACGTGAGGTATAATATTCTGCGGAGCTAGGCTCCATTTCTATTGCTTTATTATGGTCAGCTAATGCCCCGAACTTATCGCCGAACTGTTCTTTCAATTTACCACGATTAGAAATAATCAATGCATCTTTCGGGTCAGTCATTACAGCTTTATCTATGTAAGCTGTCGCTTCTTTTTGATTGTTTTTGGCGCCGTATATCCTGGCAATATTTAAATAACAGCGAGCGCATTTTGCATTGATCAGTAAAGCATTACGATAATATTTTTCACCTTCAACCAGGTTGTTGTTTTGAAGGTGGTAAAACCCCAGCAGCCGCAAAAGTGACTCGCTCTTTGGGTTCTGTTTTAATTCTTTATTCAGATATGGGATTATTTTATCAAGCGCTCCAACTTTTAACAGTGAATCTGCATGCAGTTCATATCGGCTTTTTGATTGAGCAAACGACAAATTTTGTACACAAGCACCAATGATGATCATCAGTGTAACCAGTTTAACATTCATAAAAGAAGAATTTTTGCAAAACACTTAAATTTTACAGCTATTTCTTTTAAGATACCTATATCTTTCAAAAATGTTTATACGCATTATTATCCGATGGAGTAAAAACTTTAAAAACGTAGGGAACTTGTTATTATTCGTTAAGATTACTTCACACCAATCCACCATTGTTTAAATACCTGATCAGTAGCTTTCAAGTAAACAAATTCGCCAATCATTGGCGTAACTAAAGGAATTTTTGTTGCCTTGTTCAATTCCGTAATTTTAACCAAAGGCTCATCCCAGGGATGATTTGCCAATACAAACTTTGATGAATGTACCGGAAAGACACGTTTTGCCTGTAAATCTTTCGCTGCCTGCAAAACCTGTTCGGGCAGTAAATGGATATATTTCCATTTCACATCGTATTGACCATCTTCGAGGATAGCCAGATCAATAGGGCCAAATTTATTTCCAATCTGCTTAAAATGAGTGTCGTAGCCACTATCACCACCGATATAAATTTTCATGGTTGGACTTTGAAAAATATACGACATCCAAAGCGTATTATTTCTTGTAAAACCTCGTCCGGAGAAATGCCGGGTTGGTGCAGTATGAACAAAAAATCCGTTACCTAAATCGATACTTTCATTCCAGTCCTTTTCATAAATATTGGCCAGGTCATATCCCCAGGCTTCGAAATCAGCACCTACACCTAATCCGCAAAAAACCTTTTTAGTCTTAGCCTTTAGTTTTATTAAGGTTTCATAATCCACATGGTCGTAATGGTCATGTGAAATAAAAAGATAATCAATATCAGGTAAATCCTCCACTGTATAGCGGTCGGTACCTTTGAAAGCGGTAACCGTTGAAGGAATTGGCGAAGCATTGCCACTAAATACTGGGTCAACGAGTATTCTCTTTCCATCTAGTTGCATAAAATAAGACGAATGCCCAAACCAAACCAAAACGTTAGCATCAATTGGTAAGTTGAGCAGGTTTACTTTTTGAGATGGAATACTATCTACAGGACTTAACCTCGGATGATCGCCAAAAAGTTTGTCGTAAATCACACCAGTTATCGTGTATCCTTCCGTAAGTTCAGGCGTGTGGTTGAGGTTATGGAAAATACCATCTTTAAAGTGGGGCGATTTTTTCATGCGTTCTAATCTTGCCCCTTCTGCAGCCTTTCCAAACAAGGGCTTTTTCATATAGAAATATGTAGCCACCGCAATAATTAAAACCAACGACAAAAAAACAACCAATGTCCATCTAAGGATTTTTATCCATTTAACGTTCATGAGATAGTGGTGAGGTATACTTATTCAATGTGATTGATGTGTTGGAGGATATAATCTTTCCTACGCCCGGAGACAGGGATTTCAGTTTTATCCTTCAGTACGATGGTTCCTGATTTTAAAAATTTATCTACGTATAAAACGTTAACCAAATAAGATTGATGCGGACGTAGGAACCACTTTTCTGGTAACAGTTCATCATAAAATTTTAAAGGTTTTGAAATCATGATCCTTCTTCCTTCGGTTAAAAAAAAGTTCGTATAACCGCCCTCACTTTGGCAATAGATAATCTCACGCAGTTGCAGCACCTGCAAAAATTCTAACGTGTGTAAAACAATGCGGCTATCTAAGTCGCTTTCGCCATGACTAGATTGAGACTTTAAAATAGAGATCTGTTGCTTTTGCTGTGCCAGATGATTTTCGTCTTCCGTAATTATTTTAGATAAGGCTGATTTAAATTCTGCATCGTCCAAGGGCTTCAAAAGATAATCAAGGGCACCAAACTTAATGGCTTTCACAGCAAAATGGTTGTAAGCAGTTATGAATATAATCCGAAAGGGAATTTCGTCCAGTTGATCCAGAATATCAAAAGCCGTACCATCAGTCAGCTGAATATCCATTAAGATCAATTCAGGTTTTGTCGCTCTAATTAATACCAAGCTTTCTGCCACACTGGTGGCGAAGCCAATAAGGTTAAATTGCGTTTCTTTTTGTAAAAGCCATTCGATTTCCTTGCGGATGGCGGGTTCATCTTCAATTATAAGCGTTCTGATCATTCGGGGCGTTTAATCTTCTAAAATCGGTAAAATCATTAATAAATTTCTTTTGTACTTCACTAAAAATATTAACACAATTGAAATTTAGAATTAAACCTTGTGGCGCTTCTATCAATTTCATGTAAGTTAACGTTTGTGCTTCAAAAATAGGAGCGATGGTTTTTGAGGCGTTTACTTCACGGCTTAGCAGTTTTCTGTAGACAGATCACATCTTAAATTTGACGCTACCTCTATTTTTTTTATAAGGAACAGGCATCGAAATTTCTGTTGGGAAGTTTATTTGCTGCAACTTTAATGCTGTTTCCTGCATCCATGGCAACGCTATCCAATAGTCCGCTTTGTGGATTTCTCTCGCTGCACTAATAATATCGTAATGGTGTTTTTCAACCATGTTATATTTAACTATACAGGCTTTAAACTACTGTTTTCACAAATAATTTCGCCTAGCCGGCCCATCCATCACGATCTAAACTTCTATAGTTGATGGATTCTGCTAAATGCTCAAGTTCCACGGTTTCACTTCCATCTAAGTCTGCAATGGTTCTGGCTACTTTTAAAATGCGATCATAAGCTCGGGCCGATAAACCCAAACGCTCCATTGCCGATTTTAGAAGTGTTGTTCCCGCTTCGCTGATTGCACAAACTTTACGAACCATTTTCGGGCTCATTTGTGCGTTGTAATGTAAATCCTCTTTATCGGCAAACCGACGATCTTGAATTTCTCTTGCCCTAATTACACGAGCCCTAATGCGTTCGCTTTTTTCCGCTTCGCGGGATGAAGCCAGTTCCGAAAAATTTACCGGTGTAACTTCAACATGTAAATCAATGCGATCTAAAAGCGGACCTGAAATTTTACTGAGGTATTTTTGAACAACTCCAGGTGCACAAACACATTCCTTTTCCGGGTGGTTGTAAAACCCGCATGGGCAAGGGTTCATTGAAGCCACTAACATAAAACTCGCCGGGTATTCTACTGAAAACCGAGCCCTTGAAATGGAAACTTTTCGATCTTCTAACGGTTGGCGCATCACCTCTAAAACAGTTCGTTTAAACTCTGGCAACTCATCTAAAAAGAGCACACCATTATGCGCTAAAGAAATTTCTCCAGGTGCCGGATTCATTCCGCCGCCAACCAAAGCCACATCGCTAATTGTATGGTGCGGAGATCGGTATGGCCGGACAGTCATTAACGCATCAGCTGCAGATAGTTTCCCGGCAACAGAATGGATCTTGGTGGTTTCTAAAGCCTCATACAAATTCAAAGGAGGCAAAATAGTAGGTAAACGCTTGGCCAACATGGTTTTTCCGGCACCCGGCGGACCAATCAGAATCACATTGTGTCCACCTGCGGCGGCAATTTCCAAAGCACGTTTAATGTTTTCCTGCCCTTTAACGTCAGCAAAATCGTGTTCGTAATTGCTGATATTCTTCAGAAATTCTTCCCGGGTATTAATTTTGACCTGTTCCAAAGGCTCGCTTTTGTTAAAAAAAGCAATTACCTGGGCCAAAGTTTCTACACCGTAAGCAATTAAGCCATCAACAATTGCCGCTTCGCGGACATTTTGCTTTGGTAAAATAAAACCTTTAAATCCATCTTGTTGTGCCTGAATCGCAATTGGCAAAGCACCTTTGATCGGTTGTATGGCACCATCGAGCGATAGCTCACCCATGATGAAATAGTTTTCCAGGTCTTCTGAGGGGATTTGTCCGGATGCTGCTAAAACGCCAATTGCAATAGGTAAATCATAAGCAGAACCTTCTTTTCTAATATCGGCCGGAGCCAGATTAACCACAATTTTTTGCCGTGGCATTCTAAAGCCTGCTACATGAATGGCACTCTCCACACGCTGTAAACTTTCCTTAACAGCATTGTCTGGCAAACCCACCATGTAGTATTTATTGCCGGCGCTAATACTTACTTCGATTGTTATCGTTAGCGCATTCACACCATAAACAGCACTCCCGTATGTTTTTACAAGCATTAAATTTCAATAAAGCATTGGAATGTTATTGTTATTCGGGGATGATATTTGGTTTTCTAATATAAAAAGAAATATTTAAATACGATGGTTGAAACCAGTGGTAATGAAATGTTAAACGATTTGGCATGACTAGGTTAAAAATAGGGAATGAACATTAACGCTTCGCTTTGATTTCATTGCAGTCTGCTTTAGCTGACTGTTCTCTAATGTGTGCAACCAAGGCTTTAGCCAAAATATAAAATTTAGTTAGCGATTTAGGAAACCTAAACTAGCGAGACCAATATAAAAAAATCCCAACCATTTCTGATTGGGATTTTCAAATTTTTAAAATATGCTTCTCGCTTTAAGCGCTAGTCTTTCCTTTGGTTCAAAACCTATCTTTTTCCAAAAGGCATTTTCGGCATACCTTTCATCATCGCTGCTGCGGCTGCAGGATTTGAAAACTGCTTCATCATTTTACGCATGTCTTCAAATTGTTTTATCAGCTTGGTTACCTCTTCAACTTTACTACCCGAACCTTTTGCAATACGTAAACGGCGGCTTTGCTGAATCGCATCCGGATTTTCTTTTTCAAATGGCGTCATCGAATTTATAATTGCTTCGATTGATTTAAAGGCATCGTCCTGAATATCCACATTCTTCATCATCTTACCCACGCCCGGAATCATGCCCATCAAATCTTTCATATTACCCATCTTCTTAATCTGCTGAATCTGGCTATAAAAATCATTGAAATCGAATTTATTTTTGCGGATTTTCTTTTGTAATTCGGCAGCTTCTTTCTCATCAAACTGCATCTGAGCACGTTCAACAAGTGAAACCACATCACCCATTCCCAAAATACGCGATGCCATACGGTCTGGATAAAACACATCAAGTGCTTCCATCTTTTCACCAGTACCAATAAACTTAATCGGTTTGTTTACTACCGATTTAATCGAAAGCGCAGCACCACCACGGGTATCACCATCTAATTTGGTTAAAACAACGCCGGTAAAATCTAGGCGATCGTTAAATACTTTGGCCGTATTCACCGCATCCTGCCCCGTCATCGAATCCACTACGAATAAAATTTCGTGTGGTTGTGTTTTGGCTTTAACTTCCGAAATCTCGTTCATTAAAGATTCGTCGATCGCTAAACGACCGGCGGTATCAATAATAATTACATTATTTCCGTTTTGTTTACCATGCGCAATACCTTCCAAAGCAATACCAACCGGATCGTTCGATTCACGGTTTGCATAAACCGAAACACCAACTGAAGTTCCTAAAACTTCCAATTGATCTACCGCTGCAGGGCGGTACATATCACCAGCAACCAATAGCGGTTTTTTGCCTTTACCTTTTAAGTGTAAAGCCAGTTTACCAGCGAAAGTAGTTTTACCCGCACCGTTTAAACCTGCAATTAAAATAATCGTTGGGTTTGCTTTGGTTTCAAGTTCGGTCACCTCGCCACCCATTAAGGCAGCAAGCTCATCGTTCATGATTTTGGTTAACAATTGGCCCGGCGAAACCGCTGTTAGCACGTTTTGGCCTAAAGCTTTCTGTCTAACCTCATCCGTAAATGATTTAGCTGTTTTATAGTTAACGTCGGCATCTAATAACGCTTTACGAATTTCTTTCATGGTTTCTGCCACGTTAATCTCCGTAATGCTGCCTTGTCCTTTTAATACTTTAAATGCTCTATCTAGCTTGTCCTGTAAATTATCAAACATGTTTTTTGAAGCTGTAAGCTATTTACCCACGGTAAAAGCCAATGTTTTTAATAAAAGGCAAATGTATCAAATTTTGGTTGTAAATCGCTGCACCTCAAAGTCAAAAATCTTTTTTAGAAAATGAATGTTCAGTAGCCTTTGGCAGCCTGTAGTCCCGCCATTCGCTACAATCTTTTTAGCAGCATGAGGGGGGTATTTACCGGTTTTGCAACAAAAAGTATTTCCGCTTTTGTCGGGTTTAGGTACAACGGCCAGCCAGCAACCGTTAAAAAAAGTGTCATTTTTGCCAACTAGCCCTGGGTGCAGCGGTACCCTGCAGCGAGGAAGGTACTGACGAAGCGAAGCGTATTAGCGAAACACAGGAAGCAGTTGAGTTTTATGCAGTAATTTGCGCTTCAAAAACCTAAATAATTTTTAAAATGTGCAACATTTACAATAGTTGATAGTCTTATGCTTACCAAACCAAACGTATGAAATTCTATCTAACCTTTTTGTTGGTATTATCTATGAGCCTTGCTTTTGCCCAGGATCCTGCTAAACAAAAGGAATTGCAAGCAGTAAGAACCATTAAAACGCCTAAAATTGATGGTGTTTTAGATGATGCTTGCTGGATAAATGTACCCATCGCTACAGATTTTTTTTGAAATCAGACCGGTGCCGGGAAGGGTAGAAAAAAAAGATCGTCGTACGGAGATGAAGGTGCTTTATGATGATGTGGCCATTTATGTTTACGCCCGGATGTATGACGACAAGGATAGCGTGTCACACGAATTGGTTTCCCGCGACAACATCGGGAATGCCGATTTCATTTCCATCATTGTCGATCCGTTTTACGATAAAATGAATGGTAATGGCTTCTTTGTAACCGCTGCGGGTGTTCAGTTTGATGCCAAATACTCGCAGGTTGGTGATGAAGACCCCAACTGGAATGCCGTTTGGGAAAGTGCCGTAAAAATTGATGATTTAGGCTGGACCTGTGAAATGAAAATTCCTTATTCAGCTCTGCGATTTTCTGGTAAGGATGTTCAAAACTGGGGCTTAAATTTTAGCCGAAGAATACAAAGAAGTAATACACAAACTTTTTGGAATTTTGTTAACCCAACGGTTAATGGTTTCATCAACCAGGAGGGTTTGTGGACCGGCTTAACCAATATTAAACCTCCGTTGAGGCTTTCTTTTTCTCCATATCTTTCGGCTTATGTAAATCATTACCCTGCTAATTTACCTGGAGTTAAAAATACCACTGCCCGTTTTAATGGCGGTATGGATGTTAAGTATGGCATCAATAACAGTTTTACATTAGACATGACGCTGGTGCCCGATTTTGGACAGGTGCAATCAGATAACCGAATTTTAAACCTTACCCCATTTGAAGTAAAATTTAACGAGAACAGGCAGTTTTTTACCGAAGGAACCGAATTGTTTAATAAAGGAGATTTGTTTTATTCAAAACGCATTGGTTCCATTCCATCTTATTCTAATTACAGTGAAATTGGTACAACTGATAAAATAATTAAAGACCAAACGGAAGCGAAAGTGCTAAATGCAACAAAAATTTCTGGCAGAACGGCGAAAGGTTTGGGTATAGGTATTTTTAATGCAATAACCAGTAACATGCAAACCGAGGTAGAAGATGCTAACGGAAATCTCCGGGAGGTTGAAACCCAACCGTTAACTAACTACAATATCCTTGTTTTCGACCAATCATTAAAGAATAATAGCTCCGCTAGTTTTGTAAATACAAATGTTTTAAGGCAGGGAAGTGCTTATGATGCGAACGTTTCTGCGCTTTTGTTTAACCTGAACAGCAAAGGCAATAAGTATTTCGTAAACGGGGGCGGGAAGATGAGTTACCTGCGTGGAGCCGAGACTTCAACCGGATACAGCTATATTTTAAGGTTCGGAAAACAAAGTGGCAATTTCACATGGCGTTATAATCAGGTTTATGCCGATAATAAATTCGATCCGTCTGATATGGGTTTTTTTACAAATAACAACTTTTTAGATCAAACGGCAGGAATAGGTTATAGCATCTATAAGCCGGGGAAATGGTATAACCAGTTCGAAAGCTGGTTAAATTTAGTTTATTCGAGAAGGGCAATCCCAAGTGCCTATCAAAAAGTTTCTCTTAATTCTGGTTACTGGGTGCAATTTAAAAACTTATGGTCGGCAGAATTTGATGTAAGCTGGGCTGCTAATGGTAACGATTTTTATGAATCCCGTAACGGACAGGTATATCGTGCGCCTGGTAATTTCGGTCTCGCTTTATATGTAAATCCCAATCGTGCAAAAGCCTATAATTTTGGTGGCAACGTTCGTTATTTTAAGCAAAACCTGTTTAATGGAGAGGAGTATAATTTCTATCTGTTTCAAAATTTTAGGTTAAATGATCAGGTTGCATTCGGCCTGGATTTAAATTTTAATCCAAATTACAATTTTGTAAACTGGACCACCATGCAGGGCAATCAGTCAATTTTTTCTAAATACGATCGCCGAACGGTAGAAAACTCTTTTGATGCCAAGTATACGTTTACCAATTTAATGGGTGTTGCCGTGGTGTTACGCCATTACTGGAGCGACAGGAGAAACAAAGCGTTCTATCTGCTGAAACCAGATGGAAATTTAGCAGATTATCAGGGCGCAACGCCTACTGGCACTGATAGAAACTATAACGTTTTCAATATCGATTTAATTTATACCTGGCAATTCGCACCTGGAAGTACGCTAACCTTATCTTACAAAGATGCAGCAGAGACCTATCAAACCTATTATATGGAAAGATACAATCGCAATTTGAGCGGAATTTTATCAGCACCACAAAATAATAGTCTATCAGTAAAGGTGCTGTATTTTATCGATTACCTTGACTTAAAAAGGAAACGTAAGCGGGTTTAAAATTGACCATATACCTCCCCGACGTTACCGAGGGAAAACAAAAGCAAAACCCAACGCCAAAGTCTGACTGGCCTGAACCTTTGCATCAGTATCGGTATCATACAGGATTACACCCGTTAAACTAGTATTCATAAAACGGTTAATTTTTGCGGTTAAGGCAACATCCAACCTATGATCGATTCGTTTTACAGCAATATCTTCATAAGGAATAAACATGGCGTAACGTGCTTTCAGGTTGGTGTTTTTAAAAATATCTTTATCAAAGGCACTCACCACCTGGAAAGCGAGCTCATTTCTAAAATGCTTGCCTTTATCAACCCCAAATACATTGGCTTTGTTGTCATAAACTGCCGTATCTAAAACAAATGTTTGGCGGGCAGTACCCGTACCAATTCGTGTGGAGAAATATTTGTTTGGCTTGTATTCAAAACCGATTGATTCAGTTAAATAACCTGGCGACATGAACCTGGAAATCAAGACTTGCTGTTCTTCACCATTACCATCTCTAAAATAACGATAACCACTATCAAACTGCGATTCAAAGTTTACAGATCCGAAGAAAAACCAGTTTTTTGACAATTGAAACGATGCTTTGTTATCCCAGAAAATTCGATCGTTCGTTTTCTTTTGCAACTGATCTTTATTTTTGATTTTACCATATTGCAAGATCACCTCACTTACGTAACTGTAGCTGGCTTTGTTGTATTCTGCTTTCCAGTTGAGTAAGCCACCAACAGCAACGGAATTAACACCGCCGCCCTTCCAGTTATCACTGAATTGTGCCTGGTTTACGTTAATGCCAATAGAAGTTTTGGTTTTCCAGTAGTTTACCTTCGCGTTTACAACAAAGGGAGGGATTTTTACAGGCTCAAAATTTAACGGCCCTTGCCTGCTCGGTAAAGGACTACGTTTAAGCTTTATATTCAGGTCTTTTGTATTGATCGGAACGGTGTCAATTACCTGTGCATATAACTTTGTGGAGCAGATACTTAGAATAAGGATAAGGGCAGCTAAACAATTCTTCATTGGATACAAAGAAAAAGAAAAAATCTATAGATAAAAAGGGTTTAACAAAATGAATATCTGATTTGTAGTTGCCAATGTGCCGAATGCAGCCTACTATATCGATTTAACCCAGCCATACCAGCTGTTATTCCTCAGGTAGTTTAAGTCGCCTTCAAATCGGTAAGCTTCCTGTTCAAAAATGATTTTACGGTAGGCCAGATGGTGTTTTTTGTAAATTATCAAATTAATCAAATAATTGATAATATAACACACATAAAATGGAATAATCAGCAATTCGAGCTGTTGCCTTAAATGAATTTTTTCATGATTGATTATTTCCTTGTCGGCCTTAAGTCTTTCTGATTTTAACAGAATAAATGGAAATATAGCCATCCCTGCGGCAGGCAATTTCTTAACGATGATAATGGGCGCTTTCACAATTTTTCAATTGTTAGTTTCGGCAAAGGAGGCAATTGCAATGCCTTTGGATTTATGCGATAGCTTCTGTACGCATTTCGGATAAATACGTTAAAAGCATAATCATCAGCATCGAGCACAAACTGATAGGTTGGCCGGTATTGTTGCATGAAATCAGTGAGTTCGGTTTCTTTAATGTTTAAAACCTGCTGTACCAATGAAGCATTAAAACGGTAATCAATCAGGTCTTCACGGTAATCTTTCTCTAAAATTTTCTGTAAATGACGGGCATTTCTACCCTGACGGCTCAATAAATTATAAATTGCATCAATGCCTAATCCCACGCCACCGGTTCCTAAATTCAGTAGATCTTTACTGCTGCCTTTCATGGTTTGGTAGCGGTATTCGCTAACCGATTTTTCATATTGCTGCTGTGGCGTTAATCTTTTTTGCTGAATCACAACATCCCTTAACCTAATTCCCAGTGATTTCAATTGAAAATAAGCTGCGGTTTGACCTTTAAAAACGATGGTATCAACGCCATAACCAGCAAGCGCCGCTACTAAGGTATCTCCAGGATTTGCATAGGTGCTAAATTCACCTTTTGTATTGTTATATAACCCATCTCCTGTTCTAATGTTATAAATGTAAACTTTTGCCAGGCGTTGCTTCGTTTCCTTATCAATGACAATACCCTGCACCGGTTTTGTTTGTGCAAAAAGCGATGTAGCCAGGCCGACGGATAAAATAAAGGCAACAAAAAGTTTCATGTGTTTACAAAACTACAAATATCTGGCAGGCAATGTTTACCGTTAACATTATTTAACCTTAAGCACCTGCCCAAGTTTAATACCGTCGGTGGTCATTTCGTTTAACATTTTCAGTTCATCAATAGATAAGTTAAAGCGTTTTGCGATATTAAAAAGTGTATCACCCTTAATAACAGTATAATTGCCATCGGCTAAAATTGGCTTTGCCCCAGGCGGAGGGGTGTCAACAGGCGTAAACTTCTTTTTTTCCTGCGGGATGTTTTGATTAATTTCAGAAAAAACCCGGTCTTCACGGGCAATTTTTTGTTTCTCGCTTTCTGATTGGTCATACTGATAAAGCTGGTACTTTTCAATCATATTAATCAGTAAATCAGGATATTTTGGATTGGTAGCATAACCGGCGGTTTTTAAACCCTGTGCCCAACTTCTATAATCGTTTTTATCCAGCTGGAACAAAAAACTATAGCGTTTACGTTTCAAAAATTCAGAATGATCTTTAAAAGATTCACGGGCATCTTTGTATACCCTGAAACAATCATTTTTTTGATCATCATCACGGAAATAGTTTTTTCCTCTCCAGTCAGAAGTACATTTAATGCCAAAGTGGTTATTGGCATACTTTGCTAAATCGCTGTTTCCACTGCCTGATTCTAGAATTCCTTGTGCCAGCGTAATACTGGCCGGAATACCAAAGGCATTCATCTCCTCTATCGCCACTGCTTTAAATTCGTCAATATAACTTAATGTGTTATAACTTTTATAACTGTTGTTAGTGGCTTTATTGGCCGCCTTCTCAATCTGTTTATTGTTTTTCGAAAATTTTCTTGAACTGCATGAACTGGCAAAAGCTAAAATGATGAACAGAAAAGATAATCGATAAGATAAATGCATTTTATGGTTAATTGTTGAAATTGTTAATTGGTTATTTAAGGTGGCAAGTTAAAACGTGTTATGTATCATTTAAAACTTGATCTTCTGCCCTGGCTTTAGGTTTACTTTTTTCAGACCGTTTCTTTTCATCAGTGATTTAACTGTTGTACCTTTCTTTTTGGCGATAGCGCCTAAGTTGTCGCCCGCCTTTACGGTATATATTCGTGAAGTAGTCTTTTTTTGCGGTGATAAACCTTAGCCTTGGTTATCGGTTCCACATAATCTTCCGGGCGTTCATCGTATTGATAAAGATTGTATTTGTTTACCATGGCAATCACCTGGCTGGCCCAGGTGCGGCTGCGGGCATATCCCGAACGTTGAATTCCCCTGGCCCATCCTTTATAATCATACTGATCATATTTATCGAACAAGCTGTTAAACGGAGCTCTGGTTTCCATCAGCTCTACAAAATGATTGTATGATTCTTCATCACTTTCGTAATCGCGGTAAGCAGAGCGGATTTCCTCATTGTTATTTGGACCTTTAACTCCGAAATGATTATTCAAATGTTGCGCAATCCGGCTGTTGCCGGCGGCAGATTCGTGAATGGCAACTGCCAGGATAATACTGGCGGGAATTTTATGATCACGCATTAATTCCTGAGCAACTTCTACATGTTCTGTAATATAATCTTCTGTGTCTTGTGCTTTGGCTATAATTACACTTAAAAGTAAAAGGCAAAAAGTAAGTATATTTTTCATTTTGTTTTCTCTTGCCGTCATTGCGAGGTACGAAGCAATCTCATGCTGCGGATTACTTTGTATCTCGTAATAACGAGTTTTTGTTTTGGTTAAATGTTTAACTGTTGGAAACGTTTAATGGTAACCTAATTCAATTGAACAGTTTGATATTTGTTCAGTTAACCAATTTTCCTAATTACAAACAGCCCATCTCTCACGGGCAATATCAATTTTTCAACCCGCTCATCTGCAGCTATTTTATCATTAAAACTAGTGATATTTCTGGTGTCTTTATCTTGTTTTTCCTGAAGTACTTTTCCACTCCATAGTACGTTATCCACAATGAGGATTCCGCCCGGACGAACGCGGTCGAAAACTAAATCGTAATAAGTGCCATTGTTTTTTTTATCGGCGTCAATGAATACGATGTCGAAAACTTCATCCAGTTGATTTAAGGTTTCGTTTGCATCGCCCAAAATGTATTTGATTTTGGAGTTCAATGGCGATTTTTCAAAATTAGCCCGAACCATATCTTCCAGTTCGGCATTAATGTCAAGTGTATAGATGAGCCCATCCGCTGATAATCCTTCAGCTAAACAAAGGGTGGCATAACCGGTAAAGGTGCCAATTTCCAAAATTCTTTTTGGTGTAACCATTTTGCTTAGCATACTTAAAACCCTGCCCTGATAATGGCCGGAAAGCATTCTTGGCATTAGAACTTTTAAGTTTGTTTCGCGGTCGATATGTTGAAGCAATTCGCTCTCGGGTTCGCAATAGTTAAGTAGCAGTTGTTGTAAATCGTCGTTTATCAGGCTCATGTATTGGGTTATAAACGGTGGGTTTCCATAAAATATTGTAAAATGATCGTCGCGGCAACGGTATCCACCCGGTCTTTATTCTGTCTGTCGGTTTTTTTCAGGCCGCTTTGCATAATGGCCTGATGTGCCATTTTCGAGGTGAAACGTTCATCGACCCAATGCTGCGGTATAGTTGGAAAAGCTTTTTTTAACAAGGTTGAAAACCCTTTAACATGTTGTTTAGAATCAGAATCTGATCCATCCATTTGTTTCGGATCGCCTAAAACAAAGGCTTCTACCTGCTCGGCAAGTAAATATTTTTTAATGTACTCTATGGCATTTTTAGGGTGAACGGTATCCAGTCCGGTTGCAATAATCTGCAAAGGATCGGTTACTGCAATGCCGATGCGTTTTGTTCCGTAATCAAAAGCCAAAATTCTAGCCATAAAATATTTAAAAGTCCAAAGGTAAGGTTTTTTAAGAAATGGGTTTTTGACACCAAAAATGTGGCGACTTTTCCCCTTATTTCAACACTGTTTGCATTGGTATTCAGCCAATAAGCGGTGTCTATAACTGTTAATGGCATTGGCACAACTGGCTGATGATTTGCAAAGTAAAGCTGAATCAAACAAAAAAATAATGAAAATAAAATTTACAAAATCATTAAGCCTTATTGCTGCAATGGGCTTATTATCATTAAACAGTTTTGCGCAAAAGGTAAATCAAGCCGATGATGCAGAGAAAAACCTGGTTAAGTTAAATCTTCCGTCACTGGCCTTGAAAACACTTCATGTTCAATACGAAAGAGCCATTTTTGGTAAAACCAGTGTAGGCTTAGGTGTTAGGATGATGCCGAAAGGTTCTTTGCCTTTTAGTTCATCTTTCGACAGCATTGATGATCAATTGGGAAGTTTAGAGATGGGAAATTTTGCCATCACACCGGAGATTAAATTTTATATGGGTAAGGGTGTATTTAAAGGTTTTTACATCGCTCCGTTTTTAAAATATGCAAACTATAATGCCTCTATCAACTACGAATTTGATTCTAACAACAGAACAGAAATGATTCCATTGAGTGGAAAATTAAATACTTATACGGCAGGTGTTTTATTTGGTGCGCAATGGGAAATTGCCAATAAGTTTTATTTAGACTGGTCGATTTTTTGGCCCTCAGTACGGAATTTCTCGTGGAAATTTAGCAGGAACAAAAACATTATCAGCACAGGAGCAAAAAGATTTGAAAAGCGAGTTAGATGAAATTGATTTACCAGTAGGAAATGTTTCAAGTACAGTAACCGCTAATGGTGCAGTGGTAGATTTTAAAGGCCCATGGGCTGGAATTCGTGCTAACATTGGTATTGGTTACAGATTTTAATATTTCGATAATTTCGTAATTGGCTGCTCAAATTTGGGCGGCCTTTTTTGTGCTTGTTATTTTGAAAACAAGGCCGGCGTAAATAAACCCTATTGCAGCGGCATCCTTTTATTGTTGCAGCTATTTAATGCCCTGCCGGATCATTCACAATAAAAGATATAGCGGAAAGAGGGACCACACTAAATAAAGCATTTACAAAAGGCTGCTTTTCTACATCCATTTATTGTCTTGAAAATTTAAAATTCACCTGTTCCGAAACAAGTTCGGCCAGATGAAGCGGTGAATATCATATCTATTTCTTATTTTGCACCAAATGCAGTTTAAGGAAATCATCGGACAGGATAAGGTTAAGCAACAATTGGTGCAAACGGTTAAAGAAAACCGCGTGAGCCATGCGCAACTTTTTTTGTCGCCGGCTGGTTCGGGTGCTGTACCGTTGGCGATTGCTTATGCGCAGTATATCAATTGCTTAGATAAACAAGAGGCTGATAGTTGTGGCGAATGCTCGAGCTGCAGAAAGTATGAACGTTTGATTCATCCCGATTTGCATTTTTCTTACCCTTTTTTTGCATCTGCAAATACCAAAACGGCTATTGATGTGCTGGAAGATTGGCGAAACATGCTGTTGCATGATGCTTATTTTGATATGGATATTTGGCGATCGAAGCTGGATGCTGCTAATAAACAAGCCAATATTCCGATTGCGGAGTGCCACGATATTATAAAAAAACTGAGTTACAAAGCATTTGAAGCTGAAACAAAGGTTTTAATAATGTGGTTGCCTGAGTATTTGGATAAAGCAGGGAACGCTTTGTTGAAATTAATTGAGGAGCCGCCTGCCAATACGCTGTTTATTTTGATTGCGCAAAGTCAGGACCAGATTCTAACTACCATTTTATCGCGAACGCAGATTGTGAAAATTCCGAAGCTGACCGGTGAAGAAGTTTCCAGTTATTTAATGCATTCTAGCGGCTTGACAGCACATCAGGCGATTGATTATGCTTTCCTTGCTGATGGAAATCTAATTGAAGCAAAAGCCCTGGCTGCCGACACGCAGAGCGACAGCTCAGGAACTTTTACGGCCTGGCTGCGAATGGGATTCGGAAATAAAGTACCTGATTTGATCGATTTTACAGATGATGCAGCAAAGTGGGGAAGAGAAAATCAAAAGAATTTTTTAAAGTATGGTGTAAATTATTTGCGGGAGTGCTGCCTGATTTTAAGTGGTGCAGAAGCGTTGGTAAAACTGCCCCCTTTAACATTTGAAACCGCAAAAAAGCTAAGTACTCACGTGCTCACTTTGCCTATGGCCGAAGCCATTATTGGCGAACTGGAAAAAGCACATTACCACATCGAAAGGAATGCAAACCCTAAAATTCTGTTTTTAGATGTATCTTTACAGTTGGTAAAAATTATAAAGTTTAAAAACGCTCCCTGCGGGGACTCAATATATATACAATTAGATATGGGATGTGGAAGTTGTTCAACAGGTGGTGGTTGCACCCCTAATGGATGCAAAAGTAATGGCTCATGTGGCACCGGTGGGTGTCAGACAATGGAAGTTCACGATTGGCTATCCAACCTGGATATGCCTTCAAATTATAAACCTTTTCAGGTTACAGAAATAAAATTCAAAGGATCGCGTAAAGAGTTTTTCCTTAATAACGATAATATTTATTTAGAAATTGGCGAGTTGGTTGCTGTTGAAGGGCCAACCGGAGGTTTTGATGTAGGGCATGTTTCGTTAACAGGTGAACTGGTGCGTATCCAAATGAAACGCCGTAAAACGGCTTTGGATCAGGTTACCAAGAAAATTTATCGCAAAGCGACAGAGGCTGATGTAGAAAAATGGAATGCAGCTAAGGGAATGGAATGGGAAACCATGCATAAAGCCCGTAAACTGGCCTTGGATCTTCGTTTGCAAATGAAAATTAGCGACGTGGATTACCAGGCTGATAAAACAAAAGCTACATTTTTCTATACTGCAGATGGCCGTGTTGATTTTCGTGAGCTGATTAAAAAAATGGCCGAAAGTTTCCGGATCCGGATTGAAATGCGCCAAATTGGTATGCGCCAGGAGGCCGGCCGCTTAGGCGGGATTGGTTCATGCGGACGTGAATTATGTTGTTCTACCTGGTTAACCAACTTCAAAACCGTCTCTACAGCCGCGGCCCGTTATCAAAATCTTTCTTTGAACACTTTAAAGCTTGCCGGACAATGCGGTAAGTTAAAATGTTGTTTAAACTATGAGCTTGATACTTATTTAGATGCGCTGAAAGATATCCCGGATCGTATTGAAAATTTAGATACTGAGGCAGGATATGCCCGTCATCAGAAAACCGATATTTTCAAAAAAATCATGTGGTTCAGTTACCAGGGCGATGAAAACTGGATTCCGGTGAAAGCCGCCCGTGTAAAAGAAATCATGGCAATGAATAAGGCTGGCAAAAAAGCGCCTAATTTAAAAGAGGAAGCTGTTCAAATTGCTGCACCTGTGGTAGTGGAAAAATCTTTTGATTATGAAAATGTAGTGGGTCAGGATAGTTTAACCCGTTTGGATGAACGTTCTAAAGGGAGAAATAACCAAAACCGCAATCAGAAAAACCGCAATCAGAAAAACGATAACCGAAGGGAACGTGTTCCTGCTGGCGATAAAAATGCATCACCGAGTAATAAACAACAGGGTGCACAAAAGCCGCAACAAGGGGGAAAGCCACAGCAAAACGGACCTCGTCCACAGCAAAATGCGGCAGCGAAGCCACAAGGCAACAATCAGAAGCCCCAGCAACAGGCGGTTCCAAAACCGCAGCACGTTCAGGGACCGAGACCTCAAAGCAATAATCCGAAGCCTCAACAGCAAAAACCTGTAGCTAAAGCAGATGGCGAGTTAAATGTTGAGGGTGCAAAACCTGAGCAAAGCAAAAATAAAAACAGAAATAACCGTAGGAAAAACAATAACCGCCGAAATCAAAATGGCTCAGAGAATAAACCTGCTTCTGAATAAAAAGACAGCGTTCTTATTTTGCTTTTTATTGGTGGCATCTCTTTTTGTGGGATGTTCGTCTAATGTTATTGATAGCAATGTGGAAATTCCAGATCGCAAGTGGACTTATCGTAACCACATTATCACCTCATTTAAAATCAAAGATAATACGAAAGCTTATAATGTTTATTTTAAGTTAAGGCATACCGCAGAATACAAATATTCGAACATTTTTATTCTTGCTCACTTTAAGGACGGGAAAAACACGGTTAACCAACGTTTTGAGTTTCAGCTGGCAAAGAATGACGGCGAATGGCTCGGAAGCGGTTCTGGTAATGTTTTTAGCTACACGCTACCTCTACTTGAAAATCATCGTTTCCCCAGAAATGGCAAGTTTGAAATTGAGATTGAACAAAACATGCGAGATAATCCCTTAGTTGAGGTAAGTGATGTGGGAGTATTGATAGAAGAAGTGAAATAAGTCACCTTAGCACTTGCTTTTATTATTAAATAACAAAAAAAGAAGCGTTGTATGAAATCTACAGCGCTTTTTTTTGTGTCTGTATTTTGCTGTTATATAATTATAAATACTGCAATAAACTTTCCAGCTTCATCCCTCTGGATCCTTTTAGTAAAACCAGATGATTTTCGATTGGATTTTGCTGAATGTAGGCTGCCGCTTCTGCAGGAGTTTCAAAAAACAATGCATCAAATTGATCCTTTAAAGCATAAAAATACTTTCCAATCAAAATAAGCTGGTTTAATCCACTATCAAAAGCTTGCTTTGCAATCTTTTCATGTTGTAGGTTAGATTCAGGACCAAGTTCAAACATATCACCTAAAATGGCTGATTTTTTATCTGCTGATAAAACAGCAATATTGTTTAAAGCCGCGGTCATGCTACTTGGGTTGGCGTTGTAGAAATCGCAGATAACTGTATTGTGATCCGTCTTTGTGAGCTGCGAACGGTTGTTTTTGGGTTGATAATTGGCCAAGCCAATGTTAATTTCTTCAGGATTCATATCGAAGAAATCGCCAATGCAGATCGCGGCTAGAATATTCTCAAAGTTATAGCTGCCAGTTAAATTTGTTTTTACAACAGAAGAAACATCATGATTGGTCCATTCTACTTCAATAAAAGGATCACTGCTTTTTAAATTGCCTTTTATGGTGTTTCCATTTTCAGTACCATAATATATCAGCTTATTTAATCCGGAGGTAGCACTCATTTCCATTAAATGAGCATTGTCTCTATTGATAAAAGTATAACCATTGTTTTCTTTCAGATAGGCGTAAAGTTCTGCTTTACCCTTTTTTACACCTTCAAACCCACCAAATCCGTCCAGGTGTGCCATGCCCACATTGGTAATGATGCCATGAGTAGGTTGAGCAATCGAACAAAGTAACTCGATTTCCTTTTGGTGATTGGCCCCCATCTCAATCACCGCAATTTCAACATCATGAGTGATTGATAAAATTGAAAGTGGCACACCAATATGATTATTGAGATTCCCAAAGGTGGCAAATGTTTTAAATCGCTCTGTTAAAACAGCATTTACCAATTCTTTACTGGTGGTTTTACCATTGCTGCCCGTAAGTCCAATTACAGGAATATTCAATTGTTCGCGGTGGTAACGGGCTAGATTCTGCAGGGCAGTAAGTACATCTTCAACCAGCAAACATTTTTCATTTATGGCGTAAATTTCCTCATCAATAACAACAAACGATGCACCTTTCTCCAATGCTTGCGCTGCAAACTCATTTGCATTAAAATGATCGCCCTTAAGTGCAAAAAAGATACAGCCTGGTGTAATGTTTCGGGTATCAGTTGAAACGGTAGGATTTTCAAGAAAATGGTGGTAGAATTGAGCGGTTGTAATCATGTTCTTCGTAAAAAATATGCTGTAAAATTAAGGTTTAGCATTAACAAAAAGCAAAATTACTACATTAGATAAAATTTAATTGTTTTATGAAGAAAAGCATAACGTTCTGCCTGCTCCTGGTAATCTCAGCATTTGGTGCAATTGCACAAGTAAAGTCACCTGATGATTTTTTAGGCTACGAACTTGGATCACACTTTACACCACATTATAAGGTAGTAGATTATTTCAGACAAACGGCAGCAGCTTCACCCAAAAACATAAAACTAATTGAATATGGCAAAACCAATGAAGGAAGGCCACTACTTGCTGTAGCGATATCATCTGCAGAAAATATCTCAAGATTAGAGCAAATACGCACCAATAACTTAAAACTGGCGACAGGATCGGATAATACGGTTGATCTTAAATCGCAGCCTGCATTGGTTTGGTTAAGCTATAATGTTCATGGTAATGAGGCCAACTCTACCGAAACCTCGATGAAAATGCTGTATGCCTTATCTTCAGGTCAAAATACACAAGCCAATGAATGGTTAAAAAATACGGTAGTAGTCATTGACCCATGTTTAAATCCTGATGGTAGAGACCGCTATGTCAACTATTTCAACAGCGTTGTAGGTAAAACACCAAATTCAGATCCTACTTCGCGTGAGCATATAGAGCCTTGGCCAGGCGGTCGCCCTAACCATTACTATTTCGATTTGAACCGCGATTGGGCCTGGCAAACCCAAATGGAAAGTAAGCAAAGATTGGCATTATATAATAACTGGATGCCTCAGGTACATGTCGATTTTCATGAACAAAGCTATAATGAGCCATATTATTTCGCACCAGCTGCCGAGCCTGTTCACCAGGATATTACCCCTTGGCAAAGAAGTTTTCAGGTCGTGGTGGGAAAAAATAATGCCCGATACTTTGATGCAGAAGGCTGGCAATATTTTACAAAAGAGCGTTTCGATTTACTTTACCCGTCTTATGGTGATACTTATCCCTTATATAATGGTGCCATCGGCATGACCTACGAACAAGGTGGCATCAGGGCTGGTTTATCAGTGGTAACCAACAATGGTGATACCTTAACGTTAAAAGATCGTATTGCACACCATTTCGCAACAGGAATGTCAACGATTGAGGTATCTTCTCAAAATCAAGGCAAATTACTGGAAGAATATAAAAAGTATTTTCAGCAGGAAATGAACACGGCTCCTGGTATTTATAAAACCTATGTTGTTAAAGCCAGTAACTTATCAAGATTAAAAAAACTGGCAGATTTGCTTACGAAAAACAAGATTCAGTTCGCTTATGGTGCAGATAAAAACGGAAGAGGTTACGACTATGATACGCAGAAAGAAGAGAGTTTTAGCGTCGACAGAAATGATTTGATTATTAATGTATTGCAGCCCAGAGCAGTTTTAGCAAATGTATTAAGTGTGTACGT